>CAYJPN010000013.1:49374-120564 GCA_964372115.1 uncultured Ignavibacteriaceae bacterium
AGCTTGTGCCGTTGTTGGTTGATAGAAAAACTCCGCCGCCATAAGTTCCGGCAAATAGATTCGTTCCCGAGACAGCAAAGCAATAAATTTTTCCGCCGTAGAGTCCGTTGGTTGGCGCCCACTGTGCTTGCAAGTTTATCGCGATCAATGAGATTGCAAACATTAACAGCAAAAATTGAAAAACTGTTTTCATGGAAGTATCTCCTTTTATTAATCTGAAACCTAACCTGAACAAGCCAGAACCAAATTATTTGAGATAAGTGATTGAATGGTTGAATGAAAAACATTCATCCATGCATCTTCATTCATCCATGCATCTTCATTCATCCATGCATCCGTTAGCTAACTGATCATTCATTAATGCTTTTTAGTCTTTAAGTTTGCAAATATTCTACCATATATTACAAAAATATTAGTGTTAAGGTATTATTATATCTGTTCAAACTGTGCAGTAAAATGCCGCAGCATCGGAGCTTCATAAGTTATTTTGTATCCTTTAAGTTTATCACGATTCTTAAATACTTCAAGAATAACTTCGAGTACATAATCGATATGACTTTGAGTATAAACCCGGCGTGGAATTGCAAGCCGAACAAGTTCCATCGATGGCGGAATTAATTTGCCTGAGTTATCATATTTACCGAACATAACACTGCCGATTTCAACTGCACGTATCCCGCCTTCAATATAAAGCTCGCAGGTAACTGACTGCCCGGGAAATTGTTCCTGGGGAATATTTGGGACAAACCTTTTAGCGTCGAGATAAATTGCATGTCCTCCGGGCGGTTCAATAATAGGTACGCCCGCGGCTACGAGTTTTTCGCCAAGATATTCAACGCTTCTAATTCTATATTGAAGATAATGTTCGTCAACAACTTCTTCAAGCCCTTGCGCAACTGCCTCAAGGTCTCTCCCGGCAAGTCCGCCGTAAGTAGGAAATCCTTCTGTTACAATAAGCAGGTTACGGCACTTCATTGCAAGTTCATCATCATTTAAAGCGAGAAACCCGCCAATGTTTACAAGCGCGTCTTTTTTTGCGCTCATCGTCGCGCCATCGGCATAGGAGAACATTTCCTGCGCAATCTCAAGAACAGATTTGTCGGCATAACCTTCTTCCCTCATTTTTATAAAATAAGCGTTCTCTGCAAAACGGCAGGCATCAAGGAAAAGGGGTATTCCATTCTTTTTACACACTGCGCTTACTTCGCGTATGTTTTTCATCGAAACGGGCTGCCCGCCGCCGGAGTTGTTAGTAACGGTTAACATGCAAAGAGGAATATTTTCTGCCCCGGTCTGCACGATAAAATCTTCAAGTTTTTCAACATCCATATCGCCCTTAAAATCAGCGCGTATTTCTGGATGTTTACCTGTTTCGTTTAACAAATCTACCGCTTCGGCGCCGGAAAACTCTACATTAGCGCGCGTAGTATCGAAGTGTGTATTATTAGGGAAATATTTGCCTTTACCGCCTGTGATTGAAAAAAGAATTTTTTCGGCTGCTCTTCCCTGATGAGTTGGGATGATGTACTTAAGTCCGGTTATTTTTTTTACGGCGTCTTCAAAACGGAAAAAACTTCGTGAGCCTGCGTAAGATTCGTCGCCCCGCATAATACCAGCCCACTGTTCGCTGCTCATCGCGCTTGTGCCGCTGTCCGTTAATAAATCAATTAACACATCATCGGCGCGGAGCAAAAACGGGTTGTAACCCGCGTTTTTCAACATTACAATACGCTCTTCTTTTGTTGTAAACCGGATAGGTTCTACCGATTTTATTTTGAATGGTTCTATTATGGTTTTCATTTTTCACCGTTAAAACTGTTATAAATTATTGTTACAAAGTTAATAAAGAATTGTTAGAATAATTTGGCTATTTGGTTGATGATTAGTTTGGCAATAGATAACCGGGTTCGCAACAAAGGGATGAAAATTCACGCATGCAATTGTTAACGAAAAAGAAATAAATATTTTTCCGAAACCGCCGTTTTTTCTTATCTATTGTCTACCCTTAAAATAAACAGTTGTTTTTTGGCTCCTTCCCAATCCGCTCTCGAATACGGTTTCGTTAATCATCAGCAGTAAATAACTATAAACAAAATATCGGCACTGAACCCCCAATTGAAATTTGGTTTACTTTCAATTCATAAAACTTTTAACCACTGCTCAATTAATAGAGTTGCATTTTTTAGTTCAACCATTTAGCTTGATTTTAATAATCGGGAAACAGCGAAGAGTGCGGATTAGAGAATACATTTGTAAATTTGCGCATGATTTTTTATAAATAGTTTGTAGCCGATTACCATCTTATTTCCATCCTAAAAAATAGAGTGGAGATTGGATTATATAAAAAGTATGATGAAGAAGTTAAAAAATATAAAATACCAGCCGGTGCTGATTGCGTTAATTTCATTTTTAGTTTTTGTATTTGTTATTATGCAGTACACCGAGATTAACAACGATAAAAAAGAGAAAGATGAAAAAGGAAAACTTCTTGAATTGTTAATATTAAAAAAATCCCTTTTAGAAAAAGCGCTCTACTCAAGAATTTATTATACTAAGGGAATCGCAGCCTTTGTGTCAATCAATCCGAATATAACCAATCAAACTTTCACCCGATTAGCTGAAGAATTAATAAACAAAGATTCCGTAATTAATTCAATGTCACTTTCCAAAAATTGTATTCTCGGTGCAATTTACCCTTACGCTGGTCACGAAGCCGCAATAGGTTTAAATTTGCTGGAGCATCCCTTTAGAAGAAAAATTGTTGAAAGTACTATAAGAACAAGAAATACATTTATAGCTGGCCCGGTTGAATTAGTTGAGGGAGGAGTCGCTTTTATAAGCTACACGCCAATATTTACAAGAACAGAAAATGATACCTCAAAATTTTGGGGTGTAACGGATATTGTAATTCTAAAAGACAGGTTGTTTAACGAGATAAATCTTCAACCGGAAGGGAGTAAATACAAATTTGCTTTGCGCGGGTTTGACGGCACCGGAAAAAATGGTAAATGTTTTTGGGGCGATGATAAAATTTTCAGCCAGGACCCGGTGATTGTTGACGTGCTTCTGCCCACGGGAAGCTGGGCTTTGGCGGGTGAACCGATTAATGGATGGGAACCATTTGTAAGTAAAATCGAAGTTATTACCGTATTGTTATATATTAGCGCTCTAATAATCAGTATTTTAATCTGGCTTCTTTCCAAAGCCATTATTAAAATAAGAGCGCATGAAAAGGAATTAAAAGCACTTTTCGGTTCCATGCAGGATCTTATAATTGAATTTGATAGAGCAGGCAGATATGTTAAAATTGCTCCGACAAATGAAAAACTGTTAGTAAACTCACCCTCTTTTTTAATTGGCAAAACTTTATCCGAAGTATTTGACCGTGAGGAGACAGAGTTTTTTATGAATGCAATTACTAAATGTTTTTCTTCAAAAAAAATGATCCCGATAGACTACCCTTTATTAATAGATAAAACAGAATATTGGTTTCATGCAAGAATTTCGTACGTATCTGAAAACTCTGTTCTATATGTTGCGCACGATAATACAGCTCAGATGAGAGCAGAAACAGAACTGCGAAAGTCAGAGGAAAAATTAAAAGAGTCAAACTCCACAAAAGATAAACTGTTTTCCGTTATTGCTCACGATCTTCGCGGACCTTTTCATCCGCTTATAAATTATTCTGAAATATTAAAAGAAGATGTGGATGAATTAGATAAAAGCGAAATTAAAAAATTTGTATCCGATATAAATTATGTTGCAAAAGAAGTTTTTTCACTGCTTGAAAATTTGCTCGAGTGGTCAGGCATGCAAACAGGAAGGATTAAATTTAATCCCGAAAATTTAAGTCTATTTAAGAAAGCAAACGAAGTAATAAGGAATGTGAAACAGAATGCCGATTTGAAAAATATTGAAATCGAAAATGATGTTGATAAATCGGTTTTTGTTTTTGCTGATACTCAAATGCTTGGATCAATAATCCAGAATCTACTCTCTAACTCGGTTAAATTTACAAACAATGGAGGAAAGATAATCCTTAGTGCCGTAACAACTGAAAATTATGTCAAAGTTTCTATAGCCGACAGCGGTGTTGGCATCAGTTCAGAAAAAATTGATTCACTATTCGATGCTGATAAAACAGATTCCACCAAAGGAACGAATAATGAAAAAGGGACAGGACTCGGGCTTCATATTTGCAGGGAATTTGTCGAAATGCATGCCGGTAAAATATCGGTAGAAAGCGAACCGGGAAAAGGAAGCATATTTTATTTTACGCTGCCTAATCAAAAGGAAAATTTATGACTCTTTCCTGTTCTTTCAGAGAGTGAAAGACAGCTAATTTTAATCGGCAAATATTTTAAAAAATTCAACTTCGGCTTCCACAGTGCCTATAAGGATAATCGAATCACCTTTTTTTATGATGGTTGTTGGTACCGGGTTTATAACAATATCATTATTCGTATCGAGTGCAACAATACTGCAACCGCTTTTTTCTCTTACTAACGATTCTTTGATTGTTTTACCATGAAGCCGTTGAGGTGCTTCCACATGCAATATATCAACCCCTTCAGCAACCATTAGAACATTTCCCTTCTTTAACAAATTAAAAATGCTGTTTGCACCCATAGAAGAATACGACATTACAAAATCACACCCGGCTTCGTACAGAAGTTCCACAGTTCTATCACGGGAAGCCCGGCTTATAATTTGAATATCGGGTTTTAGTTTTCGTATTAGTGTCGTAATAAAAATATTTAGACTGTCATCCGCTGTGGTAATTGCAGCGGCAGGCGCACTCATTAAGCCTGCATCCAATAAAATTTTGTCTTCCGTAGCATCACCAATTTTATATTTTGATGATATTGCCAAAGTCATATCTTTTTCAATTATTTTATAATCAAGTTCTCGTTCTTCTAAAGTTTTAGCTAAAACTCCGCCGACCTTTCCACCGCCGATTATCAGTATAGGTCCCTCGGCAACGTTATAAATACAAAATATTTCGTTGTACATATCAATTTGTTCCTGCGACCCGGCAAGTACCAGAACCGAACGATTTGAAATTTTTGTATCGGCTGTGGCGAGTGAAAATTCTCCTTCATTCCAAATGCCAACAACAGCAACCCCGGCAAGTTCGCGCAGTTTTGTTTCTTTTAGCATTTTGTTTATTAGCGGGGTTCCTTTTACAGTTGCCTCGGCAATTTTTAACTTATCGAAAAACCCAATGTCGTGTGCAAGTGCATCGCCGGCAGTAATTCTTCGCCCAAGCGCCCTTCCCATCATATCGCTTAGCTTTATAACATTTGTAGCTCCAGCCGAAAGAAGAACTGACTCTGCACTATCGGAATCGGCTGTTGAAATAATCTGAACTTTTGATGAGGCGCTTCTAACAGCATAAGTGGCAGCGGTATTTACAAAGTGATTTCCGGAGTGCACTACACCCAGGGCATTTTCAATTTGGGTTTTACGGTAAGTCTCTCGGTCATCTAAATTACCTTTTACAATTTTTAAACCGAGATCGGTTAATTCGGCAGCTTTATTTATATCCGGCACAAGTAAAAAATATGGAACATTAAATTGCGCTAATTTTTTGATGAGCGCCTGCGAGACATTATCGTAGTGTGTTAATATAACATGATCCCTAATTGCTTTGGAAAGGTCCCTATGTACTCTTTCCGTTGATTGAAATAATTGAACAAATGTAAACGGAACAAGAACCAAAATAAAAACCAAACCCGATAAGGAAACAAAAATATTAAAAAGTCTTCCAATATCGCCCTCGAATGTAATATCTCCGAGCCCCAGGGTTGACATGTTGGTTACTGTCCAGTAAATAGATGTAATCCAACTATAGTCTCTATTTTCGAGACTCATTAAATACCGGAATAAAATAGAATTAATTAAAAATAAACCGAATAGAATTAAAATTAAACGCGACATCAAAATCGCGTTTCTGCGGCTTGTTCTTTTGCCGAGATAAAATTTTCACCGGTTAAATATCTGCATTCTATAACAACTTATTTTCTTTAACTAATTTTCACTCTGTCGAATTTATAAATATTTTCTTAAATAATGCAGCAACCTATTTTAATAATTGCATTTTTTTTACAGCCGTAAAACTGCCAGCCGATATTTTATAAAAATAAATTCCGCTTGCTAAACTACGATTGCTGTTTATTGCCGAGAACTCAACTTCGTAAGTGCCGGGGGCTTTTTCTTCGTTTACGAGCGTGGCAACTTCATTGCCGAGGATGTCGTAAATTTTTAACAAAACCCTCACCCATCCTTCGGACACCCTCTCCCAAAGGGCGAGGGAAGGTATTGAATACTGTATTTTTGTTACAGGGTTAAACGGGTTAGGGTAATTTTGTTCAAGTGCAAACTGTACCGGGCGGGTTACAGTTACCTCAACAGTGTTTGAATAATTGAATTTTCCGTTAAAATCTACTTGTTTAATTCTATAGATGTATTTTCCTTCATTCAGATTTTTGTCGGTAAAACTATATTTATTCTTTTCAGTAGAGGTTCCGTTGCCGGGAACAAATCCTATAGTTATAAAATCATTATACTTTCTTTCTATTTCAAACCCATAGTTATTTGTTTCTGTGGCAGTTTCCCATATTAAATTTACATTATTGTTTTCAGACAAGGCGCTAAATGATGTTAACTCAACAGGAACCTGGGTATCAACCACAAATTGGTGTGCACCCGCAGGAGACGTAAGAGGTTTGTTTATTGTTCTGCCGGTGTTCGATGAGGCTGATATGTAATAAAATATTTTCGTATTAAGCGGCTGCGTTGGTATTGCCGCCGAAAATGAATCGGGGGCAAACTGATTCATCGATATAGAATTAAATCCTTGTGTTGTATCAACGGACCAGAGAACAAATGCCCCGCTGATACTACTGCTTGCCTTTATGTAAGCTTTTACATTATACCCGTTTGAAAAATTTGTGGTACTTAAAATTTTAGGATGCGAGATAAAAATTGGTTCGCTCACTCCTATTTCTTTTGTAATACAATGAATGGTGCCGAGTGCGGGGATTATTTGATTTGAATTTATTCCCACCACTCTATAACCGGGCATTGATTCTCTGTAAATCCGTAAAGCGATTGTATCATATTGCAGCGCATAAGTTGGCACTATTACAGTTTTATTTACTATTAACGAATTTGTATAAGTTCTATAATCTCCGCCGGTGTTAGGGTAATGCCCTTGAGCATCGGGGGGCATTGGTATGCGCACAACTTTAAAAGGTCTGCCGTAACATGTTTGAAAGTTACTCAAGATATAAGCTAAGTTTGCTTCAATCTGCGGGCCATCGGCAATACCAGCCGGATACTGACCAACAAGCAAAGTTTCCTCATCAAGCAATTTCATATGCATATCAATATGATGAATACCATCGTAGGGTAAAGTATTCATTTTTATATACCTTTTTATGCCCATAAATCGGCGCATCATTGTATCAATTTCAGCTTCGGTCTTTCCGGGGTTTTCATTCAAAATAAGTTTTGAAGAAAAACCGGTCCCGTTTCCATCAGTCATAAAATTGCCGCCTGTTGCTACAAAATTGTATGGCGCGGTTGTCATCTGGTATAAAGGTATGTTTTGATGAGAAGCAAAAATGCCCGGTATTAAATCATCTAACGGACGCGGGCGGTTATAAGTCCAATCAATAATGTACATACTATCGGCGTTATTCGAATACACACACCATGGTCCGTAATCCCTAATCCATATTGAGTTGTATTGTGCACTAATAAATCTTAAATTAACGAGCGGAACACTACCGTTAGTAAGATAATTTTTTACCGTGCTGGAGTCAGAGCACACAATGTAGACCAAACCCTCATCCTGCGCATAATCTACAATTTGTCTTAAAATGCTTGTGTATGATGTCCAGGTAATCATTATACCTTTGAATTCCTCCCATTCAGCCATTGTTCTAACCGGCTTGTTCGGAGGAGAAATAAAACCAGATTCAAATCTGGGAGCTGTGTAAGTTTGAAGACTTGATTTTTCATGTTCCGTTAGATAGTGCGGAAGGTCTTGTGATATTACTTTTGTTACGAAAAAAAGGGGAAGTAAAAAAAGAAGAAGATTTTTCATAATTTTATAAAGTTTATAGAATGCATTGATGCTTTTTGAGTAATTCTAAATATAATCTGCAAAATAGTTATAAATCCTTTTGCACAAAATAGTTATTTTTTATAATAGTATCAGGTTCTCAATTTTTTAACTATTTTTTCGATAATAGGATAGTTGGATATGTTTGCCCCATTTTAATAATCGTTAATATGAATTTGAAAATAATATTTATATTTTTTTTCTTTGTTAATCCTCTGTTGGGACGTTTTCAAGGTTCTGAAAACGCCGCCGGAAAAATTGACACACCAAAGCCGATTGTTGAAAATCTTATCAAGTCACTTCTTAAAGAAACCAATGACACATCAAAAATAAAGCTCCTAAATCAAATTTCATGGAATTATAACCCTTCTCAACCTGATGAGGCTATCGTATTCGGAGATTCAGCTCTTTCATTTGCAAAAAGTATAGGATGGAAAAAAGGAGAGGCGGAGGCATTGTTGAACATTGGGGATGCTTATCGTTACAAAGGCGACATTAAAAACTCTCTTATTTTTTATAAAAGTGCTTTGGAAGTTTTTAATGTACTAAATGATAAAGCCGGTTTAGCCAATTCATTTGCCTCTATTGCAAACGATTATTTTGCAATCTCGGACTTTCCAAAATCTCTTGAGAACGCTAACCGCGCGCTAAAATTATTTATTGAAATAGACGATATAAAAGGGATGGCGAAAATTTATGGTTATATGGCTATTATTTATTCAACTCTAAAACAATATAAAAACGCGCTCGAATATTTTAATAATTCGTTAAAAATTTGTGAAAAACTTGATGACAGCAGCAGCATTTCCATACAGTTAGGAAATATCGGTTTAGCTTATTCGGATTCGAAAGAATACAAAAAGGCTCTTCCTTTTTTTGAACGCGCCCTCAAAATTGCAGATAAAATAGGTGATCTTTTTAACTATTCGCTCATAATTGGAAACGAAGGATTGGCTTATACCGAATTGGGTAATTACTCAGAAGCAAGACGCTGTTTTTATATTTCCTTAAAATATGCTATGCAAATTAATGACGAATACGGCATTGCATACCAAACCGGAAACATCGGTAAGTTAAAACTAAAGATGGCTGAAGATAATAAACAAAACAAGGATACAGCAAAAAATAAAAAAACATTAAACGAAGCAATTGGTCTCTTAAAAAAATCTATTGAAAAATTTAAAAAATTAGGGGTAAAAGATGAACAAAAAAATGTTATGTTTGTTTTATCGGATGCTTATAAGTTAGCCAAGCAATATAAACAAGCATTTGAAACTTATTCCGAAGCCCACAAACTTCAAGACTCAATTTTCTCCGACAGAAATAAAAAACTTATTGCCGAATTAGAAATACAACAACAATTAGAGCTTAAAGCAAAAGAAATTGAGTTGTTAAACAACGAAAAACAATATCAGACCATTTATAACAAAGCATCTGTTGCTCTGGCTATAGTTCTACTTCTCATTTCCGGCTATATATTGTATTCATATATAAAAAAGAGAAAAGATAACCTTCTCCTCATTGAAAATATCAGGATTAGAAAAGCCGCAGAAGAAGCATTAAAAAATAATGAAATTGAACTTGAAAAATACCAGGCTCATCTGGAGTGGCTTGTTAATGAAAGAACAAAAAACTTAGAATCAGAAATTTTAGAAAGATCGAAAGTAGAAAAGGCGCTTAAAGAGAGTGAAGAAAAATACAGAACTATTTTGGAGTTTGCAGTTGATGCATTTTTCCAGGGTGATTTAGAGGGCAATTTAGTAAAGGTAAACACAAAAGCTATTGAACTCACCGGTTATCCAAGAGATGAACTTTTAGGTTTAAATATATCTCAATTATTTCCTACCAGTATATTAAATGAAAAACCCCTCAGGTACGATTTGCTTCAACAGGGAGAAACAGTTATAACCGAAAGGGAGATCCTCACAAAAAACGGCAAAAGACTTTTCATAGAAATGAATTCAAAAAAAATGCCGGATGGAACATTTCAATCGTTTTTTAGAGATATAACAGAACGCAAAACTGCCGAGGAAATATTAAAAAGAACAGAGGAGCAGCAATCATTAATTCTCCAATCCTTACCGATGGTATTTTATACAACAGATGCGACAGTTGAATTAAATACAAATTGGATAAGTGAACAGGTTGAGATGATAACAGGATTTTTGCCAAAAGATTTTACTGAAAACAGCGAGTTCTGGAATAAAAGAATTCACCCCGACGATAGGGAAGATACACTGCATGAATACAACAAAGTTTTTTCGGACGGATCAACTGTCTCGGAATACAGATGGAAATGTGCGGATGGTAATTACAGGTGGTTCTCGGATAGAACAGTATTAGTAAATGACGAACATGGGTCGCCTCATGTAGTTGTAGGAATGTGGCTCGATATATCGGAAAGGAAACAATCAGAAGAAACAATATTGGCGAGCGAAGAACGCTTTAGACTTATTTCAAATTTAACATCCGATTATCTTTTCTCTACCATAATAACTGAAGATGGAACCGCAGAACCTAATTGGGTGATGGGCGCTTTTGAAAACATTACTGGCTACAGATTTGACGAATATAAAAAAATCGGTGGTTGGAGAAAGGTTGTCCATCCGGATGACATAGAAAAAGATAACCTCGACTTTAAGAAGCTTTTTACAAATGAAAGGGTGGTAAGCGAAATACGGACCACCCATAAAAACGGAAATATTATTTGGCTGCGAACATATGCACAGCCAATCTGGGATAAAAAAGCTAACAAACTTGTAGGTGTTTACGGCGCTGCGCAGGACATTACCAAACGGAAGCGCGCAGAGGAGTTACTAATAGAATCGGAAACTAAATTCCGCAAAATTGCTGAAGGTACAAAAGCTATACTCTTTAATACAAGTACACGCGGACAGTTCACCTATGCAAATCAGGCAGCATCCGAAATTTTAGGTATTGAGAATAAAAAACTAATAGGTAAATTTTATCTTCAGTTTGTTTATCCGGTGGATAGAGCAATGGTTCACTCCTATTTTCAAAATCAAATAAAAAATAATGAGAAAGACCGCAGTTTAGATTTTAGATATATAAACACATCCGGCAATGTGGGCTGGTTAAGTTTTTTGGTAAACACACTTTATAAAGATGGCAAAGTAGTCGGTCTTACAGGTGTTGCTCAAGAGATTACTGAAAGAAAACAAACCGAAGATGCATTGAGAAAATCAGAAACCCAGTACCGAAATCTTTTTGAAACTGCAAACGATGCGATAATTATATTCGAACCTGAATCTGAAATAATTTTGGAAGCAAACTCAAAAGCATGCCAGGTTTACGACTTCAAAAAAGAGGAATTTATTGGTCTAAGCTTAAAAAAACTGACTCTTGATCTTGAATCCGAAGAACAGCAAGTTGCCATGACTATGAAAAATAAAGGCAACAAAAATTTTGAAACAAGGCAGTATACGCGCACCGGCAAAATAATTCATTTTCTTATCAACGCTTCTACTATCGAATACAATGGTATAACCGCAATTTTTTCAATAAACCACGACATTACCGAGCGTAAAATTGCGGAAGAAAAATTACTTGCCTCCGAACTTCAATTTCGCTCGGTTTGGGAAAGCTCTACTGACGGTATGCGAATTACCGATGAACATGGTATTATGATTATGGTTAACAATGCTTTTTGTAAGCTTGTTGAAATGGAAAAGTCACAACTTGAAGGAAGACCGTTAGGAGTTATATATAAAACGGAAAATAGAGAGCATATTTCCGAAATGCACAAAATACGGCTTTTAACAAAAACGGTGGAACTTCATTTTGAAAGAGAGCTGACGCTGTTTAATAATAAAAAATATTGGTTTGATGTTACCAACTCATACCTTGAAATTGAAAACCAGCCGATAATGTTATTGGGTATATTCAGAGATATTACCGAAAGAAAAATATCCGAATTCGAATTAAAAAAACTTTCAGAAGCAGTTGAACAAAGCCCTGCATCGGTGCTTATGACCGACATTGACGGAACAATTCAATACGTGAATAAATCTTTTTCCGATATTTCCGAGTATAGTTTTGATGAGGTAATTGGTAAAAACTCCGATATGTTCTCATCGGATTACAACCCGAAAGATCAAAAGAAACAGCTTTGGGAAACTGTTCTTGCCGGCAATGCATGGCGAGGTGAATTTTTAAACAAAAAAAAGAGCGGCAAACTCTACTGGGAAAATGTTACGATAAAAGCCGTAAAAGACAAAGATGGAAAAATAATAAGCATATTGTTCGTAAAAGAGGATATTACTCATAAGAAAAAGGCAGAACAGGAAATACAACTTCTCGCGCACTCAATAGAAAGTATTAGCGAAGGCGTTTCAATTACCGATGTAGACGATCAGATTTTATTTGTGAATGACGCATTTGTAAGAATATACGGTTACGATAGACAGGAATTGATTGGAAACAATATACGGATAATTCGCCGGTTTGATGAAACGTCCGATGAAATGACCCAAATAATTAGCGGCACAATGAGAGGTGGTTGGAAGGGTGAAATAGTAAATAAAAGAAAAGACGGCTCCTTATTCCCGGTGTACTTATCAACTTCCGTTGTAAAAGACCACAATGGAATTCCTATAGCCCTCATTGGTGTTGCTACGGATATTACCGAAACAAAAAAAGCACGCGAAGAATTGGTGCTTGCAAAGGAGCGGGCAGAAAAAGCAAATACACTTAAAACAGAATTCCTGGCGCAAATGTCGCACGAAATAAGATCGCCGATGAATGTGACTTTAAGTTTTGCAACCCTTATCAGAGATGAGCTTGAGGAGTCTTTAACACCCGAATTAATCGAATGTTTTAAAGGAATTGATTATGCCGGAAAACGACTTATCCGCACAGTAGATTTAATACTGAATATGTCCGAGGTTCAACTTGGTACATACGAGCCAACTTGGTCGGATATTGATTTAGTTGGAGATATATTAGATAATGTGCACATCGAATACATCAGTCTTGCAAAAAGAAAAGGGCTTGAGTTTAATTTTATAACAAGCATAAAGAGCGCACAGGTTTATGCCGATCAGAATAGTCTGAACCAGATATTTGTAAACCTTGTAGATAATGCCATTAAATATACTAACTCGGGGAAGGTTGAAATTATAGTCAACACTGATGATAAAAATAATTATTGTGTAACTATTGCCGATACCGGTATTGGAATTTCCGAAGATTTTAAGAAAAACATTTTCGAACCTTTTATGCAGGAAGAACGGGGCTACTCACGAAGGTTTGAGGGTAACGGGCTCGGGTTAGCGCTTGTAAAAAAATATTGCGATATGAATAATGCAAGAATTAATATTGAATCGGAAAAAGGAAAAGGGAGCAAATTTATAGTTACATTTAATTCAACTTTGCACAAATTGCAATAAGCAGTTTTTAAAACATGAAGAAATCTTCTCAAAGTATTCCAATATTTTAGAGGCTGTTTCAAAACTAACTATTAAGAAACAGCCTCTATTATATATTAGTGTTTAACACCTATTTCATCAAGTATAAATCCGGCATTACCGAACTTTTCAGTTATAAAAAGCACATATCGTATGTCAACCGAAATTACTCTTTGTAATTCCGCATCATATTGCCAATCGCTAATCATAGCTTCATAGTTACCGTCAAAAGCCAAACCTATCAATTCTCCCCTAGCGTTCATTACAGGGCTACCGCTGTTACCTCCGGTTATATCACCCATATGAGTAAAGGCAACGGGAACTTGTTCAAGATCGGGATCAGCATAGTTTCCGAAATCATGTTTGTTATATAATTCATGCAGCCGGTCGGGTACATCAAAAGGGTCTTCGTTTTTTTCTTTCTGAATGACGCCGCGCAGTGTTGTAAAAGGGTAATACCAAACAGCATCCGCCGGCGAATACCCGCGTACATTTCCATAAGTAAACCTCATTGTGCCGTTGGCATCGGGATACATTGTGCTCCCCTTCCATTCGTATAAGGCGTCCAGATATATTTTCCTAATCGAGATAACTCCTGCACTAAAATACTCTCCTTGAGTTGCCGTTTCTTCCAATTCAGGATACAATGCCGCAGCCATTTTTATAAACGGATCGTTGAGAGCTTCTAATTCTGCCGAAGTTTTTCCAACAATTGAAGCTGCGAATTCAGGATCGGACATCTTGGAATTTTGCCAATATTCTTCAACAATTGCCTCCGGTGTTTTTTCAGATTCTATAACATATGCCAACCCATTAATTTTTTGGTTAGCTGGAAGAGCTTTTGCCATTCTAATTGCCCGACTCATCATTGCCTTATCAACAGGTTCAAAATAATTTGCAAAGGCAAACGGAATTTGTTCCTTCACCCTATCGAGCGTTGCACCCGTTATACCAGGCTGTCTTTCTTTTTCTGGTTTTTCAATTTCTTTGACGAGGTTGTAAATCTGTATCGCGGTGCTCAAAGGTGTTCCGGCAAGTCCACCGAACAAACCGAGTATATTATTTTTATCTTTGGTTTTTTCAAGAACATCATAATACTTTTTTTCATCGCTATAGATAGAGCCGTACTTTACTTTTCGTTCAGCATTTTTATCAACCCAATTTATAAATTCTTTTTCGAAGTCTATTTTTTTCTGAAGATAATTTGTTTTTATCATTCCTTCTAATTTGCCTTCAAAATTCTTCCGCGTATTTGAGAGTCCGTATCGCAAAGAAGCAACTTTTATTCTTCCTTCTTCAGAATTTTTTGTAAGCTCATCCATTATTCCGATAATCTCATTAAAATTCTTTATTGCAAACGGATAATTTTCGTTCATGTTCCAGTCAACAGAGGTAGATGATCTGTATCGTGTGGTAAACCCGGGGAACCCGATAATAAAAGTAATGTCACCGTCATCAAGGTCTGTCTTTGATACACGTAACCAAACTTTTGGTTTATAGGGAATGTTTTCAGCATTAAATTCACGTCCTGTTCCATCGGGGGCACAATAAACACGCATAAAAGTAAAATCACCGGTATGTCGCGGCCACATCCAATTATCCGTATCGCCGCCAAATTTTCCAATTGATTCCGGAGGCGCATACGTTAATCTAACATCCTTGAAGGTACGGTAAACAAAAAGATAATATTCCTTACCGTTGTACATTTCAGATACAAGAGCCTGGATATCAGGTTTACCCTCTTCAAGTTTATCGGTCATTACTTGAATTGTTTCATTTATTTTTTTTGATCTCTCCTGGGGATCAGCGGCATCTTTTACAGATGATGTTATTTCATTTGTTACGTCTTTCATTTCTAGTAATAGACGGGCGACATAACCGGGCGCTTGAATTTCATCAGTCCGGGTTTTCGCGAGAAACCCATTCTTCAAATAATCGTTTTTTTCAGATGAAGCACGCTGAATTGCAGTATATGCTACATGATGGTTGGTAACAATTAATCCTTCCGGTGAAACAAATGACGCCGTGCCCCCGCCAAGTTGAATAACTGCATTGTACAATGCAGGTTTTTGTGGATTATAAATATCGTCTACCCCTATTTCTAACCCCTTGTTTTCAAGATCAAGATTTTTTATCTGATTTAGCATCCACATCCCTTCCTGGGAGTAAATGCTGCCGACAGATAAAAGAACAAATAGCGCAACAGAAAATAATCTTTTCATTCGACCACCTTTTATTAAAAAAATTTATGGAAAATATTACAGAATATTTACTTATATAAACTCTTTTATTTGAGTGCTAAATATTCATTACAGAAGACTAATATTAATGATGAGAGGCAACGTTTTATTTTGCTTACAAGCAGTTTTATATCAATACCGGAATGTTAATTTCCGGGAACCGAAAACAAATTTAATCCTCCAGCCCCCGTTAATGCTGATTAGTATTAGTAAGTATATTGTTGTTTATATTTGTTTTTTTAGATTCATGAATTAAAAATTAAGCAGTAGATTATGTTCGAATATCAAAATACAAGCAGATTTTTTGCAATGGTTACCGGTAAAATGGAAGATATGTGCGAAGAGGAAATTTTAGAGCTTGGCGGTACCGGTTGTGAAAAAACATACCGTGGAGTTTATTTTAATGCCGACAAAGAAACTTTATACAGAATAAATTACAAATCGAGGTTGTTAACAAGAGTTCTGGCTCCCCTTGTTAGTTTCAAATGCCGCAATTCTCACGATTTAATGATGATGGCGTCGAAAATAGAATGGGAAACAATGTTATCATTAAACCAAACGTTTGCAATAACAGCCTCAATTGCTAATAGTAAAGGTTTTACAAATTCACTTTATGCCGCACAATGTTTAAAAGATGGTATTGCAGATTATTTTAGAGATAAATTCGGAAGACGCCCGGATGTAAAAAAAGACGCACCGGATGTGCGATTTAACATACGCATTGACGGTATGGACGGAACCATAAGTATTGATACTTCGGGTGAATCATTACATAAAAGAGGTTATAGATTATTGAGCGGTGAGGCGCCAATGCAGGAAACTCTTGCTGCTGCAATCATCAGACTGAGTAGATGGAATGGAGAGCTGCCGCTTTGGGATCCAATGTGCGGTTCCGGTACTCTTTTATGTGAAGCATTAATGCACTACTGCCGAATACCCGCGCAATTTCTTAGAACAAATTTTGGATTTATGCATACACCCGATTACGACAGCGGAGTTTGGATAAAAATAAAATCGGAAATTGATAGTGAAATGAGAGAGTTGCCATCGGGAATAATAAAGGGAAGCGACAATTCGGATGAGGCTATTGCAATAACAAAAAGTAATATCAGCCGCCTGCCGAACAGCGAAAATATTGAACTTAAACAATCGGCTTTTCAGGAAGTGGAAGAATTTTCTGACGGGATAATTATAACAAATCCACCGTACGGCATTCGTCTCGGGAACGCTGCCGATGTACAAATATTATTTAAGGAACTTGGTGATTTTTTAAAACAGAAATGCAGCGGAACATCGGCGTATATTTATATAGGAGATACCGAATTGAGAAAACACATCGGATTAAAACCAACAAAAAAATATCCGCTAAATAATGCAAAATTAGAAGGACAGCTTTTAAAAATAGATATTTATTCAGGCAGTAAAAAGAAGAAATACCAAAACGATAATTAACTCGCCCTAATTAAAATCCCAGAAATTTTTATCTCGTTGTTTTTTGATAATCGAAATAAAAATAACCGCTGATAATTATTCCGAAAGAGATTATCCCGGCGACAAGTGAGATACTGCTTGACGAAAATAATACAACAAATGACTGAGCAATTTTGGTGATAATTTCCATAATTTGCCCGCCAAGGGCAATTGAAGAACCCGGTTTATCCGTACCGATAATTTTTGCGAGCACAAAACCGGAAATAATTAAACTTAAAACAACAAATATTGATGAAATTGAAAGTATAAAAAACTTATCGCTTTTACCGTGTTTTAACTTTTTATTAAGCTGTGTCATTAATTTTGATGTGAAATTATCCGGGGGAGAATATTCTTTTATTTTTTTGAAACTATTCGATGCAGTTTGTAAAGTTTGTAATTGCTGTTTAATTTCTGCTGAACTGTTTAACTCTTTAAGAAAATCTTGCAGCTCTGTTCCGGTTAATTCGCCGTCAATATAACGGTTTAATATTTCGTTTATAATTTTCATCTTAGTTCCTCAACAAGATTATTCCGGACTATTATATCCATCAAAATATTTCTCGATCGGTATAAAAGCACTTTTACATTGCTTATTGTTAAATTCATTACTTTGCTTATTTCTTCGCAGCTCATTTCATCAAGATAAAACAAACTTATAACAGCAGCGTTTTTTTCAGGCAACTCATTTATTAATTGGTTAACTATATTTCCCATCTCAGCTTTTTCACCCGCATGAATATCAAAATCGCTTTTTAAATATTCATGATCATCAATCGATGCCATTTCAAACTCAATTTTTCTCTTTTTGGTAGAGAGCCGGGTTAATGCTGAATTGTACACAATTCTATAAAACCAGGTGGAAAATTTTGCTTCACCTTTAAAATTTGAAAGAGCTTTAAATGCTTTAAGAAAACAATCCTGCAAAACTTCTTCGGCTTCCATTTCGTTTTTGAGCATTCTTTTAAGAAGCGAAAAAGCTTTGTTTTTATACCGGTCAACCAAAATAGTAAAATCAGATTGATTGCCGCTTTTTACCGATTCGATTATTTCATTGTCTGTTAATTTTATCATTCGATAATTAGACCCAACAATTTAGCAATAGGTTACAACAGGAATCGCTATGCGTCAAAAATACTTTGATACAAACCTAAAAGCAATTTTTATTCTGCATTATGTAACCAAAATCCATTTAGCGTGTCTGAAGGATTAGAGAACAAAATTGTAACCGATATAGAAATTGGTTGTCATAAGTATAAAAGAACGAAAGGATACAAAAATGGACAAAGAGAGTGTTGCAGTATTTATTCCAATCGTAATAACACTAGTTACCGGATTGGTATTTGTTACGTTTATCTATTTCCGATCTCGAGAAAAACAAATGCTAATAGAAAAAGGAATGGATGCCGAAACTATAAAATCATTTTACGAGAGTAAAAAAGATAATTTTTTGATGCTCAAAATTGGTGTTATTTGTATAGCATTCGGGCTCGGGCTCGGATTGGGACTAATGCTTGAAGATTGGACTATGAAAGAATACTGGGTACCATTTTTTATCTTCTTGTTTACAGGTATTGGCTTTGTTGTCGGAAACCTTGTAGCAAGACATTTAGAAAAGAAAAATGCTTCAGTATAGCTTAAAATAAGAAGAGGCTGCCTATCAGGCAGCCCCTTAAATCATTAAGCCTCGTTAGCTTCAAGCCATCTCTCTGCATCGAGAGCAGCCATGCAGCCAGTTCCGGCGGCAGTTATTGCCTGTCTATAAACTTTGTCGCCAACATCACCTGCCGCAAACACACCTTCAACATTTGTATAAGTTGAACCGGGCTTTACTTTTAAATAACCTGTTTCATCCATATCAAGGATACCCTTGAAAATGCCGGTATTGGGTTTATGCCCTATGGCAATAAACAAACCGTCTGCTTCTAATTCTTGAGTAGAATGATCTTTTGTGTCTTCGAGAATTACACCGGTCATTGTTTTGCGACCATTTTCTTCTTTGCCTAAAACTTCTTTTATTACTTTGCTCGTCATCAATTTAATTTTAGAATTTTTTTGCACACGTTCGGTCATTATTTTTGATGCCCTGAATTCATCGCGGCGATGAATTACAATTACCTCCGATGCAAATTTTGTAAGAAAGTTAGCTTCTTCCATTGCCGTGTCCCCGCCGCCAACCACAATAACTTTCAGGTTCTTGAAGAAAAAACCGTCACAAGTTGCGCAGGCAGAAACGCCGTATCCCATATATTTACTTTCGCTCTCAATGCCAAGCAGCCGTGCAGAGGCGCCGGTGGAAACGATAACAGCATCAGCAGTATAAACTTCATCATACGACTTGATAGTGAAAGGTCGTTTTGAAAAATCGACTTCGGTTACTTCCTTAAAAAATGATTTTGCACCAAACCTTTCTGCCTGTTTACGCATAACATCCATCAACTCGGGTCCTTGAATGCCATGCTCGAAACCGGGATAGTTTTCCACTTCGGTTGTAATTGTAAGCTGACCGCCCGGCTGCATTCCCTCGAAAATTACGGGATTTAAGTTTGCACGCCCCGTATAAAGCGCTGCTGTATAACCGGCAGGACCGGATCCAATTATAATAACTTTATGATGATTATCTGCCATTTTTGCTCCGTGAGAATAATTTCAATTGTTTTTACAAATTTATAAATTTTATATCAATAAGATTCATTTTCTTTGTGATGGTTTCAGTCATCACCCAAAACAAATTTTGCATTGCGTAAAAAACCCTTTAACCGGGCGCGCAATATTGGGCTTTCTTTAAATCGTCGTTTAAACTCTCCTCCGCTCATTTTTTTTATTTCGTCTAATGTAAATTCTTTATTGTCCGCACTAAAAAACTCAACTATTTCTGTTACCTTAGAAAATTTATTATTCCATGGACAAACATCCTGGCAGGTATCGCATCCAAAAATCCAGTTCTCAAATTTGCCCTTAAATTCATCATTTATCCCGCTTTTGTTTTCTATTGTCAGATAAGATATACATTTATTTGAATCCACCACATACTCACTCACTATTGCTCCTGTTGGGCACGCATCAATACACGCCGTGCACGAACCGCAGTGGTCAACTTCAATTTGCGAATAATAAAATTCCTTATTGCAAACAATATTTGCAATAAAAAACCAACTACCGTATTTGCGGTTAATTATATTTGTATGTTTGCCTTGCCACCCTATTCCGGCACGTACAGCCCAGGCTTTATCCATAACCGGGCCTGTATCAATATAACTTTTTGCTTCAAATGATGAATCGATTGCCTTCAGAAGGTTAATCATTTCGTCCAATTTTTTCCAAATTATAAGATGATAATCTTTACCCCAAGCATAACGTGATACTTTACCATTTTTTTCTTTACTCGAAAAATTTTGGGGTGCGTAATAATTTAAGCCGAGCGAAATTATACTTTTTGCTGAGGGTAAAATTTCCGTAACATTTTTACGCTTTTCAACATTTTTGTTCATATATCTCATCCCTGCTTGATAACCCGTTTCAAGCCACCCCAGCAGTTTTTCTGTTTCTTTTGTTAATTCAAATGCCGGGGCAAAACCAACAAGATTGAACCCGAGATCATTTGCAATTTTTACTACATCGGAATTATTTAGGGATGACTGTTTTACCACGTCATCTCTTGTTTCACAATTTTTACAAAAACATCTTCATTAAATATTTTAATATCGTATGATTTCAGTCCCCTTGTTCCTGTAGGCATATTTCCGTCTTTTAATCTGAACTTCCAACCATGAAGCGGACAAACTACACAATCATCTTCTATAAAACCATCGTAAATTATTGCGCTTTGCTGGTGCGGACAATTATTACTGAGAGCGTATATTTTTGCTCCAACTTTGAAAACTGCGATGTCAATGTCATCTACCAAAAAACGATTGCCTATTTTTTCTTTTAACTCATCAACAGCGCAAATTTTTTGATAACCTTTTAATTCTTGTCTGTTAAAAATTGGCATAAAGTTTATCTGTTGTTATTCCTTTATCAGTAAACTTAACTGTAGCTGCCGCATTTACCGGATCGTGCTCGAAAAATAACATCCAATTTTCTTTTACAGCTTTAGGCAAAATTTCTTTTTTTTCTTTTAACGTTATAAGCGGCTGCAAATCATAACCCATAATATAAGGGAGACGGACGTGTGCTGTTAACGGAAAAAGGTCGCCGCAGTAAAGAAGAGTATTTGTAGAATCGGTTATTTTAACCAACTGCTGTCCGAAAGTATGCCCATTTACAACGTTAAAACTTATCTCATCATCGAAATTATCATCTCCGTCGAGAAAATTTATTACACCGTGTTCTAAAAGAGGTTCAAAATTTTCTTTCAAATAACTTCCTTTATCGCGCTCGGATGCATTTATAGCCCAATCATAATTTTGCTTTTGCACATGATAATTTGCGTTTGGAAAAGTCGGAACGAACTTTCCATTTTCTTCTTTTGTCGAACCGCCGGTATGATCGAAATGGAGGTGAGTTAGAATTACATCTGTAATTTCTGCGGCTGAAATACCCAGCGGGAGTAAAGTGTTTTCGAGCGCAGATTGCTGCCGCTCAATTTTATAAATAGTTTTAGATTTTTCTTCCCATTTATCACCCATACCCGTATCAATTAATATTTTTTTGTCCCCCGATACGAGCAGCAGACTTCTCGTGGCAAGTTTTATCCGGTTTGCTTCATCGGCGGGAATTGTTTTTTCCCATAATGGCTTAGGTATTATGCCAAACATTGCACCGCCATCGAGATAAAAATACCCGGTATTGATAATGTGCAGTTTATATTTTCCTATAATCATAATTTTTTAATCCTTTGACATTAACTAACATTAAATTAGTGAAGAAATAACTAACTATAAAGTTTAGTTAGAATTTTTATAATGATAAAAAAAAATAATTATTAATTGCATACGACGCAAAGCACACTTATTTAAATACAACACTTAGTTTGATTAAGCTAACAACACCCAACGGTGGAACATATTAATTTTGTTATGCAATTTTTATTGAGTGTAATGAACGAGTACAATATTAATCCCTGTTATTTTGCGGAACAAAAATCCAGACGAACCACGGCGGAAATTGCCAATGCGAAGCTTGAGTTTTTGAAAGAAGAGGAGTTTCGATTGAAACATCAAATGGAAATCATTTTTAAGCATTTTCTGAAAGCTGTGGAAAATCACACACGGATGTTTTATCACTCTGTTGTAGAAAGCACTCTTCCAGAAAAAAGTAATGACTCTATAGAAATAAGGGATGATCTTGAAACACCGATTATCGCTCTGTTTAACGAGCTCCCTCTAATTGTAAAAAAGCATATCGATATAGTTGATTTGTGGGCGCATAAAACCGAATCATTTAACGAGACGCTTCCATTCAATACCTATATGCAATTTGAACTACCGCCGCTTTGTATTGACAAAAAAGTAAAGGAAGTTTTAGGATATATTGCTTCCCTGCTTATCAAAAATAAAGTTATAAAAATAAATGGTAATACTTATTGGGTATTGGAATGCGGCAGTAATTTCATTATTCCTAAATCAGATTATAACTGGTCAACTGAGATGCTTGATATTTTATCTGTTTATGAAGAATATTTTCAACAATTAAAAATTTTAAACAATAAAATAGACTCGTTAAAAATAGCGCATAGTGCCGCTTGATTTTAGGTTAATCGTCTTTCAATTTCTTTAACTCCCCTTCTGTTTCAGCGCTAATTTCTCGTTCGAATGATTAATACTTTCTGTTAAAAGGATACCGCCCACCAATTCCAATTTGTAGTTGTGGAAGACAAATGATTGGGCTAAACTATTCCGTTGTTTTTATCGATAACAAGAGTAGAAGATAATTTTTATGATAAAGGATTTTTGATTATGTCGGTATCGATGCCCTTGACAAAGGATATGTTGAAGAAAATGTTTTTGAAAGTGTTATATGAACATACCACCGAAACCGGATTGTACTCGGATAGAAGTTCAAATTACATAGATGTTCTCCGCGATACGATGGTAGAATTTTTTAATATTTCATATTTAACTGATGAAGAATTTGAAGAAGGCGCACTTGCGGTAAGGGAGTTAGAGTATTATGGTTATATCCAGACAAACATCGATGAGGAAACGGACAATTTTAAAGAGTTAACAGAAAATGGAAAGCGAGTAGCCAGAAAAAATATTGATGAAATTATTTTACCAAATATTAATATTGATACAGTTTTAACTCGTTACGATTTGCGTGAATTGGTCTTGGATGATTTTTTAAACGGTGATTATAATATCGCACTTAAAAAGGCTTTTACAAAGCTCGAAGTAAAAGTTAGAGAAAATATAGTCCGTCCCTCTGCGCTTTTAGAAAAAGAACAAATTTCCAGCTATTTTGTTACTCAGGACGGATTAATCAGAGAAAATAAGAACGAAGAGATGACAAAAAGATTAAAGACTTTGCACTTTAAACTCCTCGGCGATATAATGTGGTACAACTCCGTAAGTGTACCAATGAATGATGAAGAAAGTGCGATAATAACAGCGCAAATATTAGGTTTCGTCAACCTTCACTTAAAACTGGTTGATCAATGCACACAAATTATGTAAGCCTAAACCGGCACAATAGAACCTCTTTTACATAAAATTTGCGGCATTAAATTAACCGACGTTACCTTACAAAGGACACTACTAAAAGTGTCCTTTGTTATTTCTTTACACTTTTGAAAACTTTGATTTAAATTTTTCTAATACCGCACAACACACTATTTTTGCTGCGCCTTCAAAACCCATCTGCGATGTATTTATTACGACGTGGTAATTAACAGGGTCGTCAATATCCTTATGAAAATATTTATGGATGAAATTTTTCCTTTCTGCATCGTCTTTTTTAACCCCTTCCAAAGCTTCTTTGTGCGAAATATTGTAATGTTGTTCAACGTGAGTAACACGTTTGTCAAAAGGAGCAACAAGTCTTACATGAAATACATTCGGATAATTGGCAGTTAAAAAATTTGAGCCGCGTCCTATAATAACAACATTACCTATTAGGGCAATTTGTAAAATAGTTTCAAAGGTTTTGTGTATTAGTGCCCATGGGTCAGGTTGACCCGTCAACAGTTCGTTAATAACCGATGTTACCGCGGAAAACTTAAAATCTTCCATTAATTCTACGAGTGCGGTCGGTAAGCTATTATCTTCGATTACTTTCTCAATAAGATTTTTGTCAAATGCCGTCCATGCAGGGGTATTATTCGATCGGAAAGGTTCGAGTGAATTTATTATATGATTGCTGATTGTATTTGCCCCGGCTCCAGCCTGTCTGGATAATGTAATACAAACTCCTTGTTCTTTTTTGCCGGCATATTTTTCTCGCTGCCAAGATTGGGTTTCGAGATATCTTTTTGCTTTTTCAAAAGCGCCGTGTATCAACATACTAACCTCCTTTTGGGGTTAATTATTTTGGAACCGGAATATGATGCTGAATCCTGACAGGAAATTAATCTTTTTTTTTGTCGGAATAAAGTCCTTTAAAACTAATAAAGGACATTGTTCGATGTCCTTGATTAGTTTAGGAATAATGACTTCCTTCCGCCAGTCTATTTATTACTTAGCGGCTTTTGACTTGTTCAAATTCCCTTCGGGATTTCCGTAAAAAAAAATTACAGTTTTACAACCGCATCAACCGGGCAAACACTTACACATTGTGGTTCATCGTGAAAACCTACACATTCGGTGCATTTGTCAGGTACAATGTAAAAATATTCTGATGAGAAAAATCCAGTAGCTCCGGAAGGCGCTGGATCATTTTCACCATAGGTAGTTCCATTTAATTCCCATGAGGCGCTGCCTTCATAAATTGCGCTGTTCGGACATTCAGGTTCGCATGCGCCGCAATTAATGCAGTCTTCGTTAATTTTATAAGCCATTTTTTAACTCCTTGTTAAAGAATAAATAAAAGAATTCAAAATAAGTTACTAAATAGCAACTAAAATTATGCCATTTGAGATGCGCACCATTTTTAAAAAAAATTAAGATTAACAGACAGGTTTTAATAATTTATGAGAAAAGGATTAAGCCGAGATTTGTTTTTTTTCAAAAATGAGAATGAGAATGAAAAATTCTCTTATTAACGGAATAGAAATAGGTTGACCCATTTGAAATGAGTCAACCTAAAAATAATTTACCTGCCGAGGCTGTCGAGATATTCTTTTTTCTTTAAAAGAGAGTCTTTATCTTCAACATGCTCAGAATCGGGAACACAACAGTCAACTGGACATACCGCCGCACACTGTGGCTCATCGTGGAAACCGACACATTCGGTACATTTATCGGGAACAATATAGAAAAATTCACTTGAGAAAAATCCTTGCGCGCCAGATGGAGCGTTGTCTCCTTCTCCATAAGTTTTACCGCTAATTTCCCATGCTGCACCGCCTTCGTAAATAGCTGTGTTCGGGCATTCAGGCTCGCATGCGCCGCAGTTTATGCATTCGTCAGTTATCTTTATTGCCATAGATCACTCTCCATTTGTTAGTAATTTCAATTAGTTTGAATCTTTGTAAAAAAATATTAGAATATCAATCGATAGAATTCGAACTTTTTATGATAATTCTATTTTTCGGTTATAATATCAGCAATGCGGCAATTATTAGCAAGGCACTGAAATACTTTTTTTTACCAACTGCCACTAGCCCCGCCGCCGCCAAATGAGCCGCCGCCGCCGCTAAATCCTCCGAATGAGCTTCCTCCTGAAGAACTGCCCCATGAACTTCCTCCCAAACCGCTTCCGTAGGATATAAATCCACCGCTTCGTCTGCCACCGCCTCTTATAAACATCATTATAATGATAAAAATAATAAAAAGAATTGGTGGTATAACCGAATCACCATCTTCGTCTATTGTATCAGGATCGGCTTTGTATTCACCTTTTATTGCAGAAATAATCGCATCAACGCCGGCAGTAACGCCTGCAAAATAATCATCTCTTTTGAAATGCGGAACAATAACATTTCTAATAATCGAACTTGAGAGAGCATCCGGCAAAATACCCTCTAAACCGTAACCAACCTCAATGCGAAGTTTTTTGTCCTCTTTTGCTATTAGAAGAAGAGCGCCGTTATCAAATTTTTTTGTTCCAATTTTGTTTTTTGTTGCAACATCGTAAGAATACTCCTCTATTGCTGCTCCGTCTAATGAAGAAATCATGAGCAACAATACCTGGTTGCTGGTTGAGTCTTCAAAAACACTTAAACGTGAGTTTAATGTATTAAGCTGCTGCCCGGAAAGCGTTCCGGTCAGATCGGTTGCCCATTGCGTCAAAGCAGGAATCTGCGGTTGAGAAATAGCAACCGCAGTAAATAATAATATGATGAAAATAAATTTCATTAAAATTAAAACTCAACCTTCGGAGGAGCTTCGCTTCCGGGAACTGCTTTGAAATATTCCTTTTGGTTATATCCGAACAACCCTGCGATAATATTAGTTGGGAATCGCTTTATGGATGTGTTGTACTCTTGCACAATTTGTGTAAACTGCCTCCGACCAACAGCAATACGATTTTCAGTTCCTTCAAGCTGCGATTGCAACTGTAAAAAACCTTCATTTGCCTTTAGCTCGGGGTAATTCTCAACCGTAACCAATAGCCTGCTCAGCGCTCCCGATAGTTGACTTTGAGACTGCTCAAATCGTTGAAAAGCCTGAGGATCATTTAATACTTCAGGTGTAACAGTCATTTGACTTACTTTAGCGCGTGCCTCGGTTACTTTGGTTAAAACCTCTTTTTCAAAGTTGGCATAACCTTTTACCGTACTAACAAGGTTCGGAATTAAATCAGTTCTTCTCTGATATTGATTCTCTACTTGGCTCCAACTGCCGATAACAGACTCGTTTAAATTTACAAGGTTGTTATAAGCGCCTATTCCCCAAAATAAAGCAATCGCAAAGATTATTAAGATAAATCCGGCTACTCCGCAGCCGATAACCATCCCTTTCTTCATTGTGCCTCCATAATTTATGGATGATTAATATAATTTCTGATACTCAATGATTATTGAACCGCAATTTATAATGAAAATAGGATAATATCCAATATTTTTTTTACAAGATGCCTCATCTTTTACGGTTTTTCGCCTGAATATTCAGTTTCCAGAAAATAAAGCCCATTATTTATAATTTTGATGTTTTCTTCAAGAGCAAATTTTTCGGCATTTTGAAAATTACCACGATAAAAACGAAACCAAAGAAGGTTGCCAACCATAAATCCATCCAAAATTCTGTTTTGAACAAACGCATTTATGGTAATATAACCCCACAGTATGTTCCAACCAAGCGAAAGCGCACTGCTAAAATAATGACCGGTATAAAATTGTCCGGCTCCCGGAATTAAATACGACAAACCTTTAGAAAGTGACACAGAATATAACCGGTCATTTATGTCTTCAGCAAATAATTTTAATGGATGATTATGACTAATATTGGCAAACTGTTTTGAGGCTTCATCAAATTGGTCGGCAAACATCAGAGCCCAACCCCGCCAATAATTTATCTCGTCGCTTTTGTTCCGTAATGAAGAATCACATTCCAATAAATTTAAGATTTGCAAAGCCCTGTCTGTTGTTTTGCGCAAAATATTACAGCGAACTATTTCAATTTGCAAATCAAAATATTTGTCCTTAGTTGTGCTCTCTATTTCTGCCAGCGTAAAATATCGAATTGCATCGTTTATTTTTCCGCCTGCCTTATAACTTTTAGCTATTAAATAATTTATCGAATCGGAATATTCTTTTTTATCGTCAAAATATTGTAATCGTTTTAACTCGGTAATGGCGTCAAAATAATTTTCGGAATTGTACAACGCAACCGCATAATTATACTGTGACTCCAGTTCAGATTGCGTAAAAGAATATGTTGAAACAACTGCAATCAAAAAAAATATTTTGTTATTTACAAAAATCATACTCTGGTAAATAGTAGTTTTTTTTATTTAGATAAATTTCAATATCATTCTCAAAGTTAAATTTTATGCCGGCGTTATAAATTTGAGCCGCAGCTGCCGACCCATAAACATTACCGGCATAAAATAATGCTGCAAGTCCGCCGAATAACCAACCGCGAAAATTGTGTTTGGCGTTAAAGTTGTCGTAAGCAAGAAATGTAAACACGCCGGTTGTTAGAAAAGCCAATATTCCATCACTGGTTTTCCCCGCATAAATTTTCCCGCTTCCGGGGACAATTGCCGAAAATAATGCCGCCGTAAGCGGCGATTTATATGGCGGATTTTGTTTTCGTTCGTAGAAATTTTTTGCTACAGTTTTTTCATCTGTTTTGAATGGTAACAGCATGAACGATTCCGAAAGAAGCGAGTTTGTTAGGAACAAATCAAAACGTAACAGTTTCTCGATGTTATTAAACCAATTATCATTAGTAATTCTGGCAGATGATATTGCCCCCTTAAAATTTTCATCTGTTTTTGACCGGTACAACGATACCAATTTTATGTATTCGGCATCATTGCAAAAAACCGACTTTTTGGTTGTTTGGTCGACAACTGAAGCTGCCTCATCAAACCTTCCCATTTTATAAAGTGATAAAACAATTTTTAATGATATTGTATCATTTTCTCCGGTATTTAAGTATCTTCGATATTCTTCAACCGCTCGTAAATAATCTTTTTCGCAGTAAAGATGATTAGCAAAGTTTTCTATTTGCACAGGTGAATTAAAAAAACTTGATTGTGCCGATGCCGATCCGCAAATAACAAGCATGAAGAAAATTAATTTCATTCTAATTAACATTTTGGAATGCAGGACGGTATTGAATGGAATTTTCATCGAGTAAATACAAATCGATCGGATCGTATAACTTTCCGCTAGCGTCTATCGGGTAACTCTCATAACGGTTAAAAGGGTTAGTATCTCTTGTAAAACGGTCGGTAAACATCAATAATGCTTTTATAGGATTTGTACGTTTTACAGCCTTGTAAAAAAAGTTTGAGCAAGATGGGTTAAAAGGACAATTATCACCATCAACATTTGAAAATAAAATCCAATAAGAATCAACAAATACCTTAACCGATTTTTCAATAATGTTTTCACCTTCTATGGCATAATCTCTTTCGGCTTGACTCGAAACTTTTTGATAAGATATCTCTTTCTTTCCCCATCTCTCCCAATCGGTTTGAGCCTGTAGTAACGCATTAATAAAGAAGAAATAAATTAAAATATTTTTTATCATTAGATTTATATTAAATCGTCCACAGTGTTTTTTACGCCAAGAAAAAATAATAACCCACAACAAAGATGTGGGTTATTATTAAATAAAATTTAAATACACATAGCTGCCTCAGGTTAGGCAGAATATGCTATTTACTTGCCACGTTCTTCATGACGCGGATTAAATTTATAAAACATAGGGCTTTAGCCCCATTTTACCCGATAGAGTTGCTAAACCAGCTTTTCACCGGATTAAGTTGACCCCGCTGTGAATGGCGGGGCTATAAAAATAAAAAACATGTTCAAGTTGAGTTATTAATCTTTCAACAACTCGCGGGCAATTACAATTTTTTGAATTTCCGAAGTCCCTTCATAAATTTCAGTTATTTTAGAGTCGCGCAAATATCTTTCTACAAGATACTCACGCACGTAACCGTAACCACCGTGTATTTGAATTGCGTCAAGTGCATTTTCAACAGCAATTGTAGAAGAGTATAATTTTGCTTCGGCAGCTTCCTTGTAATATTTCTGCCCTGCGTCTTTTAACGCAGCAGCTTTAAACGTCAGCAGTTTAGCTGCATCAACCTTAACAGCCATATCCGCAATTTTAAATTGAATAGCCTGGAAATTGGAAATAGTCTGTCCGAAGGCTTTTCTTTCTTTTGCATATTTTATTGATGCTTCAAGCGAAGCTTCGGCAATACCGATAGCCTGTGCGGCGATACCAATTCTCCCCCCATTTAAAGTGTTCATTGCAAAATTAAATCCTTTACCTTCGTCCCAAACCAGATTTTCTACCGGAACTTTGCAGTTTTCAAATGTTAACGAACATGTGTCTGAGCTTCGGATGCCGAGTTTATCTTCTTTTTTGCCATGGTCAAAACCTGGAGTGCCTTTTTCAACAAGCAAAGTAGAAATTCCTTTATGACCGGCTTCTTTATCTGTCGTAGCCATTACAAGAAAATAATCTGCGTTAACCCCGTTAGTTATCCAGTTTTTCATACCGTTCATTGCGTAAAAGCCGTCTTCTTTATCGGCGGTAGTTTTTTGTTTTGTTGCATCGCTGCCTGCTTCAGGTTCTGACAAAGCAAAAGCTCCGAGTTTTTCACCCTGTGCAAGAGGTATTAAATATTTTTGTTTTATATGTTCAGAGGCATACTTTTCTAATCCGTAACACACCAACGAGTTGTTAACAGACATAATTACACCGCAGCTTGCGTCAACTTTTGAAATTTCAATCATTGCAAGTACGTAACTAAGTGTATCGAGACCGGCGCCGCCGTAATCAGGTGAAACCATCATACCAAGAAAACCAAGTTCCCCCATTTTTTTTACAATTTTATCAGGGAAAATTGCATTTATATCTCTGTCAACTGCAGATGGGGCAATTTCAGTTTGGGCAAAATCTCTTGCGGTTTCCTGTATTAACTGATGCTCTTCGGTAAAATCAAAATTCATGTTGGTGCCAATCCTTTGGTTAATGAAAAATTTTAAACTTGGGAAAGAGTAAATTATTTACTGGTTCCAAATAATTGTTATAAAGATAATGGATTATACTAATTTTAGCAATAATCTTTTAGAAACGAAATTATTGGGATGTTGTAAAAATATAAAAACAAATTAGATTCTTTTTTTAGCAAATGATTTATTAAATTTCACCATCTTATAATATCACTTTGTGAATATTAAATTTTTACTTAACCCTAACAACTCAAACTATTTGTGAAATTACTAAAAAAGAAACCCGAAGAATATCTGAGTGACAGTATAGTTGTCTTTTTCGAAACAATTGCCGGTCTTTCAAAATTTTCGCTCCGTTTTTTTAAGAGTGTATTTGTACCCCCTTACGAATTTGGGGAAATAAAAAAGCATATGGACGAGCTCGGTATTAAAACAATGCCTATCGTTAGTGTTACAGGTATTATTATTGGTCTTGTACTCTCCATGCAAAGCCTACCCGTATTACAACGCTTTGGCGCTGAGTCTTTTCTTCCTGCAATGGTTTCGCTCTCGGTAATAAGAGAACTTGGACCTGTTTTAACAGCCCTAATTTTTGCCGGACGTGTAAGCTCGGGAATAGGCGCTGAGTTGGGTTCCATGCGGGTAACAGAACAAATTGATGCAATGGAAGTATCCGCTATTAATCCATTTAAGTATCTTGTGGTAACAAGAATTTTAGCGTGCACGCTTATACTTCCGATATTAACATTATATGTAAATTTTTTAGCGCTTACAGGTGCTTATTTTGCTACTACATTGGCTCAGGGTATGAACCTGCAATTATATATTCAAGCGGTTGTAAAATCGCTTGAGTTTACCGATCTGATTCCCGGGATTGTAAAAACATTTTTCTTTGGTTTTATAGTCGGGTTAGTTGGTTCTTATAAAGGTTTTAATACAAAAAACGGTACTGTCGGTGTTGGGCAGGCTTCAACAAGCGCGGTTGTATTATCCTCGCTTTTAATTTTACTTTCGGATATGGTACTCGTTAAAATTACGGTATGGTTATGGGGTTAGTACTCGAAGTCAATAATTTGTCAAAGGCGTTCGATTCTCTCGTGGTTCTCGACGATGTTTCGCTAAAAATACACGAAGGGAAAAATGTAACAATATTCGGTCAAAGTGGAACCGGTAAAAGTGTACTGCTAAAATGTATTGTTGGGCTTTTAGAACCGGATGAAGGTGAAATTAAATTTTACGGCGAGTCTGTTTTAAATAAATCGATGAGTGAACTTAACAAGATCAGAAAAGAAATTGGATTTTTATTTCAGAGTGCGGCGTTGTACGATTCAATGACGGTGAGAGAAAATCTTGAATTTCCTCTACGGCGAAATCACAATTTTTCTGATGAAGAAATTGATGAAAAAGTAATAACAGCGTTGGAACAGGTTGGCTTGGAGAGAGCAATAGATAAAATGCCAGCCGAACTTTCAGGCGGCATGAAAAAAAGAATCGGGTTAGCGCGGACGATTATAACAAAACCCAAACTTATTTTGTACGATGAACCAACAACCGGGCTTGACCCGATAACGACAAAAGAAATAAGTTTGTTGATTACAAAACTCCAGCATGAATTAAAAACAACCTCTATTGTAGTAACACATGATATACTTTGCGCAAAAATAGTATCCGAAAGGGCTGTAGTGTTAAAGGAAGGTAAACTTAAGTATGAAGGCAGTCTTGAACATTTATTTAATAACGATGACAAATTTCTTCGCAATTTTTTCAGCGACGAAATAATTGAAGAAAACCGGGAGCGATAATGGCAAAAAAAACATCTACACTAAAACTTGGAATATTTATTTTTATTGGTTCAATGGTTCTTGCGATTGCTGTTTTTCTTATAGGTGACAAGGACGCTTTATTCAGCTCAACTTTTGAGATCAAAGCATATTTCAAAGATATCCAGGGGCTTCGCTCAGGGGCATCGGTTCGACTAAGCGGTATTGATGTCGGCACAGTAAGCAACGTAGAAATTATCGGGACTGATTCAACAGGTAGTGTTGAAGTTACAATGGAACTTGTTGAAGATGTTAAAAAATTTATAAAAACAGATACAAAAGGCACCATAGAAACCGAAGGTCTTGTCGGGAATAAAGTTGTTGTACTAAAAATAGGTACCGCCGATGCAGATGAGATTTCGAGCGGTGGAACTATACAAGCTAAAGAACCGCTCAGTTTTGCCGATATAATAGAAGAAACACAGGGAGTAATGCACTATACCAAACAAATGACAAAAGATCTTGCGGAAATTGTAAGCCGTGTAAACCGCGGAGAGGGAAGCATCGGTAAATTACTAACAGATGAACAACTTTATCAAGACGCGACACAACTTACCCGAAGAGCAGATAAAAGTCTTCAAGCTATTACTACCGAATTTCAGGATCTATCGGATTTATTCAACAGCCTTGGCGAAGGTGTACGCGATGTAGTTAAAAACGTAGATCATGTGGTTGGTGAGGTTGATACGATGGTAATCGATATAAACCGTGGTAAAGGTTTACTGGGCTCTTTAATAGCCGGGAAAAGCGGTGTAGATACCGTAGTAACAAGATCTCTCGAAAATATACTATCTATCACCGAAGAATCTAAAATGGCGGCATCCCGACTTGCAGAAAACATGGAAGCGCTTAAACATAACTGGCTGTTTAAAAATTATTTTGAAGAACGGGGGTATTGGGATACTGCCGGTTATGAAGATGCTCTCGATTCAAAAATTAAAGTACTTGAAACTAAAATAAAAGAACTTGATGATAGAATAACAACGTTAAAGAAATTAGAATCAGCTAATAATTAAATAAAAGTTTTATATAAAATTTAAGCAAACAGTTTTGAACAAAAATTGTTTGCTTTTATTTATCCCTCTTTTCACCGCATCATTCAGTTAATAGTCATCAAATTATAACCGCTTTAGTTAAATAATATTTACTAAATTTGTTTCTTAATAGATCAATTTTTATATGAAAATACAAAATAGTTTTAACAATAAAAAAATAGTAATAAAAGGCGCACGCGAGCACAACTTAAAAAATCTCTCGTTCGAAATACCACGCAATAAACTTGTAGTTTTTACTGGAGTAAGCGGCAGTGGTAAATCATCCCTTGTGTTCGATACTATTTATGCGGAAGGACAGCGGCGCTACGTGGAAAGTTTATCTTCGTACGCACGGCAATTTCTTGAAAGAATGAATAAACCTGATGTCGATTTAATTCAGGGTATAAGTCCTGCGGTTGCAATTGAACAAAAAACCGGCGTAAAAAATACACGATCAACAGTGGGAACAACAACCGAAGTTTATGATTATTTACGCCTCCTTTTTGCGCGTATAGGAAAAACTATTTGTTTTGAGTGCGGTAAAGAAGTTAAAAAAGATACAACCTCAACGGTTAGTGCCTGGCTTGAAGAACAGGAAGACGACACAAAATTTTACCTCACTTTTCCTCTCCACATCCACGAAGGGTCATCTGTAAAGCAGGAAGTTGAACTCCTAAAAAAAAGAGGATTTTTCAGAATCTATGTAAAAAACCGGATGATCGATTTAAACGAAGAAAAATTCCTTCCGAAAAAGAAAGACGATATACGGGTAGTTGTTGAGCGGTTCAAAATAAAAAAAGGAACCATCCGCGAAAAATTAGCCGACTCGCTCGAAGTAACTTTTAAGGAAGGCGAAAACCGTTTAGTCCTCATAAATTCGGATACCGGTGAACAAAAGGATTTTAATAAATTTTACGAATGCTGCGGAATAAGATACGAGGAACCGGAACCGAGATTTTTCTCGTTCAATAACCCATTTGGCGCTTGTCCGGTTTGCCAGGGGTTTAGCAAAACAATCGGTCTCGATATGAACCTTGTTATACCAAACCCAAATCTTTCAATTACAGACGGCGCAATTGCACCCTGGCGTTCTACAAAGTATGGCGTTAATATGCGGGAGCTAATAAAAAACGCAAAGCAATACAATATACCGCTGAATAAACCATTCAAAGAATTAACAGATCAACAGGTAGAACTTATTCAAAAAGGTTTTGGCGATTTCGATGGCATCGACAAATTTTTTGAAGCGCTTGAAGGCAAGACTTACAAACTGCATGTGCGTGTTTTTCTTAGCCGCTACCGTGGTTACTCCGTGTGCCGCGCTTGTAAAGGCTCACGGTTAAGAAGAGAAGCATTGCAGGTAAAAATTAACAACAAATCAATTTATGATGTTGTAAAAATACCTATTGAGCAAGCCCTCCAATTATTCGAAAACCTTAAACTATCCGATTATGATATGCTTGTGGGTGAAAGAGTTTTGAAAGAAATACTAAAGCGGCTTACATTTTTAAATAATGTCGGCATCGGGTATTTAACTCTCGACCGGCTTAGCAGCACGCTTTCAGGCGGAGAAACACAACGTATAAATCTGGCAACATCGCTTGGTTCATCTCTTGTCGGTACGTTATATGTGTTGGATGAACCGAGTATAGGGCTTCATCCGCGTGATAACATAAGACTAATAAACATATTAAAAAATCTACGCGACATCGGCAATTCTGTTCTTGTTGTAGAACACGACCCTGACATGATGAAACACGCGGATATTATAGTTGACATGGGACCAAAAGCAGGCGCGCATGGCGGCGAAATTATTGCAATGGGCAGTTATGATGACCTGAAAAATAACGAATCTTCACTTACCGGCAAGTATCTTTCCGGTAAACTTAGTATTCCGATAAGAGAAAACAGAAACACAAATCGGACAAAAACAATACGCGTTGAAGGCGCAACTGAAAACAACTTAAAAAATATTTCTGTCGATTTTCCATTAAATAAATTTGTAGTTATAACCGGTGTTTCCGGTTCCGGTAAAAGCACATTAATACATGATGTGTTGTACGGCGGAGTTGCAAAATACCTCGGGCTTAATCCACCCAAAATTGGTAGGTTTGACGATATAAAGGGAATTGACAATATTGATGAAATTGAAATTGTCGATCAATCGCCGATTGGTAAAACCCCACGGTCTAACCCGATAAGTTATATAAAAGCTTATGAAATTATTCGAGAACTTTTTGCCTCAACACATCAAGCACGCTCGCGGGGTTATAAACCAGGATACTTTTCTTTTAATGTTCCGGGAGGCAGATGCGAAACATGTTCGGGCGATGGATTTATAAAAGTTGAAATGCAGTTTCTTGCCGATATTTATCTGGAATGCGATGACTGCAACGGCACACGTTTTAAAAAAGAAATTCGCGAAATAACTTATCGCGGAAAAAATCTGGTTGATGTCTTAAATATTACAGTGGATGAAGCGATTCCGTTTTTTCACGGGAATGACAAACTCGTCCGTTATCTTCAACTTCTCGCGGATGTTGGTTTGGGGTATATAAAACTTGGGCAGCCTTCGAACACTCTATCGGGCGGAGAAGCACAGCGAATAAAACTCGCCTCTCATCTAACATCACAAAGAGAGCGAAAACATACTCTTTTTATTTTTGATGAACCCACAACCGGTTTACATTTTGATGACATTTCAAAACTTATAAACTGTTTTAATATGCTTATTGAAAGAAACAATTCGGTTGTTATTATTGAGCATAACCTTGATATAATAAAATGTGCCGACCATATAATTGACCTTGGGCCGGAAGCCGGCGACAAAGGCGGCGAAATTGTTATTGCGGGAACACCGGAGGAGGTTGCTGCAAATGATAAATCGTGGACAGGAAAATTTTTAAAACCTATTCTCTCCGGTAATTAACCATGGAACTTATTCTTAAAAATTGCAAACTTCGTTTCTTTAAAGATAGTGATGAAGAATCGGTTGCCCGGCACGCTGACAACAAAAATATTTGGATTAATCTGCGTGACTTTTTCCCTCATCCATATACATTGCAGGATGCAAAAAATTGGATTAAACAAACCGCACTTACTAATCCGAAAACTATATTTGCAATTGATGTTAACGGCGAGGCGGTAGGCGGGATCGGTTTTCACTTAAAGGAAGATGTTTATTTTCGCTCTGCCGAGATTGGATACTGGTTAGGAGAAGAATATTGGGGCAAAGGTATTGCTACTGAGGCGCTTATTGCGGTAACAAAATATGCCTTTGAAAATTTCGATATTGTACGACTGTATGCCGGTGTTTATGAGTGGAATAAATCATCAATCCGTGTGCTCGAAAAAGCAGGCTACAACTTCGAGGCTCGTATGCGAAAAGCCGTTACAAAAAACGGAAAAACAGTAGACGAGTTTTTATATGCAAAAATAAAGTAAGCTATAATTCGAACACGTTAGTAAAGGTGAATCACATTTTTGTAATGGTTTATTGCGGGGTTATCTTTTTCGCCGGTTATCACTGTTATCACATCAAAACGGCAGAGTAGTTCGTCATATCCTTTGTCGTAAAGATAAAGAGTTCCCATTCGTCTCATTTGCTTTTGTTTATTTTTTGTAATTGCTTCTTCTGGTGTTCCGTAAAATGTAGTCTTTCTCGATTTCACTTCTATGAAAACAGTGCAATCCCCTTTCGGGTCTTTGGCAACTATATCAATCTCCCCTATTTTACCGTAACGATAATTTCTTTCAATAATATAATACCCTTCATTCTGAAGATAACCTACTGCAATATCTTCACCTTCATCGCCCGCGGTTCTTGTCGATTCTTCCATAACAAAATTTAATTGGTTGTTAAATAATATAAAAATAGTAGAAATGAGGATAAGTAGAAAGTAGAGAAAAAAAGATATAAGGATAAGAGATAAGAGATAAGAGATAAGATATAAGAGATAAGAGAAATTAGTCTGGCATTGACAATAAATTCAAATGAGGTTCATCTCCGGTTAACAAGATTTTTTTAAGAAAAGTAGTTCGATGAAATTTACAAGGACCGAATTTTTGTAGTGCCTCAATATGCTGACGTGTTGGGTAGCCTTTATTTTTCCACCAAAGATAATCGGGATAACGAACCGATAATCTTGTCATCAATCTATCCCGGGCAACCTTTGCAAGTATTGAAGCCGCGGCAATAGAAAAGGATTTGGCATCCCCCTTTACCACTGAAATAACAGGAACATTATATGAGAATATCTTATTACCATCGGCAATAATTAAATGTGGCTGAACTTTTAACCGCTGAACCGCCAACCGCATGGCAAGCAATGAAGCATTTAAAATATTTATGCGGTCAATTTCTTTATGCGAAACAGCAGCTACCGAACACGCAATAGCTTTTTCCAATATTTTCGGAACGAGCTGTTCGCGTTTTTCATGTGACAAGACTTTCGAATCTCTTATCCCGTGTATTATTACATCGTGAGGGAAAATAACTGCAGCAGCAACAACGGGTCCTGCCAGCGGTCCACGTCCTGCTTCATCCGTGCCTGCCAGTAGAGTTATAAAATCATTTCTAAACGAGTTGTCGAATTTTCTCATCGTCCAATCACAATAGCAATTAAGCCTATGAGCATATTAATTTTTAACAAGCCGCTTCCCTTTTTTAAGTTGATTGGAGAATCATCTTGATAAATAGATTTATTAATGTATACTAAAAGAGGATTTACTACCACCATTACAAGCACAAAATATTCGATGCTGTAAAGTTTATATATAAAGGGTATGAGTGTAAAGATGAAGAGAATTGCAGATAAAATAAAAATAATATTCTTCGAAGCTTTGAAACCGTATTTTATCGGAAATGTTTTTACACCTGTTGCAGTGTCTCCTTTTATATCTTCCATATCTTTTATTATTTCGCGTATAAAATTTACCAGCAATGCAAACACGGCAGGAATAAAAGCCGGAGTTATATTATAAACTGCGGCGCCACCGTAAATAAATGTAAGACCCGTTATTGATGAGATAACAAAATTTCCGAATAACGGAATACGTTTAAACTTTAATGAGTAAAAAAATAAAACATTAGTAGTAACTAAAACAATAATAAATACCGCAATATTAACATAAGCGGCGGCAATAAAAGAAGCGGCAATTAAAAATAAATAGAACATTCTGGCTTCCGCCGGTTTTAATCTTTTTGATGGAAGCGGGCGCAATGGACGGTTGACAAAGTCCGTACCGATATCAAAATAATCGTTAATTATGTTTCCACCAGCGGCTGTAAACATGGCAGCAAGCGAAGCTAAAATAACATCTCCGAAATTAAAAATTCCATCGTAACAAATTATTGCGGCACCAAAAATTACCGCAGCCGTTATAAATAAATTTAACGGTCGAGTTATTTCAATGTACGCTATAACTTTTTCAGTGAATTTCATATTAAATTAATGATTCTAAAGAGATGGTTTAATATAATAAGCAAAAGTTAAAATTCATTTACGAGTCCGAAGTGAATTTTACCATCTGAAAAATTATCACCTTTAGCGAGTGCAAAACTAACACCTAAAACACCAAGCCCGGTTTCGAGATTTAACCCCACACCGTAACCAATTTTAAATCCTTCTTGTTTTAATATTGCGCGGCTTTCATCTGCATTACGAAGATAATAACCGGTATCAAAAAATGTAAATGCATAAGTGCGGCGCGTCAACAAAAATCTATACTCAAACTTACTCCATGCAACACGTGAACCAAGAAATTGATCTTCTCTATAACCACGCAATGTGTTTGTGCCGCCTAAACGAAATAAATCGCTGTTCTCAAAAAATGCACCTTTTAATTCACGCCAGTGCACTGAAACAGCCACAACCTGCCGGGTAAATAATTCTATAAACATACCAAAACCTACGGAGATACGCTGCAAATTAATATTCGATTTTGTTGCAGCCGTTATAAATTCGGAGGGACCAAAGATTTTTTTTCGACTAAAAGAATACTCATTAATAAATAACAAACCTTCCCTCGGGGCATACGGATCATCACGGGTATCTATTTTTATATTTACGCCTGTTGTTAATGCCGAAGAGTGATAAACCGTAAAACGCGGGATTTCCGAAATCGTCGGAATTATCTGCTCATTCCCGATAGTAACAGAAGCAGTGATATCTTCAGTAGCAAGGTATTCTAAAGCGCCTCCAAAGCGGCGCTGAACATAAGTCGTGTCCTGTCTTCTTTGAAATGCGGAACCCGAAACATTAAACGGGTAGCCGAACAGCCAAGGTTCGAGATATTTTAATTCGAGTTCCTGAGAGTACCTGTTAAATTGCTGCCACCTGATTGCTGCTGCGCGACCCGTACCAAACAAATTGCGGAGACTTACATTTACGAGTCCCGTTAAATAACCCTTTTCTCCGTCTCTTGTGCCGGGGATATAACCAAGAATCCCATCAAAATTATTTGTCTGTTTCTCTTTTACATTTATTAACAGCACACCCTGTTTCCGCGAATTAAGATAAAACTGAGGTGCCCCGACGGGGTCAAAAAAACGCAAACGGTTTAACCTTCTGGGAAGTTCATCTACTTTTTTTTGTGAATAAATTTCCCCGGCTTCAAGTCTTAATTCGCGTACAATAACATAATCCTTTGTATCAGCATTCCCGGTTATTACAACCTTATCAATAGTGCTCTTGTTTCCCCTTAAAATTTCGATATTAATATCAGCGAAGTGCTCCTGATCTGAACTGTCGATGAAATAATTAATTGAATTTATTTTTACAGATGAAAATGGGAAACCATTGTTTTCATAAAAATCGAGTGTTTGCGCAATCGTTTCTTCTATATCAACCCGATTAATTGTCTGCCCTTCCAAAAAAAGGAAAGAAGAAATGATGTTCTCATTTAAAAGAGAATCCTTATCAATGAAATTAATTTTATTTATATAAGTAGGATCGCCTTCAACAACATTTATAAAAATGGAAACTTTTTGAGAATCCTCATTTAAACTAATATTTGAATTGAATAAAGGGTTAAGATACCCCCGGTATGAAAGCTCACGGGAAATATTGTGTTGAATTGTATCTATTATTGCCCTATTATATTGTGCTCCATTGTTAACTCCTCCCCAGTTTAATAACGAGCTTTGGCTGAAAGAACCGGTTGTTGTAATCTCAATTCTCTCGATAACCTGAGGATAACAATTTGAAAAAAAAAAGATAAATAACACTAAATATTTACTGCGCAGTAACATCAACTATTTTCATTTTTTTTCCGATGGATTTATAACTGACTTTTCCGGTGAGTTCCAAGACTTCGTTTTTAGGAACATTACAAACATCGAGCGTACGAGAATTTAACGCACCGAGAGAAGCAGCGAGTTTTATATTTTGTTCGAATGTTAAATTGTTAAACCATCCATAGACGATGCCTGCGGTAAACGCATCGCCGCTGCCGGTTGAATCAACAGCATCGATATTAACAGAATCAATTTCAAAATGATAATCGAAGTTATTGGCAAATGTGCTTTGCGATCCGTTTGTTAAAAATGATTGTTTCACTCCCTTACCGTATAACTCTTCAAGGAAAGAAATTTTTTCATCTTTATTTTTTAAACTAATACCAAGCGAGGTTTCAATTTCTTCAATATTATTATGAAGAATTGTTGGTTGAGCATCAATACATTCTTTTAAATGGACACCATAAGTATCACAAACGGAAATTTTGTCGTACTCATTTGCTTTTTTTATTCCAAATGGGAAAATATCATCAGCAAACCGTGAAGGGGAACTTCCTGAGAAAACAACAATCTCACAATTTTTTATCATCTTGTCGAGTTTGTCTTTGAATTCATCAGACTCACTGACCGATATCTCAGGATTTTCGCCAAAGCAATAAGTATATTTGTTTGTCGACTCATCAATTATTAATGCTGCGTCTCTTGTTTCGCGCTTTGTTTTTACTGTTGTAAATTTTAATTTTTCATTGCGCAGCACATCTGCAAATATTTTCCCATTGGTTCCACCGGTAAAAGTAAAAATTAAACTTTCTGTACCGAGGTTTTTTAACTGCCGGCTGACATTAATTCCTTTGCCGCCTGCCGTAAGATTTACTTTTGCTTCACGATTTTGTCGATCAAATAAAACCTGTTTGTAAAAATATCTTCTTTCGAGAAGCGGGTTGATAGTTACTGTTAAAATCATTTTTACTGTCTATATCTATATGAATCGCCGTACATTGGTGTAATAAGCCTGTAATCGCCAAATCCGGTTTCATCAACAAAAACAAATTGACGATTCAAATCGTAATACTCCCAAATTTCGTAGGGTTTTGTATTAAACTCAAAAGGATGCCGATCGACATTATCCGGCACACCCAAAATAATAAAGACCATACCTCTGTCCGTTTTCCATCCTTCTGTGTAATGTGAAAATTTTTCATTCGAATAAGAAACTCTTCTATAATATTCGTCGAATATAGGGTTGTCCTCTGTTTGTGGTGTCGGATCTTTGGTTTTCCAAAACTCGAGATATGCTTTTATTTTTTCGTCTCTGTTTTCTGTTTCTTCTATTTTGTCAATTTCATCCTCGGTGGCAATATAGACAAGCTGTTTAACCGCTTTATCCAAATCTTTTATTGATGATGGAACTCCCTGCCATCTTGATAAAAAAGTTTTTTTTGTTGCTCCAACTAATTTATTATCAGTATCAACAACGGTTAATTGAAGCAGATAATTACCAAGCCCGAGTTCAATATTGTTTACAGTAAAAAATATTTTTGCTTTTCCGGAATCGATATTAACGGTCTCAGTGGAGTCGTAAACGGTATTTTCATTTTCTATAATTTTTGCATTTATTTTTACCGCACGGTGAGTAGGATTATAAACTTCAAAATAAAAGGGAACACCATCTTTTTTTGAAAAAACATTCCGGTTAACATTAGGCAGAATTTTATTGCTGCCGTCAACAACCGTTTTTCTGGCAATCAACATTATATCGCTTATTCCGCTGCCGCTTGAAAAATCTTTAACTTCAAACAGATTTTCTGAGAATGATGTTTGCTTAGAATCTTTATCTTCAATTTCGGAGCGAATTAAATATGTACCGGGATTTAGATAAAATGAGCGAAGACTTAAATTAAAGTTGCTGCCCGAAATAGTTTGTTCAAAATTTCCTATGTCAACCTTTTCGTTAAAAGTTTTTTCGCTCAGCAGCATCGACTTGTCTTCAGTAAAAACCGATATGGTAACGGAATAACCAGCGCTGAAACCTTTGTCGGATTTTACAAATTGAATTTCGTTGTACGGCACCTGGATAAATATATCAACCTGTGTCTGGTTTGGTCTATCTCCGGCAAAGTTTAAAAAATCCTGATAATAAACCGTTTCCCGCGACTTGTTTTTAAAGGACGTTTCAACCTGCGCTGGCACCGATAAATAAGCGAGTATCAGAACGATAAAAATAATTTTTAACTTCATTTTAATTCTCACTTTCCAATTACAATTTTTCCGTAAAGATCATACTCTTCATAGTCATAAATTTCTGCTGTATAAAAATTACCCGGTTTTAATTTTTTTGCTTTAATCGGTATTAATATTTCCCCATCAACATCGGGAGCATCGCGGTACGATCGGGAAATATAAAATTCGCCCTCAACTCTATCGACCAAAACTTTTAATTTTTTTCCCACAAACTCCGAATTCTTTTTTAAAGAAATGTTTTTTTGTAGCTTCATCAAAACATCTTTACGCCGCTCTTTTTCCTTTTCCGAAACAGGGTCGCCGAGAATAAAACTTGTCGTGTTTTCCTCTACCGAAAAATTAAAAACCCCGATTCTATCAAATTCAGTCTCTTCAACAAATTTGTAAAGTTCCTCAAAATCTTTTTCAGTTTCGTTCGGATAACCGACGATAAAAGTCGTTCGGATAGTTATTCCGGGAATACGCTCTCTCAACTTTTTTATAAGATTTAGTGTTCTCGATGTGGTAACACCCCGCCGCATTGAGCGGAGGACTTTGTCCGAAATATGCTGCAAAGGGATATCAACATATTTACAAACTTTAGGATTGGTTGCAATAACTTCAATTACATCATCGGGAAAGTGTGAAGGATAAGCGTACATAAGCCTAATCCACTCAATACTTTCAACTCTACTCAATTCATTTATCAACAAAGCGAGTGAGGGTTTATCATATAAATCTTTTCCATAGTCGGTTGTATCCTGAGCAATTAATACGACCTCTTTTGTACCGCTTTTTGCAAGAAATTCGGTTTCTTTTACTAGGTCTTCAATGGTTTTTGAACGGTGCTTGCCGCGCATAATTGGTATTGCGCAAAATGAACATGGGTGATCGCATCCCTCGGAAATTTTTAAATACGCTGTGTGAGAAGGAGATGATAAAATCCGTTCGCCGAGCAACTCATATTTTAATTCGCCGCCAAACTCTTTTACTATCTCCTCATACTTTTCGGTGCCGAAATATACATCAACCTCGGGCATTTCCTTTTCAAGATCGGCTTTATATCTTTCGGACAAGCAACCGGCTACAATAACTTTTTTTAATTTCCCCGATTCTTTTAGTTTTACCGCGTTTAATATTGTATCGATGGATTCCTGCTTAGCAGCCTCGATAAAACCGCATGTATTAATAATAACCGTCCCCGCTTTTTCAGGATCATCGGTTAATTTAATATTGTTAAGTTTTAATTGATTCATCAGTCTCTCGGAGTCAACAGTATTTTTTGAACAGCCGAGAGTAATTACACTTACCTTACCATTATCTTTTGTCATTCATTCACAAAGTTATTCATCAAAATATTTCAATTATCGCCCAATATATTCAAGGTATATATATATAACCGGAGCAGTGTATAACAGAGAATCGAAGCGGTCGAATATTCCGCCATGCCCGGGAATTAGGGAAGAAGAATCTTTTACACCGGCATCCCTTTTAAACATAGATTCAACCAGATCACCAAGCTGACCAATAATGCCCACTATTATTCCAAAAGCGATAATAGTTACCCACGACAGAAAAACGAGTATAATAAATTTTGCCGCTACCATCGTTAATACTGAAAAAACAAAGCCGGCAATTGCTCCTTCCCAGCTTTTTTTCGGACTAATCCTCGGAAACATTTTATGTTTACCAAAACGGATTCCTATGAAAAAAGCCGCGGAATCGCAAAGCCAAATAGAAGCAAGCATCGCAATTATGATATATCCGCCGCCGGCAAATAACTCACTATCAACAGGATAAATTCTTCTGATGCTAACTAATGCTCCGGCAAACATTCCAATGTACATTACACCGAGAAGTGTTGCTCCTATATTATTAATAGCCGAACCATTATTCCGGAATAATTCAATTAAAGTCAGCACAAAAACCATCACGAGAAAAAATGAATATAAACTAACAAAGTGATGATAATTGTTTAATAATATAAAAAAGACCGCGAGCATCCCTACCGGCATATTTACATTTATGCCTTTATTTTTTGCGAGAGAATAAAACTCATAAAAAGAAATAAGACCGACCACCGCTGCAAAAAGGAAAAAATAAATATTTCCCAAATAGCATAATGCTATAATCAGCGGGATACTAATTAACGCGACAATAACTCTTTGTGCAGTATTGCCAACTGACATTAATCGTCTGTTTCCTTATCCGGTTGCTCGCTTTTAATTTTTTCTATAAACGCAAGCGCCGGGGCTAAATCCTCTTTTCTAACAAAAAGTTTAACAACGGATAAATCTCCGGGACCGGGAAAATTCCTATCTTTTTGAGATAGTACTGTAGCTTCTATCTCGGCGCCCAGAAGGTTATCACGCATCATCTCTGCTTCATACTCCATATTGGTAGTATATGCTAACACCCAGTTTTCTTCCGTCCACTCTTCCGGTTTTGTATAAAACTTATCTTCCAAAAGTTGAGTCTGGCAGTCGGGGCAAAAAGTTACACCTTCCACATACTCATATTCGCATTTAGGGCATACCGGCATAAATCCTCCTCGTTCGGGTTTGTGAATAATAATAATTTATTACAAATATCAGTGCTACAAAAAGCGAAAGCAACACAGTAAATAAGATAAAAGAATCTTTCACTTCCACAACACTTTCCATCTTAGAACTAATTATATCTTCATTACCAACTATAAAATAAATAATTACCGCCACAAAGTTGTTAAAAAAATGCAGTATCATCGGAATAACAATTGAATCGCTCTTGTAAGCGGCAAATCCAAAAAACATACCGAGTGATATTAACGGCAGCATTCCGTAAGGACTAAAATGAAAAACTCCAAAAAATATTGCAGTAATTACTGCAGCATAAAAAGGACGCATTTTTATCTGGAAACTATTCTGAATAAAACCACGGAATAGAGTCTCTTCAGCTATTGCCGGAACAACTGCAACAACCAGAATAATTAATAAACCATCAAACAGATTATTAGCATTAAGCAGACCGGAGTAAGCTTTTTCAACGAGCTCATTCATACTGTCGAAAAATACTTTTGCGTCGTGTACAAATTTGTAATTAGCCGCCCACTGCTCAATAAAATAATTTTGAATGGCGAGATAACTTTGGAGAAGCGGGGTTAGAATTATCATCCCGGAAAGAAACAAACTTAGGGCTTTTAAATCCGGTTTTTTTATTTTGATAACAACAGACACATCTTCGTAAACCAATTTAGAAAGCAGCAAAGCAGGCAGCAGCATAAATAATATTTGCCCTCCCATAGTCATCAAACGAACCGCATTTATCGGGTCGTCTTCGGTATTCATCCCAAAGATTAAAAGACTCAACCCGCCGCCTACAAACTGGTAAAGAAAAAACCCGCCGAATAAGCCAAGAAAACCCGCGCCTATAGGGTTTATCCTGGCAAACACCTCGGGTTCGGTTTCTATATCTTCAGTTGTTTTCTGATTATCTTTTTCTTCCGGTTCATCACCGGGTTTATTTTCAAAATCTTCCATAAGTAAAAAATGCTATCAAAAATAAATGTTGAACAAATATATAAAAACTAATTGCAACCAAGAAGTAATGAAGGGTTATGCATTGAAATTGTTGGGTGAAAATAAAAATGCCGCCAGAATAAAACTATGGCGGCATATAAATTTTAACTGTTATTAAATTTATCTTTTTGAGGTAAGTTTACCTGCCAGCCCTTCGTAAGCTGTTAACTCGGCGTCAATTGAACCGACAACCACTTTGGTTTTTACCTTTACAGGAATTTTTAAATCATCGTTTGTAAGCCAAACAATAATATTCCCCTCACTTTTAAAAAGCCCGCCTTCTAATACAAGAGGTTCAACAATTATGCAATCAAACTTTCCCGCCGAAACTTCAATTGTCTCTTTTCCAAGATACCTGACATCAAGATCGTATACCTTGTCTTTATAAAAATTTTGAAGATGAACTTTATCATTAAGTTTCATCTGCGAATAATCGAATGTGCGCGCAAGATATAATGCAGAAACAATATCATTCACATAAATAGGGATGTCATGCTCGCCTTCACTGGTTTTGGCTTTACCTTTGCGCTGGTCGAAAAACGCAGAGAAATCCCGGCTATACCCGCCTTCACGTATATGCTGTTCAAACCGCCAGGGGAATAACCCTTCAACGTCGAGGTAAGTTTCGTAACGATCGCGCACTTTGTAGATCCAGTCGAAACTCGGAACCGAGTTCACTTCAAATGTAACATGGTAAGCATTGCGACCGGATATTCTTTTTATTTTTGGAATCCGCATTGTTGCTATACCTGCTGTAACAAAACCATATTTTACATCAAAGGTAAGTTTTTCACCTTCTTTAAATGCTTTGTTTTCTAACTTTCTGAAATTATCCGAAGTACTTTTGGCAGTTGTTTTTTTCACAACATCGTTACCGGCTGTAACAAGTGATGAAATGAACAACAACGTTAATAATATAAACTTTATTCTTTTAAACATTTTTTTCTCCTTTTATGGGATACAATTTAGATATCTCCGAAATACTTTCAAATACTTCCTCAACATTTATAGAACTCATACAATCCAAACGCTCACACTGTTCCCTCGTACAATTAGTACATTCTATTCTGGGTAAAAATACTACCCGCTTTTCTGTAAAAGGACCCCAACGCTGCTGGGAGCAAGCTAATATTTTAGGATAAAAACCGATTGTATGTTTACCCAGCGCCGCGGCAATATGAATCGGTCCCGTTGAATTTGCCACAAATATATCACATTTGTTAATTAATGCAATTAATTTCGAAAGACTAAATTTACCGGCAAAGTTTTTTGCATTAGAATTTCCGACTATTTCGGCACAAAGTTGTTTTTCTGTTTCGCTGCCGGTTATCCATATTTCTGCGTTTAATTTTTTCGAGCAAATTGAAACAAGTTCTTTGAATTTCTCAACCGGCAAATCAATTGCGCTGCCGCCGCTGCCCGGATGAAAAATTATTACCGGTAATTTACTTTGAATTTTTTCACCACGCAGAAAGTCCTCAATAATTTTTGTGCTTTCGTTATCGGGGTATAAATCATATCGAACATTAGCCGGAGTAACATTCACCTCTATCCCCATCTTCTCTAAAAGTTGAACATTGTATTCTAATTCATGTTTCCCTGCATATTTGCGGTGCTCGTAAATTTTTTCATTGAATAAAATCGAATACCACCTGTAACCTGAGCCGATTCGGATTTTTATATTAGCAAAAAAAACAATTAGTGCAGTTAAAAAAGTCGGGTATACAACGATGGCTGCATCATATTTATTTTTTTTTATTTTATTGATATTTTCAGATAATAGAATATTACCGTTGTCTTCTTCCAGGATAATAATATCATCTATAAATGGATTACCTTCTGCAAGTTTACATGTATAACTTCGCAGTAAAAATGTAACTTTGCACTCCGGGTACTTATTTTTTATTAACCTCGCAATCGGCAGCGAAAGCACAACATCGCCTATTCTATCAGTTCTTACAATTAACAAATTTTTTGGATTAATCATTTTTTAGAAACGTAAGGATTATCTTTTATATAAAAGCGCCATGGTAAATCTACAGATTTTCTAATACCAACTCTTTTAGTTTTTACAATATTGTCATTACTTATTTTGGATGCGTTTATAATATATATTACATTCCCCAATAAATCCAATCCATTATAAACCCTGTTTATTTCAAACGCCCGACAAAGTTTACCAGGCCCGTTTGTTAAACTTAAAATTTCTTTTTCATTCTTCAACGCTCTGCCAAATCGATTATAGGCCATAGATTCGAGCCCGGACAAAGGCTCTACCGCCCGTATTAAAACAGCGGAACCGATTTTTTTTTTACCGGTAACGACATTACAGCAATTGTGCGCACCGTATGTAAAATAGACATAAAAGTATCCACCTTCTTCAAACATAATTTTATTTCGCTCGGTTTTGCCCTTAAAACCATGAGCCGCTTCATCTATGGCGCTGTCGTATGCTTCAACTTCAACAATTTTGCCAGTGAATAATTTGCCGTTATCATTTTTTACTAAAATTTTACCAAGCAAATCTTCGGCAACAATTAAGACATCGCGTTTATAAAAACTTTTTTTTAACTTTTTTGAAGGGTTTAAATAATCCATAATTGAAGGGAAGCCGGGGTTTGACAATTAAAAGTCAATTTGTTTTTGGAGTTCTTGTATTTTTTCGTTGTAATAATCCTGATTAGCCGGATTTTTAATTTTTAACTTTTCATAAACATTTACGGCTTCAATATATTCACCCTGAGCAATATATATTTTAGCGAGTGTTTCCGAAACTATCAAATTTTCACTTGAGGGCGTTGTTTTATAATCAGCTAATTCGGGTTCAGTTTCGGTATCGCTCATTTCTGCTGCCGGCATTTTTGCTTGAGAAATTTCCTTCGCAAGTAAATCAAGTCGTTCTTCAAAATCATGTAACTTAGACTCTTCTTCATCTTCAGGCTCAATAAACAATGGTTCATCTTTTTTTTCATCTTCCTCCGAATGGGAAGGCATAAATGAACTTCTTCTTCCCGGTTCAAATAGTGAACGCTGTTTTTTGATATTTTCTATTTCACCAAGGTAAAAATCATATGTTTGGGATGAATGAATTAGATCGCAGCCGGTTTTTATGTTTTGAAGTGCTTTGCCGTAGTTGCCGAGTAGGGTGTATGCTTTTCCGCGAAGAATATACGCCGCGGCATAATCGGGATAACCTTTTATACCGCTGCTTAATATTTCGATTGCTTTTTGTATGTTGTTCTTTTCAATTTCGGTGTTAGCCGTTCTTACAAACAACGGCGAACGTTTATCGTACTCATAAATGAGATTTACTTTGTCGTTAAATATTTCGGTCGTTGATTTCGACAAAATAGCTCTCTACGCCTTCTGTAATGCATGTTTTATTGAGGTTATTGATACAAAAGCAAAACCTATAAAAAACATAATCTGGAACGGCAATGCAGCTATCTCAAGAAAATATATTGACGCTGCTATACCTATCAAACAATAGATAGCCATTACCGACTCAACTATAACGGAAAAACCAAGTTTACGGTTTGAATAACGTTTCTTTTTCCAGGCATCCTTTTCCGATTCAAGATTAAATTTAGGAGTTCTTACAAACTCGCTTTTACGGCTCAATAATCCTTCAATAACAGCACGTGAATTGTTGACCGCAAAGCCCATACTGCCTGCCATAAACAATGGAAAAAGTACTATCTTCTTACGCCAGTCGCTTCTTATATCTCTTTGCGCGGTCATGTAGAATAAAAAGGAGCTAACAAAAGCAAGTACAAACATAGAAAGAAGCGCAAAGTAAGCTTCGTGCGAACCGCTGTTTTTAATAAAAATTAAAGGCACGTTTAATATTGCCGAAAGAAGAATAAACGGGAAAACAATATTATTTGTTAAATGAAAAGTTGCCTGCAATTTTATTCTTAACGGTACACGCGACTTCCAAACAAGCGGTAATATTTTTTTTGCCGTTTCAATAGCGCCCTTTGTCCAGCGAAATTGTTGTGCTTTCAGAGCGTTAATTTCGGATGGAAGTTCTGCCGGTGAAGTAAAATCCTTTAAGAATACAAAACGCCAGCCGTTTAGCTGTGCGCGGTAACTTAAGTCGAGGTCTTCAGTGAGTGTATCATCCTGCCAGTTTCCTGCATCTTCTATACACGATTTTCTCCAAACACCGCCTGTGCCGTTAAAGTTTATAAAAAAGCCGGCTTTGTTTCTTACGGTTTGTTCAATTACAAAGTGACCATCAAGCGCCAGCGCCTGGGCTTTTGTAAGAATTGAATAATCACCGTTAAGATGCTCCCAGCGGGTTTGCACCATTCCAACTTTTTCGTCAGTAAAAAAAGAAAGCGTTTTTTTCAAAAAATCCTTTTGTGGAATAAAATCTGCGTCAAAGATTGCTATAAAATCTCCTTTAGCTCTTTTCATACCTTCTTTTAACGCACCGGCTTTAAAACCTTTGCGTGAATCTCTTCTTACATGGGATATATTAAAACCTTTAGCCTGTTTTTTCTTTACGATTTCCGCAACAAGTCCCACGGTCTCATCTGTGGAATCATCTAACACCTGAATTTCGAATTTATCTTTGGGGTATTCAATTTCACACGTTGTATCAATTAAACGTTCAACTACATAAAGCTCATTGTAAAGAGGAAGCTGAATTGTAACAAACTCAGTAGGCTCAAAGGCTGTATTTTGTTTGTGGCTTACTCCTTTGTATTTACGATGATAGTACATCATAATAAAGCCGTGCGAACCAAAAATAAATAGGATTGACAGGGATAAAAAATACGCTACTAAAACTAACTCATCCATAAAACATTTTTTCCTTAAAAGGGTTATTTACCATCCTGAAACAGTATCTAAAAGAATATCATCCGTAATTTTATCAATAGCTTCTTCGATAGCGATTCCACGATCACTAATTGTTCCGTCGCCCGGATAATCTCCGTAATTAGAAAAATCTTTGTCGTATATAGTTTTTCTTTTTACCATATCTCTATAGGTTACATGTACACGGACTGTAATACGCCTTGTTGCAACCGTTTCACCCGCCGATACGATAGCGGGAGCATCTGATAACGAAACTATCGTACACTCAACAATAGCATTTGCGTTCAGCCTCTCGGCTACTTGCAAAGTATTGTCGTCGATAAACTTCTGTGTCAGTTTATCGGTAAGCATTTCTCTTATTCCCGGCTCACCCGATCCGCTTCTATCATCAGCTATTGGAATAGCAACTGTCTTTAAATGTTCGGGAACCGATGCGCCTGTAAAAGAATATGTACAACACCCTGTAAAATTAATCACGGATGGAACGATAAACAACAGCAATGCAATGCATACCTTTAATTTTACAAAAGTGTTATATTTTGCTTTATTCATAGGAACAAGGACATTGTTATATTCCATATTCTTTAATCTTTCTGTAAAGAGTGCGCTCACTTATTTTTAGTAGTTTTGCGGCAGCTCGTTTATTACCTTTTGAAGCAAAAATAGCATTTTTTATAGCTTCCTTTTCAAGTTCGTTCAGGGGTACAACCTGTTCTACCGAAGGATAGCCGCTTGAGTAAACTTCCCTCTGGCTGTGATACACAATTTCTTTTAGCTCAACTAAATCCTTTTTTATTTCGAACAAAGCCCTGAATAATAATTCCCGATCGGCTTCTTCGGGTGTTCTTTTTAGATAAATCGGCAGATTCCGTTTTTCATCCTCAATGGGGTTAAAAGCCATTATTGATTCGAATGAACCAACATCTAAAACAGATGACCGGTTTAATGCTACTGCGGTTTCAACTACATTTTTTAGTTCCCTAATATTACCCGGCCACTTATATTCTTTTAAAAACTCAATTGCATCGTTATTAATAACGGGCAGTGTAATTTTATTGGACGCTGCATAATTGATCAAAAAGGTATTCACAAAAGCGTCAATATCGCCTTTACGATTTCGGAGCGGCGGTATATTCAACGTAACAGCTTTTAATCTGAAATATAAATCTTCGCGGAATCGTTTTGCTGCAACTTCGGTATGAAGGTCTTTATTGGTTGCCGCAATAATTCTGACGTTTACTTTCGTAACGGTCTCAGCCCCTATGCGCATAAACTCCTGCGTTTCGAGAACCCGTAAAAGTTTTACCTGGGTGGTTAAGGGCATTTCGGCTATTTCATCGAGAAATAAAGTTCCCCCGTCGGCAATTTCAAAATATCCCTTCCGGCTTTCAACCGCGCCGGTAAAAGCTCCTTTTCTATGACCGAATAATTCACTTTCGAGAATGCCTTCGGGTATGGCGCCGCAGTTTACACTAACGAGTGTTTTATCTGCCCGGCTGCTGTAACCGTGAATAGCATTTGCGAACACTTCCTTTCCAACGCCGCTTTCGCCATAGATAAGAACTGAAATATCAGATTTAGCAACCTGCATAGTAATATCAACAAGATCGCGAATTTCTTTTGAGCGTCCAATTATTCCGAATTTATTTTGAAAATCTTCTATGTTCATTTTATAACTTGAATACTTAAGAGTGTAAATATATCACATTTAATAAAGTAATTAAAGGTTAGTTAGATGTTTGAATCGATTAAATAGTTGCAGAATATCGATCAAAAGCCGCTTCAACAAAAAAACGGCTTCTGTTTAGGTTGATGAATAATCCGATATCCTTTTCGTCTTCATCGGAAATGTGCGTTAAAATTACCCTCGCAGGTTTTATAATTGCACATGCTTCCTTTATCTGGTTCAGTTTTAAGTGCGTAGTTTCGGTAATAAAAATATTAATATCACTTTCCTTGAAAATGAATAGATCATCCATTTCACCGACATCACCGGTATAAACTATTTTTTTGTCATCAACTTTGAATAAAAAACTGAAAGAATGATCTTCTCCACAAAGTTCTCCATATTTTTTAAGATGACTGTTTGATTTGCAAATGACACTAATATTAGAATTTAGTGTGTTTTCAATCTCCGGTATAAAAGGTAAATATTTTATACTAAAACCTAACCGGTCTTCAAAAATTAATGCCGATTTGATAAACGATTTTATGAAATCAATACGGTGTGAATGCGCCGCAATAGTAAGCGGGTTTTTACGCTTGTTCATCTTCATCTGAACCAATAAAGATGGAAGCCCGCAGAAATGATCGGGATGGAAATGAGAAAAGATAATTCCGTCAATGTTATTGTAATTAATATCCTGAGTGAGCAACGCCCGCGATATACCATCACCGGCATCTACAAGCAGTGAGTAATTTTTGGAACTGATTAAAAACGATGAATGAAAACGCTTTAAGGAGGTTATACCAGAGCCGGTGCCGACAAATTTTATAGTCAACTAATTATCTCCGAGAGGAATTATCCTGCCCTCAAGGTTGTACTGTTTTGCGACTATTTCTAAAAAGGATTGTGCGTCAGCCTGCTCAACAAAATTTCCAACAAGCACAATATGAAATGTTGTTCCTCCGACCGATTTTTCTTTTATTTTGGAAGAATAGCCTGCATCTTCAAATTCTTTTTTTAATGCCGCAGCATTTGTTTCATTACTAAAAGCACCTGCCTGAATTGTAAATTTGTAATCGCGCGCAACAGGGCGGACTATTCTTTCGCTCTTTGGTTCCTCAGGTTTCTCTTTTTCAATAGTCTGTTCTTCATTTTTAGCGGTAAGGTTTGCCACCGTAAGTTTTATGTAAGGCGAAGTTGGATATTCTCTTTGCAATTTATTCTGGTATGTTCGGGCGGTTTCGTACAAACCTAAAGCATAATAGTAGGAATAAATTCTATAAAGCGCGGCATCAGCGTATCTGTTTTCAGGATGCGCTTTCACTATCTTATCGTATATAGAAACAGCATCCTGCCCGTTTTCAGTAACTACACCTTCAAGAAAAAGAAGATTAACACTGAGTGGATTGTTTACTTTTAGCGACATCAAATTTGTACGAACCTGTTCAATCTCACCGGCTTCAACCCTTTTTAAGTATGGAACAATATCAACATCGTCTTGCGCAAAAGTTAATGTTGTAAAAAATATTATTGCTAAACTAAAAAAAAGGATTTTCATTTTATACCATACTTAAGTTAAGCTGTTAAAGGTAAACTTTCCTTCCGTGGATCAACAATCCCTTCGAACGAACCGAATAATGTTGCAGATGTTGCTTTGTTAATTTTTGCTTTTACATAATCGCCAACTTTAATTAAATCATCTGCGGGGACAATTACAATTTTATTCGAGTCGGTTCTACCGGAATAAAACTGATCCGATTTGCGGCTGAATCCTTCAATCAATACAATTTCTTCGGTTCCAATTTGTTCCTGATTAATTTCGTAAGAAATCTGCTGCTGCAAATCAATTATTTGCTGTAGCCTTTTTGATTTTACTTCTTCCGGAACATCATCATCCATTTTGAAGGCTTTTGTTCCTTCGCGCGGGCTGTATTTAAACATGAAGGCGCCGTCGTAACGAACCTGCCGCATTACATCGAGAGTTGTTAAATGATCTTCTAAAGTCTCAGATGGGAAACCTGAAATTATATCTGTTGAAAAACTAACGCCGGGAATAATTTTTCTGGCTTTATCAATAATATTTAAATAGTGCTCTATCGTGTAGGTTCTGTTCATCAATTCTAGAACTCTATTTGAACCGGATTGAACAGGCAGATGAATATAATTGCAAATATTTGAATGCTCGCTTATTGTATAAAGAAGTTTATCAGACAAATCCTGCGGATGAGATGTCGTAAACCTGATGCGTAAACCGCTGTCAACCCGCGCACAGGCTGATAATAGGTCGGCAAAGTCATTTTCTTCATCGTTGTATGAATTTACATTTTGCCCGAGGAGCGTAACTTCCTTAAATCCACGGTTTGACAATTGCCGTACTTCCTCAACAATCGAATTTAAATTTCTACTTCTCTCCCTGCCTCTTGTAAAGGGAACCACACAAAAAGTACAAAATTTATCGCAGCCGCGCATTACAGATATCCACGCTTGAAGCCCGTCTTCGCGGTAGGGAATAATATCATCGTAAGTTTCCGTTTTCGATAGCCGGACGCCTATACCTTTTTCGCCGTTAAACGCTGTGTTTATATATTCGGGTAGTCTTCTATACTCATCGGGCCCAACCACAAGGTCAACCATTTTTTTATCTTCAATAAGATCTTTGCGCAATCGTTCTGCCATACACCCGAGTATTCCGATTACAACACCGGAATTTTTGTATTTTAATGTTTTTAAATTTCCAAGTCTGCCGTATATTCTTTGTTCGGCATTATCCCTAATGCTGCATGTATTTAATAAAACAACATCGGCATCATCTGCGTACTTTGTAATAACATAACCTTGATTTTGCAAAACACCCATTACTATTTCCGTGTCAGCAAAATTCATCTGACATCCATACGTTTCAATATATACTTTATTCTTATGCATTCTTTACAATTTTTTTTGCGTAAATATAAAGTTTAATTGTGTGGAGTTCAATGTTAATAGCGTGGAAGTATCGGTGATTATAGTTATCCCTGAAAATTTATAGAGAACCAAATTTAGACTTTTGTTAAAAAATAAAAAATTATATTTATTATTAAGAAGGCTAAAACACCAAGAAAAGCAAAAAACATTTTACGTCTTTTTACTCTTTCCTGATGAACTTCCCCGCCAAGTATTCTTTTTTCTTTTTCTGAATTTACAAAACCAAACATTATTAATTTTCAACCTTTTTTTTTCGTGCCCCAAATTTATAAATTTAATGGTAAAAGAAAAAGCACATAAAATTACTTTAGGTAAACCATTTTTCGTACTAAAAAAGTCTTATCCGCCTGCAGGCTGTAAAAATAAATTCCGCTCGGTAAACCTATTGCTTCGAATATAACAGTATAATTTCCTGCCGGAAAATAATTATTTACTAATGTTTCTATTTTTCTTCCCAATATATCATACACAATTAATTCCACCTGCGAACTTGCCGGAACATCAAACGCTATTTTTGTAACAGGATTAAACGGGTTCGGATAATTTTGTTTTAAAACAAAAGTATTAGGAATTTGGTTCCCTTCTGTTTTTTCTGATGAAGAAATGATTATTGTCGGATCAGGTATTCCATCACTATTCTGGTCAGGATTTACCTCGACAAGATAAATAAGGCTATCAGGTCCTGCATCCCCGTTGATATCAGGATTATTAGGTGAAGAATCACCGCCGCCATAATTAAACCCTCCGGTAACAACCCCGACAAATTTCAGTTTAACATTTATGGGAATTAATCCTGCCCCCAGATTATAAATATCATTCCATGCAATTGCCGTTTCCGAAGCTCGTCCATTTGCACCCCTCAATGAGTTTACTTTATCATTAATATTGGTACTCGCGTTACCATCAATTAAAAAAATAGACGGATCGTCTAAATAATAAGCTGCAGTAAAGAAATCTATATTATCGAATTGTCGGAATCTAAAGTTTTTTGCATAATCACCGGCATATCCCGAAGTTGAATTAAAATTAGTGATTCCTCCGGGTAAACCTGCATCTACATAAAGCATTAGAGAATTAAAATTGTCATTTAGTATGTAATCAACTCCAAGATAAAGTGAGTCAGAATCCCACGTTACATAAAGACCCAGCAATTCATTGTCCATCGCAGTTGCTGGATGCCAGTAACTATCAGTATCGGAATCAACTGTTAACTGCCATGCTGCTAACCAGTCGTTTTGATCGATTGAAATATTCCCATCAATAAACGGTTTGCCGTAAGTAGCGATTATACTATCAATGTTTTCCACAACATTTAAATGAAACGAGGTAGAATCGTAAGCGTTTTTACCATCTGTAACAAATAATTTAACCTGATAACTGCCAGTGTCCTCGATGGCAGGTGTACCGCTAATCATCCCGCTTAGTTTACCCACAGTAAGCCATGCCGGTGAATTTTTTAACGAAAAGTTTAATGTATCTTCATCCGGATCAATTGCAAATGCCTGGGTCTCAAACCGGATTGTTGCTTTAACAGTTGTATCATTTATAGATGATAAACTCGGCGGATAGTTTAACCTGACGTCTACATTAAACGTGTCTACCGCCGTTGCGCCAAATGGGTCTGCTGCACTTATTATTATATTTGACGATCCGGTATCTGAAAAGACCGGTGTGCCGAATAAGGCACCGGTTTGATTTAACTGCATCCATGCAGGATTTCCTGAAACTGAATAAGTGAGCGGATCGTTATTAACATCAAACGCATTTATCTGTAAAAAAAATTTAGAATTTGTATATGCTTTTTGATCCCCAATTTTTTCAAGTACAGGCTCATTATTTATTGACTGTGTTGTATCGGCAACATATAGTGTAAATGAACGTGGTGGAGCCCAGAGTTTTACCCGGTTTTTTGTTCCACCTGATGCCGGAGGAAAAACAGGTTTGTTTACATCTTTGCCTGAATAGTCTTTGTAGAGCGCACCAACAGGCTGTTCGGTATCTACCCATATATCTATCCACTTTGTCTGATTATCGTTAATTATGAGATAACCTCCAGGTTGGTCTTGCCAGCCGTCCCTGCGGGCAACATAAATATCCGCAGCTAATAAATTTTGATCTGTATTTCCATCTTCCCGGATGTAATATGGATTTAATCCTGAGCGTTTTGTAGTTCCACCACCAAGAAATTTTTGACGAATCCAGATTAATGTATCAATTACGCCGCCGTACCCGTAATCAAAATAATCTTTGAAAAACACAGTCGGTTTTCCTTCAGAAAATATTGTATACGCGTATGCCATTTGTTTATCGAAAAGTATCGGGTCATGCCCGTTATCAACATTACCGTCCCATCCAACTCTGTCAAAATCATGGTTCTCAACAAAAGTTGCAACGTTAAAGGGTGACAAACCTGAATTTATTAACCCGGCGCCATCCAAAGTATTCATATTAAAATTACCGCTCTGTGTATTACACATGTCTTTTAAAACATAACGAAGCGGAAAATCAAAATAACTTGAGTTGCCTCCAAGAGATGATACCTGGTTGTTGTAATCAATTATTTCGGAGGTGCTGCTCCAATGTTCACCGACAATATACTTCCCCGGAAAATGTTGTGTAAAGGATGCGATAAATCCGGGCTCGATATGTTTAATGGCATCGATTCTAAACCCATCAAAACCAAGTTGATTGATTATATAATCTCCCCATACTTTTAGGCTATCGCCGGTTCCACCCGAGAAATAACATAAATCTTCAAAAAAAATGTTGTTGTGGTAAGGGGCATTGTTATCACAGTGAACGTTATTAGGATGAAAATTTGCGGCAGTTTTCGGAAAACGTCCGCTCTGAGGATTAAATACATTGTACCCGGTTCCCGTACCGCACTGATAAGAAGATTGGTCATCACCGTTACCGGCATGGTTTAAAACAGCATCATAAAAAAGTTGAATCCCGACTTCATGAAACGCCCCTACCATGTTCTCAAGCTCGCTGCGGCTGCCGAACCTTGTTTCAAGGCTCCCCTTCTGATAATATTCACCGAAGTCATAATTATCATAAATATCATATCCCATCGACATGCCACCGCCGCCCTTTGCTGCAGGCGGAATCCATACAGCCCCGAATCCGGCAGATGCAAGTCTTGCCGCTATATGCGAAAGTGAATCGTACCAGATTCCACCGGGAGGTGAGTTCCAGTAAAAACCTTGTAAAAATACGTCTGATTTAGGTTGGTTTTTTAACCGTAAAATGTCGGCTTTTTTGTCACCGCCCGAGATAAAACCAAAAGAAAAAATTGTTGCGAATAGAATAAGTTTATTCATTTTTATAAGAATTAAGTATTTAAAATCTAACAGTGAACATATTTAAGTAAGAGAAAAAATAAATTAGATGGATACGGATAAATAATTTTTTTTATTGGTGTTCTTTTGAATGATGATGAGAGCTATGTTTAATAATTTTAATATTGGCTATGGCATCACTATTTTTTGCGCTTAGCATCAAATATGTTGTATCCAGCATTAACTTAAAATCAAACAAAAAGCTTTTTTTTCTATCATACATTTTATCGAAAAATAAAAGATCTTCAATTCCATTTGCACGATTACCTTTAACCTGCCATAACCCGGAGATTCCCGGTTTAGAAATTATTTTTTCACGCTGGTTATAATAATCGGGAAGTGTTTTTTGCATTGCTTTCAAATCGGTAAGAGTAAGGGGGCGGGGTCCCAGTAAACTCATCTCACCTTTAACAACATTTAATAATTGCGGAATTTCATCTATTCCGGTACGCCTTAAAAAAGCGCCAATAGGAGGAACAAACTCCGCCAGAGTCGGTTTCATAAAAATGTCTTTCGCCAGGCTTTCTTTTTTATGAAGTTCCTCTCCATTTCGCATGGTACGTAATTTGTAAATTTTTACTCTTCCATTTGTTAGTGTAACCCCGCGCTGCTGGCAAAAAAAAGGTGTTTTTTTTGTCTCAAAAAGCATAACAATAGCTGCGGCTGCCATTACAGGCAAAGAAATAATAAAAAATAAAATTCCGAAGCAGACGTCAAACAGTCTTTTTAATAAAATGTAGTTCAAACGATCCCTAACCTAACCGATTTTTTTGTACATGTCAAATAAAAAAAATTATTGTCGGGATAAAGTAATTATTTTTTCTGTAAATGTATATAACCCCAAAATGTATTATCCAATCCATGAAGAAAATCGAACAAGTCCCCTCCTGTAACGCAATAAGTTGGGGAAACAAAAATGTCTATTTGAGGAGAATCATTTTTCGAATAATTGAAGATACTCCCGCATCAATTTTATAAAAATATAACCCGCTTGCTAAACCTTCGGCATTAAATTCAAAATTATATGTACCGGCTTCTTTTATTTCTTCCACAAGAGTTTTTATTTCATTTCCAAGCACATCATATACTTTCAATTTAACAAAGCCCTTTTCTGGCACTGAATATTTTATTGTTGTAGAGGGATTAAACGGGTTTGGATAATTCTGGTATATTTTGAAATTAGCTGCACCAATATTTGTATTGAGTGTGATAACATTGCTGTACTTCAAATCACCGTTATTATCAATTTGCTTTAAGCGATAGTTAATAGTTCCCGATGCAGGTTCTTCATCAATAAAGGAATAATACTTTGTTGAATTACTATTGCCGGCGCCGTTAACAAAGCCGATTTTTTTCCACTCGTTTTTTCCCTCTGTTCTTCGCTCAATTTCGAAACCAAAATTATCTATTTCTGTACTTGTACTCCATCTAATTTCGATTGTTCTTCCGTTTATTGCCGCTGAGAAATTATTGAGTTCAACCGGCAAAGCCCAAATACCCGAAGGCATTGTTAATGGCGTATCAGACATCGTCCACAAAGAAGGATTGCTTACATTTAGAAGGAGTTGATCAATATCATCTATTATAGTACCACTGAAAATCCCATTATTTTTTTCGACTAATGCAACCGCAGTTTCCCCATTGATTAATCCGATGGGAAGTGCAGAAGTATTAGCACTTGTTGCATCAGCCTGCCATATGCTGCCTTCATCATTTACTGCATATAAAAATATGGGAGCAGCACTTGAACCAGTGTATGCTAATATTTGATCTCCAGCTTCTGCAAGCCCAAAACTACCTGCTCTTACCACTGATCCTATATTAAAAGTGTTGGATGTATAATTGTATGCTATAATAGTTCCGTGCAAAACTCCACCAACCGGTGCTGTCCATGTTAAGGTTCCCTCACCTGACCTAATAGAACCACTTGACAACCAGCCATTATCGGTAAAACTAATTACTGTACTTCCAGCGAGATTTACTAATGGGACGAAAGCAAATTCATCCGGATCAGTACAATTAAACCCAATAATTAAAATATCCCCTGCCGATAAATCAGCAGTTCCATATGCGTCCAAAGATGTAACTGAAATAGACGGAACAACGCCATCCGTTTTATAATTTATGCTGCCACCGCTTTCATTGCACGAGTATACTTTAAACTCGTAGGTAGTATTGGGAGAAAGTGTAGTAAATGTATAATTATCCCCGGATGAGTATGAAACATTAACCAAACCATTACCATCCGAAAGAGTAATATCATCCGCATAGGTTGTGCCGTCAACAGGCGTATTTATCGAAGAAGCGCTGGCAACTATAAGATATGCGGAAGGTACCTGCGCACCTGCTGCGGCATCCGTCCAATTTAATGTTACCGATGAGTGAGTAAGATTTGAGGTAGTTAAATTTATTAAATAGTTACTTGGCTCAACGGCAAGTGCAGGGGTTAGCGTTGTAGCGTTTATTGTTGGGACAACACCGTCGGTTTTATAGTTTATCGAGGTACCGGCTCCGTTGTACGGATATATTTTTATATTGTAATTTGTTGTGCCGAATAAATTTGAAATTGTGTAGCTATCTGCTCCGGCATAAGTGATATTTATTTTACCCGACCCATCAGATAAATCGGCGTCATCAGCATAACTAACCCCATCGGATGGAGCAGTAATTGTAGACGAACTTATTGAAATTAAATAACCGGATGGAACCTGACTGCCCGCTATCGCATCAGTCCAGCTTGTTTGTATTGAACTTGTAGTAATTGTTCCCGCGGCAAAGTTTGTGACATGATTTGTAGGTTCCACCGCAAGTGAAGCACCCGATTTATATGTCATGTCGTTAAAATTTATATAATTAATATACTCCGGTTGATCAATAAACGGATTTCGATTACCTTGAATTGATTGAATATAATCATTGCGTCCAATCTCCCAGGAATCTGGTGGATCAAGAACACACCATTGTAAAAGTAAGTTTAGATCTTGCGGCGCTTCACTGAGAGCCGGTAGTCTAACATTATTAAGCCAGTTAAAATCCCAGTTATATCCGTTAACATCATCATACCTTAGAGCCATATATAACAGAGCCCTTGCGGCATCGCCTTTTTGCTGATCCCTGGGCTCATATACTGTTTGTCCTGCTGAATTAGTACCAAGTTTACCATCCAAAAATTGATAGCTGATAGTTGTTACAATACCGAGAGGATGATTACTCCTCCTGCCATTAGCATTGTTCTGATGAGTAGGGAAAAGATGGTGTTGATCGGAATATTCGTTAACACTCGTTGAAGGATAAGCTGGCATCCAGCTATAACACCACGTGTGCTCACGACTCATAACACTCCAGGTAAATGTGCCTGTATAATTATACTGATAACCTGAATAAACACAAGTTACATAATTACCGCCGCTGCCGTTCGGTTGTGCAGCGTAGTTTGCGATATTTGTTTCATCAAAATTATCATAGGAAATTTTTGTATAGGGGCTGCGGACTCTGGCTTTTAGATCATCAACAAAACTTGAAGACGCGGTGTTAATACCGTCGTAATATGTACCAACCTGAGCGACAACCGGCAATGCGATTAACCACAAAGTGACTAACATCTTAAATATATTTTTATTTTTCATAGCTTTTAGAACGATTAACAGTTAGAAAGGAATAAATACTCGCTGCTTATACTTGCTTTATTTGCTTCAGCTTTTAACGGCACAAAGAATAAAATTATTGTTTAGTTGTAATACATACTGTGGTGTGCCAGGCCGGAGAAAAAAACTTATCAAAGCTCCGTCATCGTTTTTTTTGACGATGACAGAGTTTGTATGCGTTAGACTTGGTATATATTAATAAAACTAAATTATTTCAACAGGTTCATTTTTTTTACAGAAGTATAACTTCCCGCATTTAATTGATAGATATATAACCCGCTGCTAAGCCCGCCAAATGATGAGGCATCAAATATTATATGATGCTCGCCTGCCTGGTAATATCCATTTACTAAAGTAGTAATCTCTCGCCCAAGCACATCAAAAATTTTGATGGTTACATTATTTGCTTCAGGAATTGAGAAGACAATATTTGTCGACGGATTAAAAGGATTTGGATAATTCTGATTTAACAAATATTCTTCCGGGAACAGGGTTTTTACTTCAATCGATGGGGAGTATTTTATTGTTCCGTCAAAGTCTACTTGCTTTAATCTATAGTTGTAAGTTCCCGCGTCTGAAAAATCGACATAAGAATAAAACTGCGGATCGGCGCTATTCCCTTTTCCTCTTATAAAACCAACGACATCCCAATTTGTACTGACAACGCCGTTTTCGTTTACTTTAATTTTTTGAATTTCAAAACCAAGATTGTTTAATTCTGTTGCGGTAAGCCAGGTTAAGGTAACTTTATTTATATCAACAGAAGCTGAAAAATTTACAAGTTCAACGGGCAACTGCCAAAAACCGGCAGGCATCGTTTGTCTCACAGCATCAGAGCCAACCCAATTATTTTTGTTGCCTACTTCCAACCTAATTTGCACTGGATCAGTTGGAACAGTACCGTTATAAACCAGATTGTCTAACTCAGTAAGTGCCACTGCGGAAACACCATTTGTTAATCCAACTGGTAATGCAGATGTATTAGAAGATGTTGCGTCAGCCTGCCAGTTATCCGCTTCATCATTTACAGCATAAATAAAGTTTGGCGATGAAGATGAGCCCGTATAAGCAAGTATCTGATCTCCACCAGTAGATAAAGCAAACGTTCCACCGCCATTTGAGATAGTGCCTATGTTTGAAACACCTCCGTTCACGATAATAATTGTCCCTTTTGCAATACCATTATTGGGAGTGGTCCAAATAAGCGTACCTTCGCCGCCTCTTAAATTACCGGATGCCTGCCACCCGTTATCGGTAAAGCTTATCGAAACACTGCTTGCTATATTTACGAGCGGTACAAAAGCGAATTCATCAGGGTCATCGGTGTTTATACCGACGATTACAACATCACCCGCGCTAAGGTTTGTAACAAAATTTAATTCTAAGGTTGTTGCCATAACAGGTATTATAACACCATCGGTTTTGTAGTTAATAGAATCACCTGCGCCGTTAAATGGAAATATTTTAAATAAATAATTGGTGCTGCCGGCAAGCTGATTAAATGAGAACTGATTAAACGCACCTGCACTGAAAGATACCTGCGCGAAACCATCGCTTAGGTTTTGATCGTCCTGGTAAACAATACCGTCAACCGGCGGAATAATTGCCGTATCGGTTGTACCTATAAGTATATAACCCGATGCGGGCTGGGATCCGGGCTCTGAATTAACCCATGATAAGCTTACAGAACTCGCCGTCACATCTGTAGTATAAAAACTTGTTATTTGATTAGTAGGTTCAAGTGCAAGGGGGGCAGTGTTAGTTGTTTGGGAAACGGATGGAACAGTACCATCGGTTTTGTAATTTATTAACCCGCCGGTATTGTTATAAGAATAAATTTTGATATTGTAGTTTGTGTTAGAGTAAAGGTTGGTTATTGTAATACTGCCTGCGGAAGGATAAGAAACATTTATCACTCCTTTACCATCAGAAAAATTAAAATCATCAGGGTAGATTACTGCATCAACCGGGTCTGTAATTGCGTCTGTGCTTATTTTTATCAAATATCCAGTTGGCGCCTGAGTTCCGGCGACGGCGTCAGTCCAGTCTAAAGATATCGCATGAGCAGTAAAACTGTTTACCGCAAATGAAGTTACATAATTTTGTGGTTCGGTTGCTAATGTTCCCCCATTGGGCACATAACTCATATCATTAAAGTTTATATAATGAAGATATTCAGGGTGATCAACAAACGGATTACGATTGGCTTGAATAGACCAGATATAATTATTACGCGCAATTTCCCACGCATCAGGCGGATCAGCCTGCGCCCATTGTAGAAGCAATTCTAAAGATTGAGGCGCTTCACTGAGAGAAGGCAGACGAACATTGTTCAGCCAGTTAAAATCCCAGTTGTTGCCACTAACATCATCATAACGGAGAGCCATATAAAGTAAGGCGCGGGCGGCATCGCCTTTATGCTGATCTCTCGGTTCAAAAACTAATTCGCTGTTTGTGTTGGTGCCATATCTACTGTCGCCGAAAGATGAAATTACATTTGCGACTACACCAAGCGGGTGATTGCTTCTTACTACGTTAGCGCTGTTCTGATTTGTTGGAAATAAATGATATTGATCTGAATATTCTTCACTGCTTGTCGAACCGTAAGTCGGCATCCAGCTTTGACACCAGGTATGTTCGCGGCTCATTACAGTCCAGGTAAATGTACCGTTATAGTTGTACTGATAGCCTGAATAAACACAAGTTACATAAAAACCGCCGCTGCCGTTTGGCTGCGCAGCAAAATGAGCAATGTTTGTTTCGTCGTACTGATCGTATGAAACCTTTGTGTACGGGGTGCGTATCCTGGCTTTTAAATCATCAACAAAAGTTGGCAGATTTGGATTAATAGCATCGTAATAAGTGCCCTGTGCAAAGTTTAATGTAAATGCGCAGAGTAATAACAAAGAAAAGAATAATTTTCTCATAATTTTTCCAAATGATCGCACCGATGGAGCGAATCATAGATAAACATTGAATATAATACCGGACGTAAGCTTTATTCGAAAAGCGGCTAACTGCATTCTGTAAATACTGTAGTCCGAACGCCGTTTAGTTTGATATGATAACGATTAGCAAAGCTCCAAATTAAAAATTTGAACCAATACGTTTTAATGGTGTTAATATTGTTATAATCGAAAAAAAACAACAATTTGTTAACACCCTTTTAAATAAAAAAAGCCGCATAAAAGTAAAAAACTCACGCTTCACACGCCCTATTCTCCGGAGAGAATTACTTTTATGCAGCCTTAAATATTTCTACCGCAAAAATCGGAAAAAAAAATATCTAAAACAATGCAAACTAATTTGCGATTTATGATTGTCGATTTATGATTTATGAATTATGATTTATGATTGTTGATTTGCGATTGTTGATTTGCGATTTATGATTGTTGATTTGCGATTTGCGATTTATGATTGTTGATTTGCGATTGTTGATTTGGGATTTGCGATTTATGATTGTTGATTTGCGATTTCACATTTGAGCAATATCACAATCAAATAAAGAACTTTAAACCAATTCATAAATCATAACTCATAATTCATAACTCATAATTCATAAATCATAACTCATAATTCATAAATCGACCTATGATTTTCATATCCTCAATTATTCCAAACAGAATAAAATCGAATACAAAAATCATAAATCGAAAATCATAATTCATAAATCATAAATCATAAATCATAATTCATAAATCATAATTCATAAATCACAAATCACTTCGTTAGTGTCATTTTTTTAACTGAACTAAATGTGCCTGCCTGCAGCTTATAAAAATAAACGCCGCTATTTAAGTTTGATGCGTCAAAATTTATTTTGTAAGCGCCTGCTTCTTTAAACTCATTAACAACTGTTTTAACCTCCTGACCGAGAACGTTGTAAATTTTTAATGTTACAAACCGCGCTTCGGGCAGAGTAAAGTTAATAGCTGTCGACGGGTTAAACGGATTCGGATAATTCTGCGCAAGTGCGTACTGCAAAGGAGAGTTTACTTCAACTTCCACAACCTTTGAGTATTCATATTTACCGTCGTTGTCAATTTGTTTTAGACGGTAGCTGTATTTACCGGCAGTTAAATTATTGTCTGTATAACTGTAATTTTTTGTAGAGTTGCTGTTACCGTTACCGGCAACAAAGGCAACATTTTCCCACGCTTTGTCTGATGATTGACGTTGGATTTCGAAACCGTTGTTGTTTACTTCTGTGGCAGTAACCCAATTAAGCGTTACACTCTTTGCGGTAGCGTTTGCGGTGAATGATGAGAGTTCGACAGGAAGCGCTTGAGTAGTATTTTGATTCCCTTTGGTAGCTGAGCCAATATATGTAGTCCATGTAAAATCAGAATATTTTACTCCTGTACCTGTAAGGCCCAAGGAAGAATTTGTTGCAGTAATATTGCTTTCTGATACTCCAATATCGGTTGAACCAATACCGTTTGCAATTCCATTAGTAGCAGTAAATGTACCTTCATAACTTAAAAATTGAATTAATGATCCTTGATAACCTAAAGCAACACCATCAGGAGCACCGTTCTGAAGTGTATTTGAAAAATTGACGTAGAATATTTTAAAGGTTTTCCCACTTACATTTACCGTAGTACCTACTTGGAATGCGTCGCCGGCAGTTGTTGAATAAGAAGCGCCTCCAGATCCATTGTAAAGTACCAATGAAAAATCAGCCATTGCATAAGTAGCTGCATTCTCAATGATTATTTCAACAAATTCTGTCAGATCGCCCGAATCATCATCATAATGTAATTCATTAATCCACGCATTTGGTAATACAGGGGCAACATCCGTAGTACTTGTTGCTTGTGGTACAACACCATCAATTTTATAATCAATATGGGAGCCTGAGTTTGTATAAGGATAGATTTTAAAATAATATTGTGTTGATGCGTCAAGACCAATCCAACTGTATGAAGCAGTTCCTTGCGAAATATTTTTTATTCCGCCATTAGCATCTGTCGCGTCTGCTTGTTCAACACCATCAACTGGATCTGTGAAACTGCCGGATTTATTAGCTAAAATTAAATATCCATCCGGTTCTTGTCCGCCTGCTGCGTCTGTCCAGCCTAAATTTATTTGATTATAGCTTGCAGTTGTTGCGGAAAAGGAAGTAACATGATTAGTCGGTTCAACTTTGGCAGTTGTTGCATTTGTAGTTACACCAGAAGAATAAGTTGTTGTACCATCAACAGACCATGCTTTATAGAAATAAGTAGTATTTGCAGTTAAACTCGAATGATTAAAACCAACACCTGAACTATTATATATAACAGTACCGCCACCAGTAATTGGATCATTTACAGAGTAACTTCCACTTGGATCGCCAAAAGTATCAACAGTATTGAACGCAACCATCACGTCATCAGTATTTCCATTTTGTGCCCAAGATAAGTCAATGTCATTCGCTGAACCAGCAGATGCAGAAAATAATGATGGATCGGCTACTCCACCAGCACTGTAGCCTGTCCAAATAAAATCATCAATCATAATTCTTTCAGTTGTTCCAGTATTTTTAATTTCAAGCACTATATTTGAAACGCTACTATTTATCGTGCCAGAATAAGTAAAAAAATCACTTGTTGTAAGTAAAGTACCATCGATGCTTGTAAGACTAGTCCAATCTGTTCCACTGTTTATTGAATATTTAACAGTATAGTTTGGCATCGGGTTATTATCCCATCTTCTTACTTTTATTGAAAAGTTGCCAACACCACCCGAAGAAACTGTAATGATTACTTTAGAAAGAGCAGTATTTCCAATCCTCATGGAGTATGTTCCCAGTGCCCCGGCAAAACCATCTTGTGCTGACGTTGTATTTCTTAAAACATTAGTCCCAGCAATCGTAACCCCAGATTCAACATAAGAATGATTTCCATAACTTGTTAATGCTATTGCCCCATCTTGAACCCAATTTCCAGGAGTATCAAAATTAATTGTCGTCTGTCCCAACCCCACTTGTGTAAAACCTACAAGCAAGATAAGTGTTAAAAAGATTATTTGTTTTTTCATTATGTACCTCTAAGAGTTTAATAATTAAATTAATTCAAGTTCATTTTTATAGGTTATTAACAAAAGATAGAAAAAATAACCACTACTATGTTTCAAATTCGTGTAAAAATCGTAGCAAACGCTGCAACGGTAATTGCTGTTAGCGCAAGTGTAAAAGCAAGCAAAGTTTTGTTTATAAACTTCCGCAGTTCGGCGCGGTTGTGCATTGTTTTATATTCTTCTTTTACCCGGTAGTCGCCCTGGTGTATATCCCAATAGCTTCGTTTTGGTAATTCGGTTTTTGCAACCGGTTTTATTGCTTTATTTAGTTGTATTATTTTTAATTCATCTTTGTGGTAGTAGGCATCGTAACTGTTTTTTATATACCACCAGCCGTCTGGTATTACAACAGTAGAAAGCTCCTGGGGAGAGTTATTTATAACAGTAATTAACTTCTGCTGATCGCGCTGAAGCTGCATTAATTCAAACATAACTATGCCTAAAATTATTAGTGGTAAAATTAAAAGAATAAAACAGGTAAGTGAACAGTTGGATTGCTAAAAAAAGGTTAACATTTATTACAATTATTAGTAACAATCTATTTATATAGATTTTTATCCCCCTTATAAACACAATGCCGGGAGCTACCTGGCTTAAGGTTTTAATGTAAATCATTACGGTCAATATTCAAGAAAATATTTTTATCAATCGTAAAATAATGTTATTTGTTGATAGTGGCAACTTCGATTGAAGAAAAACAAAATTAATATGCTATTCATTCAATATTGGAATGTGAGAAAGGTAATAGTAATAATAAAAAAGGCTGCCTATTTTAGGCAGTAATGTAAATAGTATTTTAGGGGGTTAGGCTGTGGGGATGGAAAGTAATGGAACACATGAGATAGTTTAAAGGTTAATTCCAATTGGAAAGAACTTTGATATTATTAATTTTCCGCAACGATTTATCCTTTGATACTAAGACTGCATTAGAATAATGCGCGCTCGCCGCAATTATTGCATCGGGAAGTTTGATGTTATATGTTTTTCTAAATTCAATTACGCGAGAAATAAGGTTGTTTTCATCATTACATAAATCGATAACATCCACTTTCTGTAAAAATTTACCTAAAAGGTTTATATCGTCTTTAGTAATTTCAGAAAAAGAAAGGAATTCCAACTTGCTAATAATAGAAACACCGATCCAATCAGCAGCATTTAATAACAATAACAATTGCTTGTTACCTTTAAGCAATGCAATAACTGCGTTCGTATCGAGCAGGAACCTATTTCCACTCATTGCGAAGCTTTCTTTGTTCTTTAAGTTGATTACCTTTCCATAATAACTTCCCTGCAACATCAGAAAAATCATACATTGGTTTTTCTTTTTCGGAACATGGAAAAACAATCACTTCAACTTTGTCGCCTTTAAAGCTTTGCGGTAGTTTAAGTTTTAATAAATTGTTTTCAACAGAAACGACTTTTCTTAAGACGTTCATATAAGCGCTTTTATTTTTTAATATGTTTTACAACTTCCAACAAACTAAAACCATTGATGTCAATATGTAAATCATTTTGCTTATTGGATTAAAACACCAAAGGTTTTATGAGTAAACATAATAATTAAATGTAGTAATGTAAATAGGGTTTTGGGGAATAATTGGGCTGTTAGGCTATAGGGGTGTGAGCAGTGGTTGGTTATTTGCTGTTAGAAAAGTGTAAGGATGAATGATCCGTTAGCTAACGGATAAAAAGTTAAAAACATAAAAATATAAAGACATAAAAAACATTTTAACCGCTCAGAGAACTGTTGAAACCGTTTCGGTTTTTCTGAACATTATATCGTAGGTTCCTCAAGTTTGGGAATGTGCTGTTCGTGATTATTTAGTCAACCCTTAAAAACCCAAATTTCTTTTTGAGAGTAAAAAAACTGAT
>CAYJPN010000014.1:0-106559 GCA_964372115.1 uncultured Ignavibacteriaceae bacterium
CTTTTCTATCTGTTTTTTCAGTTTGTGCCGCTTTTTAAGGGCTGACTATTTAGTTCGTTACTAAACTTTAAATGAAAGTAAAAAATAATTTTTAAAAAAGTATTGTCAATTTGAAAATAAAAAAGGGCAAGATGTAAAAACCTCTTGCCCTTTAATCTGTTTTTCATTGTATAACCGTTAGCTAACGGATTGTACATATGAGACTATTTGATGAACATCATCTTCTTCGATTCAACATAATTTCCACTGCTGCCTTTGGCTCTTATCTGGTAAATGTATGTACCGGAAGTTAGCTCGGAAGCATTGAATGAAATTTTGTGGTAACCGGGTTCAACTGTTCCGCTTACAAGCGTTTTTACAAGTTCGCCTATAGAGGAATAAATTGTTAAAGTTACTTCTGCTTTTTCAGGGACAGAATATTCAATAACAGTAGCCGGGTTAAACGGGTTAGGATAATTCTGGGCAAGCGAATAAACTGTCGGAGCTGTAACTTCAGTTTCAACTAAGTTTGTGTATTCGTATGTACCGTCCATATCAACCTGTTTTAACCTGTAGGTGTACTTGCCTACATTCATATCTTTATCAATGTAGGAGTATTGTACAGGGTCGGTAGAAGTACCCGCGCCGTTAACAAATGATACCTCGCTCCATGCTGTTTTCGATGATTTTCTTTCGATGCTAAATCCGCGGTTGTTTGTTTCGGTTGCGGTTGACCAGTTTAACACAACATTATTTTGATCGGTTGATGCAGAGAATGAAGTTAACTCAACTGGTATTGCAACTATCTCCATAGCTACCGGAACGGTTACTATTGCGTTTGCGGGGTCGTTGCTCGCGATGACTATATCCATACCGTAGTTTCCAAGCGGAAAATCTTCAGTATTAAATGATAACAATAAATCTGCGGATGTTCCGTTTGTTAATGTACCGCCGTTGCTGCTTGATGCAAGCCAATCCGGATCTGCCGAAAACTTGACCGCAAGATTGTTTTTTACATATGTTGCGTTATATGCAACCTGCAAACCGTCCGTACCGGTCTGGTTTTCAATACCAACTGTTGCGGAGGTTAAAGTAGCGTTCATGTCTTTATAATAGATTATTGCTTTGCCGGAGCTGTACAAAACATACTGCCAGGTTAGAGAACCGGTAGCAGAATATTTTTGCCATTGGGTAAACTGCACAATAAATTTATTACCGTCTTGTTTGTAGTGAACAGTTCCCTGGGCTGTTCCGTCAAGGTCATCCCAGAAAGCCGAAATGAAACCGTTGGGCGCGCCTGCAGCAGGTATCTGTGCATTGGTGAACATATTAGAAGTAGGCGCAGAAAATAGTAATGGACCATTGCTGCTTAGATAAACCTGGTTTTGTATAGTACCGTAAAATTTAAAATCAAAACCGAGTTGGAACGGACCGCAATAACCTTCGTCTTTAGGATCGTAGGTTCCGGTTGGTGACCATGTTGTGGCAAGAGTTCCGGTGGCTGCAATATCATTCCACTCATAAACAGGTCCGTTTGGTTCATCCGAATCAATCCAGCTATAACCGAATACATCCGGTCCGCCCGAGCCTTCAATACTTAAACCGCCAATGTCGGAGTCTTTATCTTTTAAACCGAAACTCGCATCCGGTTTTATGACAGGGTTCGGTACAATTTGTATATTAACTTTATCTGTAGGGAATGTACTGTTTTCCATTCTTACAGTATAATCAAGTGTAGATGAGTTTACGGAAACGTTTGCAATATGCAGTGTATCTACGTAAATCTGATTATTTATCAATACTCTGTTTAATGCATTAGGTGTTACGGAAACCTGCGGAGCGCCGAATGTTGTACCATAAATTGGGTTAGAAATATCCGACCAGTTGGTCCACACATCTCTTACCCTAACGGCAAAATGATATGTAGTTGAAAAATTCAAACCGTCAACAGTAATACTTTCAATAGCGCCGGCTGTATCAGGCTGTTCGTTAAATGGAATTTCAGTGGCTGCATAAAAAGCAGTAGTATCCGTAATCGGGGTATTCGATACTCTGATGTCATAACCGGTAACACCGCCCATTGATGAGTCGAATGGAACAGTCCATGTTAGGGACAACGAATTTGATGTTAAATCGGTTATTGCCAAATCTGTAATCGGGTCAGGCGGCGTAACATCGGGTGTACCGAGTGACAAAAATGCCGCATAAACATCTATTAAACCCATTCCGTAAACGTTATCTTCGCCGGGTGCACCGAGGTCTTTAGCTGTATTGTAAAGAGCCATTTTTATTTGTTTACCCGTAAGGTTAGGTGCGAATGATTTTAATAATGCAACTGCGCCAGCTACATGCGGGCTTGCCATTGAGGTTCCTGATAACAGTGAGTATCCGCCGCCCGGATAAGATGAGCGAACATTTACTCCCGGAGCTGAACCTTCAGGTTTTATTAACAGCGAGCCTGTACCTCCGCATGTTGAAGGACCACGGCTTGAAAAACTTGCAGCCGGGTTTGTGCTTCCGCCAAGGTATGAGGCGCCATCAATTGCGGCGGTCGACCAAATTGTAACTTCGTCGGTATTAATATTTTTCGGCGATGTAATTGTCGATGTACCCGGACCGCTGTTTCCGGCTGAGAAAACTACACCTATACCGGCGGCTTCAACTGCATCCATTGTTGTTTTATAAATACTGGTGCATTCATTGGAAACATTAGGATCGTACCAGCTATTGTTTATTGAAGCGGGCATGTCAGATGTTGTGTTCGGGTCGCCATCCGGGTTTATTGACCACTGGAAAGCCGCAACCGAATTTGAGGTGTGAGGACTTGAGCAAATGGTTTTTGCCGCAATCCATTCTGCATCAGGGGCAACACCTACGGTGTCTCCTGCCAGTGATCTGCCGGTCATCGTGCCCATTGTATGTGTTCCGTGTCCGTCGCAATCACTCGGAGTTGTTGTTCCGGCTGGGTCAAACCATGCCTGGGCGGCAGGCACATGAAGTCCACGATATTTATAACTAAGCGCCGGGTGCGTCGGGTCAACACCTGTGTCAATATCCATAACAATCTGCCCTTGACCGGTTATACCGGCAGCCCAAAGTTTTGGAGCGTTAATAATTTTTAACCCGGCTTCACTTCCAAGTATGCTTTCCGATTTCTGGAACGATACAGGTTTGTCATATTCTAAAAGTGCATCCAAATCCATCGAACCAACATCGGTGCGAGTCATTAAACTTTTTACGATGGATGATTTACATTCAACCATAAACATATTGGCAATCCAATAGGATTCGTAACTATAAACTTCACGACTTTCGATGTTATTCTCAAAATACGCAATCATATCCGGTTGTGTAGCATTAGCTTTATTTTGAAGAGCTGTAATTACTTCGTAAGCTCTTCTTTTAAGTGTAGCATTTTCTCTGTATAAACGCGCATCCAATGATTCAATATCAACCTGGTCGTTCATAAAAACAAGAACGCGGAGATAATCATTCGGACTGCTGTTGCGCATAACGTTTTGTAAACGTGTGCTAACTTCGGGTTGTGCCTGTAGCACTGAAGATAGGAGAAGCAGGAAAACAAAAAATGTAACTATCTTTTTCAAGTAATAGCTCCTTTTATTTATTGATGAATATTTAATGGAAAATGATGAAACAAATTAGGAATAAATGATAATTATGGCAACTCCTTGGAAAGGGAATTATGAATTATGAATTATGAATTATGATTTATGAATTGTGATTTATGATTTATGAATTGTGATTTATGATTTATGATTGTTGATTTATGATTGGCGATTTATGATTTATTGATTGACAGCTTATTCGGTTTAACTCCAAAATCATTTGAAAATAGTCCGTAATTAAAATTATTATTGCGATGGCGGTAATTTTTACCACAAATAAAATTCGTTTCGACTTTACTTTTATTCATTCACAGTATAAATTAGCAGCCAAATAATTATCTATTATTAACCTTTAACCCCATACAGTGAGATGGAAAAGGATTCAATTTTGGAAATATCAATTTAATAGAAAGGAACCTCCAAGGAATTTTTTCCGCGGGGGATTTTTTGTATATGGACGTAAAAGCAAAATTAATCGACGAAAACGGGCTTCAGCGCATTATAACTAGAATGTCGCATGAAATACTCGAAAGAAATAAAGGCTCAAAAAACCTTATTCTTATGGGTATGCGTACCCGCGGCGAGTACCTCGCAAAACGCATTTTTGATAAAATAAAAGAAATCGAAAATATCGAACTTCCTCTCGGTATTTTGGATGTTACTCTTTACCGTGACGATTTTAGAACCCGGCTTAAACAGCCCGAAGTATCAGTTTCAAATATTACTTTTGATGTAACTGATAAACACATCATACTAATTGACGATGTGCTTTATACCGGTCGTACAGTCCGGTCGGCTCTTGATGCATTAATGGATCTCGGCAGACCAAGCACAATTCAGCTTTGCGTGCTTGTCGATAGGGGTCACCGCGAACTCCCCATACGTGCCGATTATGTCGGGAAAAATATACCAACTTCAATAAATGAAGAAGTAAAAGTTAAATTAGTTGAACACGACGGCGAAGATGCCGTTTATTTAATCGATACAAAAGATCAATAACTGAAAGAAATTTATTATGCCTTTATTAAACAGACATTTGTTAGGACTACAGGGCGTTCCAAAAGAAGATATTCAACTGATACTCGATACCGCGACAACATTCCGCGAAGTACTTGAACGCCAGGTAAAAAAAGTCCCAACCCTACAGGGCAAAACCATTGTAAACTTATTTTATGAAAACTCAACAAGAACTAGAATTTCATTCGAGCTTGCGCAAAAACGGCTTTCGGCAGACTCGGTTAATTTTGCGGTTTCTACGAGCAGTGTAAGCAAAGGAGAAACATTCAAAGATACAATTCGCAATATTGAAGCTATGAAAGTTGATATGGTTGTGGTTCGCCACGCCGCTGCCGGAACCCCGCTTTACCTTACAAAACTTTGTGATGCGAATATTATTAACGCCGGCGACGGTACGCATGAACATCCGACGCAAGCGCTCCTCGATATGTACTCGATCAGGGAAAAACTCGGAAAGCTTAACGGTTTAAAAGTTTGTATCGTCGGCGATATTGCTCACAGCCGTGTTGCGCTTTCAAATATATTCGGTTTAAAAACAATGGGCGCTGATGTATCTGTTTGCGGTCCCTCGACAATGATACCGAGATACATTGAAGAACTCGGGGTAAAAGTTATTTACAACATCGATGAAGCTATACAGGAAAACGACGTGCTGAATGTGCTGCGCATTCAACTCGAAAGAAAAGTGCGGGAGTATTTCCCTTCTATCAGAGAATATTCAAACTACTTCGGAATTACGGAAGAACGATTGGAAAAAAACGGGAAAGATGTGCTGATACTTCATCCTGGTCCAATAAACCGGGGAGTGGAAATATCATCCGAAGTTGCTGACGGTAATAAGCAGATAATACTACAGCAGGTTACCAATGGTGTCGCCATACGCATGGCAGTACTTTATTTACTCGGTACAATGAATTAAGAAAAGGAATTTGAAGATGAAAGTAGTACTAAAAAATTTAAAGCTTGTTCATCCCCTGCAAAAGTTTGATGAAGACCAAAAAGATATTTTAATTATTGATGGAATAATTGAAAAAGTTGGAGCCTTAACTAAAGCCGAAACCGATGGGGCAAAAGAATATGATTTGACCGGAAAGATTGCCGCCCCCGGGTTTTTCGATATGCATGTCCACTTGCGTGAACCCGGCAGAGAAGACGAAGAAACAGTTGTTACCGGTTGCAACGCCTCGGCTGCCGGCGGTTTTACCGGTATTGCGTGTATGCCGAACACGGAACCGACTGTAGATTCCGCCGAAGTTATTGAACTTATAAAGAAAAAAGCAAAAGGTCATCTTGTGGATGTTTACCCGGTTGCCGCTGCAACGGTTAACCGTAAAGGTGAAGTGATATCTCCTATGGCGGAACTTTATGAAGCGGGCGCAGTAGGTTTTTCGGATGATGGCGCCGCTATAAAAACAGCCGCAATTCTCAAACGCGCACTTGAATATTCCAAAATGTACAACTTACCTATCATCGAACACTGCGAGGATGAATCGTTAGCCGGCGGAGTGATGAATGAAGGTGTAAATTCCACTTTCCTTGGTCTGCCCCCGATCCCATCGGTTGCCGAGGATTTAATTGTAATGCGCGATATTATGCTGGCGGAATATACCGGCGGTAAAGTTCATATAGCCCACATCAGTACAAAAGGTGCGGTTGAACAGGTTCGACTTGCAAAACAAAAGGGGTTAAATGTTACTGCAGAGGTAACGCCGCATCATTTTTCTCTTACAGATGACGCACTTAAAACTTATAATACAAATTATAAAATGAATCCGCCGCTTCGTACAAAAGAAGATATTGATGCAGTTCTGGAAGGATTAAAAGACGGCACAATTGATTGTATCGCCAGCGATCATGCTCCCCACTCGCTCGAAGAAAAAGAAGCCGAGTTTGAATACGCGCCAAACGGAATTTTGGGTCTCGAAACACAGGTTGGTCTTGCTTTAACCGAACTTTACCATAAAAAAGTTTTATCACTTGAGCAGTTAATTGAAAAATTTGCAGTTAACCCGAGAAAAATTCTGAACCAAAAAATCCCCTTGTTCAGTAAAGGTGATGAAGCAAATATTACTGTGCTTGATATTGACGAGATTTGGACTGTCGACATAAGCAAATTTAAAAGTAAATCAAAAAACTCTCCATTCGACAAACGTCTGTTAACTGGCAAAGCCACTGCAGTTGTTAATAATAGAAAGATGTTTTACAAAAATGAGATGATCGAGATTTGAAAGATTTAAGTTTAAGGGGTTTTTCAGAAGAATTAAAGCAAATCAATCTTGAAGATTATATCCCGGTGTTAATCCCGGGATAATATTCTAAAAAATTTGCTCTCCGGCTTTTAAGGAACGGAAAATATACATTTCCTATCTCACCTTTCCCTTTTCCCTAAAATAGCCAATGATTAAGTTAATTAAAGGATGACCTTGGGTTTTTAAGAAGAGAAGAAAGAGTAAGCATAAGAGGCAATTTAGTATATACCGGTTGTCCATCATTTAGGACACTTAAACGTAAAAAAGATTAGTTATACACTTAAAACAAGAATATTTTGTGGCATTCCATTTGCGAAACTAAATACGAACTTAAAATTGAAGGTGATGTCATGAAAAAGAAAATATTATTATTCGCCACATTAACAGCGGCAGCATTTTTATTATCAGCCTGCCAGATTAATGACCCCAATAGGTATTATGTTGATAATACCGCTCCAGCGCCTCCGGAAGGTGTTGTGGTTTATAACGGTGATAACCGCGCAGATATTGCATGGCTCCATAACCGGGAGGATGACGTTTCCGGTTATAATGTTTATTACAGTTATTCTTATGATGGAAGATATACATTAATAGGCTCAACAGGCGATAACTATTTTATTGATTACGACGCACAAAACGGTGTAGAAATTTATTATGCTGTTGCCGCCTACGATTATAACGGGAACGAAAGCGAATTAAGTTACGATGTAGCATATGCTATCCCCCGCCCGGAAGGTTTTAACGCGTCAATATTCGATTATATAAATTATCCTAATACAGCGGGTTATTCCTTTACAACTTACACCGCTGTCTTTTATAAAGACGCTGACTTTTTCTTTGAGAATTATCAGGGACAATATTACCTTGATGTTTGGGATGATACTGATATCCAGGATATGGGTGCAACAACAGACATCTATGATATACCTTATGCCCCTGAAACCGGTTGGTCATCTACAAAAGATGAAAGAGCAATTGTCGGACATACATATGTAATCTGGACATACGACAATCATTTTGCGAAGATTAGAGTAAAAAATATTACGCGCGACAGAATTGTTTTTGACTGGGCTTTTCAGTTAGTCCCCGGCAACACAATGTTAAAACCGAAAGCTAAAAGCGGAACCCGTAATACATCGGATAAGGTGATGATTGAAAGAAGAGCGAATAGAGTAAAATTAGAAATTGCCAAGTAAAAGTGTTCTTTTGGTTTTACACCAATTTATTGATTAAATTTAGGCTAAAGATAATGATGATAATTAAACAAAATATGGCGTTAATCATATTAATCTTTAGCCTTTTTAGTTTTAAGGCTTCACCGCAAAATACCAACTTTTTAGAAAAACAAGGTACAGATAAAACGATAAATCCGGCAGTAAACAAAATCTTTTCAGAAATCGAAACCGCATTTTCTTTAGGGAATGTTTCTACGCTGTCTGAGTACCTTGGACCTCAAACATATTTTAGTCTGTCAAACGGCATTAACGGATATTACAGTACAAATCAGGCTTTTTATGTTTTAGAAGATTTTTTTAAGATTTACAAAATTGTTGCATTTAAGTTTAATAATATACAATCGGGTGGCAATAATCCTTATGCTACCGGGGAATATGTTTTTGAATTAAAAGGCAAAAGGGAAACAGCCAAGGTTTATATTTCGCTTAAACCCGCTGGCAATAGCTGGAAAATAACACAAATTACTATTAATTGATGGTTAAAAAAGCTGTAAAGAAATTTAAAGGCGATAGGAAATATTTTGCTATCGTCTTTTTTATGTTAATACTTATTCTTATAACCGGTATAATTACACCTTATCTTGCCGATAAAAAACGTGACGGCTGGAAGGAAGAACTTGCCGGCAAAATTTCTAATATTCAGTCCTCAATCAACCGGATTTTTAATGAAAAACAATTATCACTCCTTAACACATCTAATGCTTTAAAAAAAGAGCTGCGTAATAATCTCGGAACAAAAGGTAATACGTTCGGCGATTTAATAGAACTTATAAATCGTGATGTTTATAAAGATTATTCGGTACAGGTTATCGCTCCGAACGGAAAAATAATTGCGTGGAATGGCAAGATTGCAATTCCACAAAAAGCTATTTTCCCTTTGCAGCGACCGGCGGGTGAAACATTTTTTTACAGCCGCGAAATAATGACATATCTAACGGTAATCGATACTCTCTTTGTAGAAAACGACCAGTTTTATTTTATCCTAAGCCGGGGTATTGAAAAGCACTATTCTCTTCAAAACGAATATTATTTTGATATAAATTTCAGCAATGAACTTTCGAACCTCTTTGTAACCGAATGCGAAATTGATTATAACCCGTTTACATCTTCAACAAAAGACGGAAGAAAATATTCTTTTGAATTAGTAAATAATGCCGGTTATAAAATCGGTTTGGTTACAATTACAAAACCCTCGCTCGAAGTATCTGTTAACAATTTTTACGAACTATCATCAAAAGTACAATCGGTAATTGTTGTTTTCGGGTTTATATTTCTGGCACTTGGCTTTAGAAGAGAATACGGATTATTAAAATACCGATCATTAAAACTATCGCTGTTCGGTTTTTACCTCATCTTTTTTAGATGGGTAATTTTTGTGGTTGGCTTCCCATCAAATTTAATCGATGGACCTTTATCCGATCCGGCTTACTTTGCCTCATCTCTTGGGCGCGGAATTGTAAAATCGCCAATAGAGCTTTTTATAACCTTGCTGTTTACCTTAATATTTGCTGTAAAAGCTTATAAATTTTTGATAAATTATATCGAGTTGAACCGGGGAAATACATCCGGGTATAAAACTGCCAAATTTCTTTTTTCATTTGTTTCAGCCGCATTTTTTTTAGTGTCTCTAAGAGGTTTAGCTGCGTCGGTTAAAAGTGTTATTTTCGATTCTGCTCTTCGTTATTTTCGTGAACCTAATTTACTGCCGAGCGAAATTTCTTTAATGATGAACTTAAATTTGCTGCTGCTCGGCACAACGGTAATTTTGCTTCTTGTAAGTTATCTTCTTGTAGTAATCAGCAGCCTCGAGTGGATGAACCGCCGGTTAAAAAAAATGGGGTTCTGGTCGGCGTTTGTTTTTATTGAAGCTGCCGGAATAGTCTATATAAAAACACAAAAGGAGCCGCTGATAACTCCTATAATGAGTGTTATTTTTATTGCCTTAATTTTTGCTTTTGCTTACCTCGTTTACTTTAAAAACCGCAGAACGGTTTATAATTATATTTATGCCGCAGTGGCTGCATCCCTCATTTCCATTACAATGTTAAACTTTTTTAACATGGAATTAGAACGTCAGTCACTTAAAACTACAGCGTTCGAAATTAACCGCCCGAATGACAATTTGTTAAAATTTCTCATTACAGAGATGATAACAACCGCTTCAAAAAATAGAGATGTGGTTACAGCATTTTCGGAAAGGCTTACAAACTATGACGCACTTGCCTTTAAAATATGGAGCGGCAGCGGGCTGCAGCGCGAGACGTTAAACTCGGCTGTAATTCTGTTGGATAAATACAAAAAACCGCTCGGTAAATTCGAAATAGGTATGAATGCTGATTACATTCCGGCGGTTCCGAACAATTTCCGTTCAGACTCCACAAGAACCTACGACGCTGAGTTTGAGAATGAAAGAGATGTTAAGCTTTTCGGAAGCATAATCCCTGTATTTGAAAGAAATATATTAAAAGGATACATCGCCGCCTCAACCGGTTTTGATATAGAAAGTTTTAATTCGGGCAGAATACCTGAGTTTCTCGAATCACGTAAAAATTATTTGAATTCTGTTATCGACCCACGCGAAATAAAAATCTTTGAGTTCGAAAATTCTCGTCTGATTTCAGTATATGGCGATATTTATCCGTCGCTCGACCAGGCAAAACCAATATTAAATGCAAAGTTATCGGTCGATCAGGAAGCATGGGTAAATTTATCATTAAATAACGAATTATATGTTGCATTCGTTATGCGTACAAACGATAACGGGCAATTGAAAACCACTGCTGTACTTTTGCGCGATAAACATTTTACATGGAAGCTTTTTAACTTTTTCAAAATTTTTATAATCCACTCTTTGTTTATTATAATTTTGTTTTTTGTTTTATTTTTATCGCGGTTAAATAAATTTAAATACTCATTCCGTGCACAGCTTCTCGTATCATTTTTTGTAATTTCGGTTATCCCGGTTGTAATTCTTGCCGCGTATAACCGCCAGGTTGTTGAAGACCGAAGCCGCTCCGCAGTGTTCAACGAGCTAAATGAACGGATTGATTATGTTGAAAAACATGTTAAAGCGCAGTTAACAAAATATAAAGAACGAAATTTATCCACAGCGTTTATAAATGCGGGGAAAGAACTTGGTATTTCATTCGGAGTTTATTCTGCGTCAAACTTAATTTTTAATACAAACCAGCAATATTATAATATTGGTCTGTTTCCTGAAAAGTTAGACCCGAATGCTCATTACCAATTAAATTATCTAAGTTACCGTGAGTTTTTAACCGGAGAAAAAGTTGAAAATTATAATTACAGTGCATTTTATAAAAAAATAAATCTTAATGGTGAAGACCTGATAATCGGTGTAAATGAGGCTTTCAACAAAGTTAAAATTACTTTTTCACTTATAGATGTTGATGTTTTTCTTTTTGGAATTTACTCTTTTGCGGTAATTTTAATTTTATTAATAAGTACAATACTGGCAAATAAAATTTCATCCCCCATTCGTAAACTTACAAAAGCCACAGCCGCTGTTGGTCATGGCGACTTTAATGTTGAACTTGTTAACAAAGAACGTGGTGAATTACGCGATTTGATTTCAGGATTTAATTCGATGACAAGAGAACTCCAGCATAACCAGTCGGAACTTGCCGAAATGGAACGGGAGAGCGCCTGGAAAGAGATGGCGAAACAGGTCGCACACGAAATAAAAAATCCTCTTACTCCGATGAAACTTGCTGTGCAACAACTTATGGCAGCATACCGTGATAAATCAAAGAACTTCGATTTAATGTTTGAAAAACTTACCGCCACGCTTTTAAACCAGGTTGATAGTTTGAGCGCAATTGCATCTGAATTTTCGAGGTTTGCAAAAATGCCGAGCATTAATTTGGAGCGGGTGGATATCGTTCCGGCAGCACAAGACACTATAAACCTATTTACCGATGAAAAAGTAACTATTAATTTGAATACTAATGTTGAGCAGGCATTGATTGAAGCCGACAACGCTCAGCTTAGAAGAATGTTTATAAACATGATAAGAAATTCAATTCAGGCTAATGCCGATAAAATAACAATCGGGATAAAACACACTTCGGATAAATTTGAGATTTTAATTTCTGATAACGGTTATGGGATAACCAATTCGGATAAGGAAAAAATATTTGAAACGAATTTTACTACAAAAGCAAAAGGCATGGGTATCGGTTTAAAACTGACGAAAAGATTTTTAGAAGGAATAAACAGTTCAATTGAATTAATTAGTTCCTCCAATGAAGGGACAACATTTAAAATTGAAATTCCATCTTTGAATATAGGTAACAGTTAAATGTTAACCCCGCATCAACAAGCCGCTTTAAATATTGACAAGCACATAAGCCTTACCGCAAATGCCGGTTCGGGCAAAACTTTTGTGCTCTCGAAACGGTATCTAGAAATTGCGCTGAAAAAAGACGTTACACTGCGAAACATTGCGGCAATTACTTTTACCGACAAAGCCGCAAGCGAACTGTATAAAAAAATAGCAAACGAAATTGAAGAAAATATTGAAAACAGCACCAATCAGGGACTGACGAGAAAATTAGAATTTTTGCGGCGCCAGCTTATCTCGGCAAACATTTCTACAATTCATTCATTCTGCATTAACGTATTAAGGCAGTTTCCGGTTGAAGCGGGAATAGATGCTAACTTTACACCGATAGACGAACAAACTTCAAACGAACTGGTTGAACTAAGTATTGAGGATATAATAAACCACCATTTAACAAGCGGTGATGAGGAATTAAAAAATTTAATACGACTGTTCGGTTCCAAAGCCGCTTTTTCGCGACAAATGTTTTCTTTGATTAAAAACAGAAAAAATGTTTTGATTTGCGCGGAGAATATTTATACAGCTGATATTCAGGATATCGCTCATTTTTTTGATTCCACATTTAATCAGCTCGTTAATACACTTTTAAGCGATTTTCAAATCCGGTTACTTGAAAGCATAAAACGGATAAACGAAAATGTGCTTTTAACAAAACCTGAAAACAAACATGGTTTACAGATTGCTTCACTGCTTAATCAGTACAAACAAGTAACAAAACCATCAGAACAAATAGGTATTTTAAAACAGGTTATGCAGCTAATCTGCACAACATCCGGAACAATAAGAAAACAGGGATACTTTAAGGACGGGTATGACAGGTTTACAAACGAAATATCGTTTGTCGAAAAATATTTTTCGTTTTTTAAAAAGCTTGAAATAACCGATGATGCGGAGAGAATAAACAGAGCGCTTGCAGAATTCGGCAAGGAGCTTCTCAAATTTTTTTACAAAATATTATCCGTTTATGAAAAGAAAAAAACCGAAAACGGATTCCTTGATTTTGAGGATATACTTCTTCTTACACAAAACATTATTGCGAGTGATGATGTCCGTGGTTATTTAACCTCTCAGTACAAATATATAATGATAGACGAATACCAGGACACCAACGAGCTGCAGTATAATATTTTTCTTCCGATACTTGATGGACTTAAAAAAAATAATTTGTTTGTTGTCGGTGATGAAAAACAAAGCATCTATATGTTCCGGGATGCCGAGTTAGAAGTTTTTGACCGGACAAAAAATGATATAAAAAATGCCTCCGGTGGTGAACAGCTTATATCTCTGCCGGATAGTTTCCGGATGAGTCCGGCAATATGTCTTTTTACAAATACACTCTTCAAAAAACTTTTTGAAAACCCGAACCCGCAATTTAACGAGGTTGCTCATTCTGATTTGGTTTGCGCACGAACTGACGATACGTTCGGCGGTGTTGAACTGCTCATCCTAAAAAAAGAAAAAGATGTTACACTTGAAAACGAATTGCCGGAAGCAGAACTCGTTGCAAAAAAAATTCTTCAAATAAAAAAACAAACCGAAATAAAGTGGAGCGACATTGCTATACTTTGCCGTAAAAGAAGTCCGTTTGCCGATCTTGAAAAAATATTTGTGAAGTATAAAATTCCCTTTACAATAATAGGCGGTAAAGGATTTTTTCAGCGACAAACTATTTATGACATCTATAATTATTTTTCATTTTTGTTAGACCCGGACAATGATACCGCTTTAGTTGGAATTCTTCGCTCGCCGTTTTTTACAATTTCAGACGCAGAGATTTTTAAACTTTCGTTGATAGACAAAAAAAGTTACTTCGAAAAATTAAAAGCAAAGTCTGTGTCCGACGCAAAACTAAAAAAAATATGCGCTTTTCTTTCTGAAAATATTTTGCTTTCAAAAAATTCCGACATCCCCGCTGTTTTAAGAAAAATATTAACCGAAACCGGTTATACAGCTGTTGTAGCCTCACGCGCTAACGGAATTCAGGAAACCGCAAATGTTGAAAAACTTATTAAACTCACTATTCAGTTTAATGCAAGCGGTTACAAAACTTTGTATGATTATGTAAATTTCTTAAAAGAAGCTATCGAATCGCTTGATGATGAAGCCCAGGCTGCACTTTCGGATGAATCAAATTCTGTAAATATCATGACCGTTCATCAATCAAAAGGGATGGAGTACAGTTATGTGTTTTTATACAAATGTGCCGAGGGCGCGCAGCAGAGTATGGTAAAAGCAAAACAAATTTCGGTTGATAAAAACTTTGGACTCCTGACAAAACTGCCGCTTGATAATAATTACTTTGCAGATTATCTGCCGGCGCCAATACTTTCTGTTACGGATTATATTTCCAAACGAAAACATCTTGCCGAACTAAAACGTTTATTTTATGTTGCCGTAACAAGGGCAAAAGATTATTTAATAATTTCTGCCGAAATTAAAGATACAATAGGAGAAAGTACATTTATCGGTTTATTAAAAGAAGGATTAAGCATTGATTTTGATGCGGAAAGTCACCGGTTATCCGGAGAATTAAATTACCTGTTAAACGAAGATGGGTTTAAGAATGCAGCAAAAACAATCTCATTGGAAATCCCAATAATAAAAGAATTAATCGTTGTGCCAACGGATGATTTCGCTATTACCGATGTTAAAGAAATTAAAAAATATTATTTAAATAAAATAGAGGATTTACCGTCGGAAGAATTTATTTCGGCAACAAAAGTTGCTGTTTATACGCAGTGTCCGGTTAAGTATCAGTTAACGTACGATTTCGGTTTTACAAATATTTTCAGCAATTATAAAAAATGGAAACAAGCGAATAAAAATATTTCGGTAAAATACGAGTTTAACGCTGCAGAAGATATCAGCCCGAATGAAACGGATAACGATCAGAAAAGTTTTGCCGACGTAAAAGGCAGAATTGTACATAAGGCATTGCAAAAATCAATCGGTTTACCCGCGTTGGATATTTTTGTCGAAACTGCGCTTCATCAAGAATTAGACTCATTAACGTTTGATAAAAATAAAGCCTTTACTCTGAAGGAAGATATAGTAAAAGATTTGCAAAATTTTCTTTCATCAAAAACTTACAAGAAGTTGAGCGAAGTTAGAGTTAGTTTTAACGAGTACGAAGTATACTTGAAAGAAAACGATTATTATCTGTACGGAATAATTGATAAGCTTATAATCGACGATAAAAAAATAATCATTACAGATTACAAAACCGACGATATTTCACTCATTCAAATACCGGAAAGAGCAGCAAATTATTTAACTCAATTGAAATTTTATTCCTATATTGTGTGCCGATTATTTGACAATTTTGAAGAATTAATTCTAAAACTGGTTTTTATTAAACATCCCGATGAAATCGTAGAGCAAACTATATTACCGGAGCAAACAAAAACGATTGGTGAAGAGATAAAATCGATGAGTGAAGTTGTGCGTGCCGGTAAGTATATTAAAAATAAAAACCATTGCGGCAATTGTTTATTCACATTAAATAAAAAAGACTGTATAAAAGAGGTTTAGAAAAAGTCACCATGCTTAAAGAAATAAAACAAATAAAAGAATTGGATATAATTGAGAAGGAGTTAAGCTCTTTGAGCGCAGGGCTTCTTGCATTCAGCGCCGAGGATGGCGAAAAAATAATTCACCACCCTTCTACATTTTTATATCACGATAAAAATATATACGTGTTTATTTTTAACGAGGAAATTTTAGAGAAAATTGTTTTCGGCGCACGCGCAAGTTTTTCTACAATTCGAACCGATAAATTTAGAAAAACAAAAAAGGACGCGGAACCTAAATACGATTTTTTTTCGGTCAGCGTTAAAGGGGCAATGAAAAATGTCGATGATCAAAAGACATTTGAGGAGGTTAAGAAAAAATATCTCGGTAAATATTCTTATGACCCGGAAAATGAAGATAACACACTGTTGATGGAAAATTTAATTATAATCGATTCGGAAGAACTTCAAGCAATTGAAGAAAAAGGAGGATGATTATGCGCCTTTTTATTTTATTTCTAATAGCTTCGCTTTTTATTGCCGGATGCTCTTCCGGTGTATTTTATGAAGTGCCTGTGGAGTTAAAAAACAAAGAGATAAAATCAGAATTTATAAAAAAATATTCCCCCTATTTTACGGAGAAAAAAATTTTTATCGACCCCGGGCACGGTGGCGAAGATAAAAGGAGCGTTAGTGTAAACGGTCTTACAACCGAAGCAGAAATAAATTTGAAAGTAGGATTGGCTCTTAAAAATTATCTGCAGCAAGCCGAGGCAGTAGTTGAAATGTCGCGTGACAAAGATGCTACAGTTGATCTTAAAGAACGCTCGTATATGGCTAACAGGAGCGGCGCCGACCTTTTTATAAGTATTCATCACAATGCACCGGGCAGTGATGCCCAGACATCGATAAATTATACTTCCACATACTACCATGCAAAAGAAACCGACTATGAATATGACCCGGGAGAGAGAGACTTAGCGCGTTTTATTCAGCGTGATCTGGCATATGCCATGCGCAATTCCGGCGGTCTTGGTTCTTTTGACGGCACTTATTCAGATTATTTTATTTATCCCAAAGCAGGTTTTTCTGTTTTACGCGTAACCGAAATACCTTCGATTCTCGTAGAGTGCGGCTTTTTTACAAACCCTCACGAAGAGTCGCGTCTTGTTGATGACAAGTTTAATCAAATTCAGGCGTGGGGTATTTTTAGAGGGTTGGCTCGTTATTTTGCAGCCGGCGCTCCTGTAGTTAAACCGGTTGATGAAAAAACATCTTATCCCGCAGGCACTGTTAAATTAAAATATCAGCTTGCCGATTCAATTGGGATAGACTCGTCGAGTATAGTCGTACAATTCGACAGTACTAACGTACCGGAGATAAAGTTTGACAAGACAAAAAGTGAATTAACCATATGTCTAAACCCGATTAAAGCCGGTGACTACGAAATAAAAATTATTGCCGCGAATAAAAACGGCGTTCATAATTTTGCTTATAAGAAAACAATAAAAATAACTAACTAAACATAGAGGCATTTTAGTGCTTAATTATGTATGGCTTGCTCTGCTTGTGCTTGGCATTGGTGCCGCGGTTACAACCGATATTATAAACCAAAGCGATAACAAGTACCGGAATAACGAACCTATCCCGGTAACTATCCAATTTGAAACTCCGTATCAAAAAAACATTGGCGCTTCTTATTCAACAAAAATAAAAATAAATAAAGCCGACTTTGAAAATATTTATTCGGAAAAAGTTAGCGATGAATTTGATTTCCCGGCAAAAATTTCAGTGAATGTAAAAGACAATAAAAGAACTTTATTTTTTAATACGGATGATAAAAGTCCTGCGATTTGGAAAGAGATTGCCAGTGCAAGCGGTAAAAAGGATGACGTTACAGGCAAAGTCAGGTTTACAAAATTTTTTGGCGATACACTTGCACAGGGGACTATAATACTTGAAGATGTTTCTTTTCTAAAATTAAAAGATGTAACAAACTCTGCTCTCGATTACGCCACCATTGCCGTAAATATTGCGCTCGGTTTAATAGGCATAATGGCTCTGTGGTTAGGTGTTATGAAAGTTGCGGAGACAGCCGGACTGATTGCGATTATTGCAAGTTGGTTAAAACCAATCACAAAAAAACTTTTCCCGGATGTCCCGTCAGATCACCCTGCAATGGGGTCGATGATTATGAACATCTCGGCAAATATGCTGGGACTCGGCAATGCTGCCACTCCATTCGGATTAAAAGCAATGGAAGAATTGGATAAGTTAAACCCTAACAAAGGCACTGCTACAAATTCGATGGTAACTTTTCTTGCAATCAATACTGCAGGGATGACGCTTATACCTGCAACTGCAATTGCAATACGCGCTGCTGCGGGGAGCTCCGATCCCGCAATTATAATCGGCACATCCATCTTCGGTGCTTTCTGCGCAACTGTAACGGGTCTTACTGCCGCAAAAGTTTTAGAAAAATTCCCGATTAAAAAAGGTGAATTCGGCGCCTGGTTAAAAAGTAACTTAAAAGGTTTTGTTGTTTTCATCGGACTCGTACTTGCTGCGGCATTAGTAATTGTTACCGGACTTGGAAAAGTTTTTGGATCTGTTTTCAGTTTTCTTAATCCCGAATTATTTAAGTCGGTAATTCAGTTCTTCTCAATAATTGCCATTCCGTTTTTGATAATTGTTTTTATAGGTTACGGAGCCATAAAAAAAGTTAGAGTTTACGAAACTTTTGTTGATGGTGCCAAAGAAGGATTTAATATCGCTATAAGAATTATCCCCTATCTTGTTGCAATGCTTGTCGCCATCGGTATTTTCCGTGCCGGCGGGGCAATGGAATGGCTGATATATATTCTTCGTCCCTTTACAAATTTAATCGGGATGCCGCCTGAGGTACTGCCGATGGCTTTGATGCGTCCACTTTCAGGCAGCGGCTCGCTTGGGATAATGGCTGAAACAATGGCAGTTCACGGCCCCGATTCGTTCATCGGTATTTTGGTTTCAACATTTTTCGGAAGTACTGAAACAACATTTTACGTGCTTGCGGTTTACTTTGGCGCAGTAAATATTAAAAACACACGCCACGCTCTGCCGGTTGGTTTAATTGCAGATGTTGCGGGTGTACTTGGTGCAGTCTTTATTGTCAGGTTATTATTCGGTTAACATGAAAATATTTATAACACGCTCCATTCCGCATGAAGGAATAGACTTATTGAGGAGACAAGGTTACAGCGTTTCTGTTTACAAAGAAGATAAACCAATTACGCGCGATGAATTGATAAAAAAAGCAAAACACGCGGATGGTATAATTTCACTTCTGACTGATAAGATTGACAAAAGAGTAATCGACTCTTTAAAAAACTGTAAAGTAATAGCCAATTACGCCGTTGGTTTTAATAATGTTGATTGTAAATACGCTGCCGAAAAAGGAATAAAAGTTACAAACACTCCCGATGTACTTACGGCATCCACAGCAGACCTTACTTTAGCTTTAACCCTTGCCTGCTCGCGCCGAATTGTAGAATCGGAAAAATATATGCGTGCAGGTAAGTTCGTTGGTTGGAAACCAAAACTTTTTCTTGGTGTTGAGTTGTCGGGGAAAAATTTCGGAATACTTGGGGCAGGCAGAATTGGTGAAGCCACGGCGATGCGCGCCAAAGCATTCGGTACAAATATTTTATATTACAGCCGATCACAAAATGAGAGGCTTGAAAAGTTAACCGGGGCAAAAAAAGTTTCACTCGACAAATTATTAAAAGCATCGGACATCGTTTCACTTCACCTTCCGTTAAATGAGAACACATTTCAAATTCTCAATAAAGAAAAATTATCACTGCTCAAAAAATCAGCGATGCTGATTAATACAGCCCGCGGCGAACTTGTTGATGAAAAACATTTGATAAAAATGTTAAAATTCAAAAAACTATTTGCCGCAGGTTTTGATGTTTATGAAGGCGAACCAAATATAAACCCCGAACTATTTAAACTTGAAAATGTTTTGTTACTGCCTCACATCGGCAGCGCAACAGAAGAAGCGCGTGGAAAAATGAGTCTGCTTGCGGCGCAAAATGTAATTGCTGTTTTATCGGGCAAAAAGGCACTTACGCCGGTTAATTGATAAAAATTATTTCTTTTATATTCCTGATTTCCTCAATCATTCATTTCCCTAAAACTGCATTTTTATTATTCCATATTATATTCATACTATCGAATCTTTTGGTTATTAGGTAAAAATAATGAGGGTGGAATTTACAGTTTGATTATTAAATTTGTTGACACCAAAACCGGCATACATATTTTGAACAACGCTCATTTGGACTACTCCACTAAAATCAAAAATAATCCGGTTGAAAATCACCTAATTAATCGATACTTTTTGAGTAGTAAATAAAGGTTTAATGCACATGAGAATTGGAATACCAACAGAAACAACGCATGAAGAAAAAAGAGTCGGTTTGGCTCCAGCCGGAGTTGACGCTCTAATACGAGCCGGTCACACAGTATATATCCAAAGCGGTGCCGGTGTCGGCAGCCACTTTAGCGATGAGGATTATAATAAAACCGGCGCAAACATTGTTTACAATGCCGAGGAAGTTTTCCTACGTTCAGAAATGGTAGTAAAGGTTGCCCCGCTTTCCGAAGCTGAATCGGAACTTCTCCAGGAAAATCAAACGTTTTTTTCATTTCTTCATCTTGCCGTGGGGAAAAAAAATATTATTGAATCTCTTCTTAAAAAAAATGTTACGGCAATTGGTTATGAGCTAATAGAAACCGATTACGGTCTCCCTGTTCTTCAATCGATGAGTGAGATTGCCGGACAACTCGCAATTCAAGCATCAGAAAGATTTCTCGAATCTAATTCGCACGGAGGCAGAGGTGTTTTACTCGGCGGCATTACAGGTGTTGCACCAGCAGCGGTTGTAATTCTCGGAGCCGGTGTGGTTGGCACAACAGCGGCGAAAGCTGCCCTCGGAAGGGGCGCTCAGGTAATTGTTCTCGATAAAGATTTAAACAGGTTAAGAGCAATCGACAATACATTCCGCCAAAAAGTTACCACAGTAGTTGCTAACCCTTACACAATCTCACGCGGTGTAAAATTTGCTGATGTACTAATTGGCGCGGTACTTATTAAAGCTATAAAAGCGCCAAACCTTGTTACAGAGGAAATGGTAAAAACGATGAAAAAAGGCGCTGTAATAGTTGATGCCTCTATAGACCAGGGAGGATGTATAGAAACCAGCCGGATAACGACAATCTCCGACCCTGTTTATACTTTGCACGATGTTATTCATTACTGCGTGCCTAATATGCCCGCACTTGTTGCGCGAACCGCAAGTTACGGACTAAATAATGCCGCACTAAGCTATATTCAAAATATTGCCGATAACGGAGTAGGTAATGCTCTTATCGGTGACGAAGGACTTGCACGAGGTGTTTGCAGTTATTCCGGTTACTGCTCAAATGAAGCAATAGCCAATACCTTTGATTTGGAATACAGAAGATTAAGAATTTTCTCGACCAACTAAAATTTATTTATTAACGAAGGCTCAATTGAGTACCTCAACAAAAAAGTGATAATATGACAAGTGTAGAAGAAATAAAAAAAGCTCAAGTGCCCACTCATCTTATAAGACTTTATAGTCAAAAGGTAGTCTCTGCCGAAGAAGCAGCGAAAGCAGTAAAATCGGGCGACAAAATTTTATGTCATTCCAACTGCGCGTTTCCACACGTGCTTATGAACGCAATTGTAGAACGAAAAGATGAACTAAAAAATATTCAAATTATTCACGCGCTCGCAGTTGGGGACGTATCTTATCTAAATCCCGGAATGGAAGATTCATTCCGGCACAATGCCCTTTTTATAGGCGCAAATGCCCGACAGGCAGTTCGCGATGGGAGAGCTGATTTTACTCCGATTTTCCTCTACGAAACTCCCCTGCTCTTTTCAAAAGGATTCATAAACCTCGACGTTGCTTTGATCCACGTTTCCCCGCCGGACGAACACGGATTTTGTAGTTTGGGAGTTGAAGTTGGACTGACAAAAACAGGCGCGGAAAAAGCCAAAATAATTATTGCGCAGGTTAATCCGCAAATGCCGCGTTCTCTTGGTGATAGTTTTATCCACATAAATAAAATAAATTATATTGTTGAAGTGGATTTGCCGATTGTTGAACTGCCCCAGGGAGACAGAAATGCAAGTCCGGAAGTAGTGGAAATAAATAAAAAAATTGCGTGGAACATTTCAAACCTAATTGAGGATGGCTCTACACTCCAAATGGGTATTGGCGCCATCCCGGATTTTGTTCTTGGTTATCTTGAAGACAGAAAAGCAATCGGTATTCATTCAGAGATGTTTTCTGATGGCGCAGTTAATCTTGTAGAAAAAGGTGTAATTACAAACGAGATGAAAACTCTTCATCCCGGTAAAATTATTGCAGGTTTTGTGCTGGGAACAAAACGCCTATACGATTTTATTGACAATAATCCGCTGTGCGAATTTCATCGGCAGGAATATGTAAACGATCCTTTTGTTATTGCAAAAAACAATAAAATGGTTGCAATAAATTCTGCAATAGAAGTTGATTTAACCGGGCAGGTTTGTTCCGATTCAATCGGCACAAAATTTTTCAGTGGATTCGGCGGGCAGGTAGACTTTATCCGGGGCGCTTCCCGTTCCGAAGGCGGTAAACCGATTATTGCTCTTCCTTCTACCACAAAAGATTTTAATGTGTCGCGCATTACCACCCAACTGAAACCCGGCGCCGGCGTGGTTACTTCCCGCGGGGATGTACATTATGTAGTAACTGAATATGGTGTAGCCCAGTTGTTTGGCAAAACAGTAAGAGAAAGAGTTAAGGAGTTAATTGGTATTGCTCATCCTAAGTTTAAAGACGAATTGGAAAAGTACGCAAAAGAAAACAAGTTTATTTAGTGAATGGTTGCGGTAATAGGCGACATACATGGCTGTTTTTATTCTCTACAGGAAATTGTAAGACGAATAAAAAAAAGTTATGCGGATATCCAGATATATTGTGTTGGTGATTTAGTTGATAGAGGCAATTTCAGCTATGAAGTTGTTGAGTTTGTAAAAAATGAAAATATCATATTTACCCCCGGAAATCACGATTTGATGTTTTACTATTTTGTAAAAAAACCACACACTGAAATGGCAAACTCGTGGCTTTATAACGGTTACGAACAAACAATGGCATCCTACGAGGAGCATTTTGAAGAACTAAAAAAACATATTATTTTTTTATCGAGTGCTTCTCTTTTTATTAATCTTCCCGATTGTTTTATTTCACACGCCGGCGTCTCGGTTAATTACAAAAAGCAGCTTGGCAATAATCCTCTAAACGATATTGAAAAATTTGAAGAAATAATTACACGCGATGTTACAAGCACTCATTCAATTATATGGACAAGAGACGAGTTGATGAATCTTGGGAAACTTCAAATTGTCGGTCACACGCGCCAATCGGAAATAAAGTTCAATGAAAAAAGTAACGCTCTTTATATTGATACTTCAATTTATACCGGCAACAAATTAAGCGCTGCAATTGTTGAGAATAATAACGTTATTGATAAAATAGCAGTGCCGGCTGATAAAAGAGATATTGAATGAATTTTTCACTATGCTGTTAAAAGTGGCAGATATCTCTCAAATTTTCCAAACCGAATTATTGACCACACTTATGGGTTTATTTGAGGATATACTCAAAAATATTTTTATCATCGATAAAAAAATGTTTTTGGTTTTGTAAAAGGCTTGACAAATTTGGTTAATGTCACTAAGTTTACCACTCAATTTTGAAACTATTCCGCGATAGCTCAATGGTGGAGCATTCGGCTGTTAACCGAAGGGTTGCAAGTTCGAGTCTTGCTCGCGGAGCAATAAAAACCCCGACAAAAGTTGGGGTTTTTTGTTTTTTGGAAAAGCTCAATTGTGGAGTCCGTTAACCAACAGATTAACCGAAGGGTTGCAAGTTCGAGCCGATAACTCTGTGTTAGCCAACGGAAGCATTGCACACTGAGCAAAAACCGATTGTGTTAATACAAAGTACCGTTGTTAATTTTATTTTATTCAATTCCTTCTGCTTTTTACATCCGCAAAATTTTATTCTTTCGGGATAGCTGCATTCCGTAAGAGTTAACCAGCTTGGAAATGTGCTATTGAAAATGCAAGTGCCCCGTTAAGCTGGTTGGAGTTTGCCCGCCATTTTATTGGCGGGGCTTAGTCCATCCATAGACTCCGTTTCTTTGCGGGGACACCGGATTACGCCCTTCATGAATTCTTTTAACTTTATGCGCATTTTTTTTATAATTGATGGTATCTGTAATATTCAAATAGTTATTCAATTTTTAAAGGTGCTCCGACAATCTTCATCCCGTGGTCTTCAAATGCTTTAATAACTTCTTCTTTTGATGGTGTAGTTGTCCAGGAATCTGTTGTCTTAAAAAAATCTTCCATTTTCCCCGCCGGCAAATAAGATACTATTGTCCTGGCTCTTTCTGTTAATTGTATGAATGCGTGCGGTACATTGCGAGGAAGAAATATAGTATCCCCAGCTTTCATATTATATCTTTCTTCACCGACTTGAAACAGATATTCCCCCTCTGTCACAAAAAACCACTCATCTTGATTTAAATGTATATGTAATGGTGGACCTCCATTTGGCGTAAATCCGGTTTGTTCAAATACCGCGAGTTCACCATCTGTATCATTTCCACTAATCTTTATATCAAGATTGTTTAAAGTAACTCCTTTCATTTTGTATTTTTTCCCAAGTCTTGCTTCACCCGAATTTACTTTGAATCCTTTTTTTGTTTCCATAAAAATTCCTTTTTCAAAAAATATTGAGAAATTATTATTCACTTTAGCAATGAGATTTATTGGATACAATAATAATACACTTAAAATTAACTTCCTTCTTTTCATATTCGCTTCACTTCATTTATATTAATTTCCTATGCATCTAACCATTAAGCGTTTTTCTGTATATGAGCAAAAAAAATGATGCGCCGTAAAAAATGCAAGACAGCTCTTTGACTGATAAAATACAGTTTTGCGAAACCGGACAGCACAAACTATGGGAATTCAATTCCATATCCTTTTCCCACCCGGCAGTAAAACTTTATTCATCATATTATTTTTTTGTCTCATTCACTCGATGCTCTTAAAAATTTATTTATTTACAATCATGTATAATTTTATTTCATCCGGGGTAGTTGTTTTTTTATTAAAAAAAATTGAAGTTAAACAAACTTCAAAAATTTGTGCTAATTTCGGAAAACCTTCGAGAGGCGTATTTTCCGCGCTGCACGGAACTGAAAGAAGAACGACACTGAAGCCGTTAGGAAAAAGAAAATAGTTACTGTTTATAAACACCCATTTGTATTATTAATAAAAATGATTATATGATCTCTAAAAAATTATTCCGATTAATATATCATTTTGCACCAGTTCCAAGCCTATAGTGATAATTGCAAGCGCAAATTAAACCGAGTATAATTATTAATCAAGCTGCCAGTTAAATATTCAGCCCTCAACAAAATTTGATTTTTCCCAATTGTTCGTTTTTGCAATAACTTCAACGTTATTTAAACGGTAGCGCTCATTTTTGTCCTCTGCAAATTCTTCCGGCATCAACGCATATTCGTTAAGCGTCAACAAAAAATCGTTAAGCATCAGCACAAAATTCCGGGCGTAACTGAAAAACTATTGGGCGTCAACGAAAAACAGCCGGGTAAGGCTGATTCATCACAGATAATTAATAATAACTAATTTATTAGGGATGAAAATGGAAATAACATGTCCGCTTTTTACAGACTGGCTTAGATTATTTTTTTATTCCCTATCCGTGTTAATCCGTGAAATCAGTGTCTGCCCGTGTGCCATTCTCGCCTAAATTACTTTAAAAGAAGCATCTTTTTAATTGAATGTAAATTCCCGGCTGCAATCCTACAAAAATAAACTCCTGATGCCAAATTGTTTCCGTTAAATTTTACCCGGTAGCTTCTCCAGTGTTGATAATCATTAACAAGAGTTTTTATTTCCCTTCGGAGTATATCAAATATCTTGACCGAAACATGCGAGTATTGTGGAATCCGATACTCAATAATAGTTTCAGGGTTAAATGGGTTGGGGTAATTTTGAGATAAAGAATAACCGATCCGGTAAATTTATTTTGTCCTTTATATCGGAAGCTAAATCGAATACTCTTAAGGTATCGTAGATGGACAATCCTTTTATAGTAAAAAGAAAAAGCGTATCTCCACCATCCGGAATAAATGAGGATGAATCACCATAAAAAACTATTTTCCAGCTTATTGTTTCACAATCTACATCCGAGAATCTTATCTGATAATTAAAAGATAATGTATCCCGCCGGTACAGACTACCTTTAGTAAATGCAAATTGAATTTTGTTAAAAATTTCTTCCCATTTCTGTTTTTCTCTTACATTTCTTTTTCGGCTTCTATAAGTTTCCCTGTAACAAACTGAGCTTTTTCAAGATGTAATTGACGAATCATTACAACGCCATGTTCATTGTGCGGCTCGCCTATCACTGAGTGACAAGATTTTAATCCGCCAAGCCATTTACGGTTATCAGTAATATAAACTAGATCGCCAACATCAGCTTGCATTTTGTGCATTTCTTTTTTTGAAAAGTTTATAACGTCATTATTCCCTTCAACAATTTGCCAATTAATTTTTACTTTTTCCCCTTCTCTCTCATTCAACTTGCCCCCTTTGAACCATTCTTTGGCGTGGCGAATAGAGCCGATAGTTAAACCAAGGACTTGAGTTTCTTCATCATATTTTACATAAACGGTTGTAGTAATTGCAACGAAAACACACATGAGCAGCGTTATGGGAAAAAGAACACCCAAACCGCCCATATTAATATTAAAGAACACTGCCGCTAAATCGATAAAAATAATTACGGCGCTTAAAGCAATAATAAAATACATTATCCCTTTATCTTTAGGATTTTTCCTTATCTTTTTTGCAAGTCTTTTTAATTGGTCATGAAATAATGTAACAATAACTGCAACCGATAAACAAACAATTAAATTATATAATGCCGCCATATAAGTAAAAGGATGCACCGGATCGTACGGAGTTCCGTGAGCAAAAGGTTGGATAAGCTGCAGCGGGAATTTAAACCCGAGCAGCATTAACGAAACCCCGCCGAGTACAGTTGTAATAAGCCCTGCCGGAGTAAACTTCTTCCAGAAAGCGCCAAGGAAAATAGCTACCATAAGAGGGGGAGTTATTGTAGCATGAAAGAAAGCATGCGCTTGATAAATTGTGGGGTAGGACTTAAAACCATAAACGGCAATTACACCAAGAACTGTAAACGCTGCCGTTGCGGTTCTTGCTACTAACATTGCTCTTTTTTCATCCACTACATCTTCTTTTTTTATTTTCTTCAGCCATAATCTAACTGGTCTGTCAACATCGTTTACCCAAATTGCGGCGGTAGCATTTACCAGAGTACTTACCGTCGACATCAAAGCCGCTGCAATTGCGGCAATTACAAAACCAAATACTCCGGGCCCTGTTAATATATTTGCGACAACAACAAAAACACTATCCGGAGCAGAATCCGGTGAAATTAAATCAGGTCTTGCTACGGAAATTGCTTTTGCAACCCAGCCTCCTCCTCCGACCACAATTGCCGAAATGGGAAGCATAAATAATATATTTGCTGTTGCAGCTTTTCTTCCTTCATGAACATTTTTAGTCGCCATAAATCGCATTATAAGCCCCATGTTCATGAACAAAAATCCAACCGAGCCGGCAATTGCGTCTTCCCAAAATATTCCAACGGAGTTAAACTCTGCTGGTGAGTTAAATCCCGCAAATGGAAGTTTCCACGATGTTGGCAGGAGATGCCAGAACGAATCCCAGCCCCCGACAAATGAAATACCCAGTATAAAAACTAATAAGCCGGCAAATATCAACATTGCCCCCTGCACCAAATCTGTAAATATTACGGCGGTTTGACCCCCGAAGGTAATATAGATACCTACCACCACGGCTGTTATCCAAATTAAACCCATTAAAGTAAGATGGAATTGAATGCCAAGTATGGTAAAACTATCCGGCATTAATGGCATTATTGCCTTACCCATGGTTAAGAATCCTATTCCCACATAACCAATTAAATAAAGCAACTGGAGAATAGTTACAAAAAATCTTGCGGAGGGAGAAAATCTTTTTTCAAAGTATTCCGGAATTGAACGAATTTTTGAATAGACTATTATCGGAAGCCATCCGAATAAAAAGAAAGGAACAAAAAACCAATCATTCATGTAGGACATCGATGACGAAAAACCGTACTTAAAACCCATTGCAGAATATTTAATAAAACTATGGCTGCTGATTCCGGTGGCAACAATGGACATTGCGATTATCCACCAGGCAAACCTTCTACCCCCAAAGAAAAAATCATTTGTGTCTTTATTGTATTTTGCAAAATAAGTTCCGAAGAGCAGCATTGCCAGCAAATAAATAATAAGGACGATCCAATCTAACTGAGTTCCGATATTGTGCACTGTTTCCATTTTCTCCTCAAAAATATAAAGCTGCTAAAATTACAACCGCATGGATCGCAACAAAGTAAAAAAATCCGAAGATCAATACTTTCCACCAGTAACGATCCCGTTTAAGTCTCATGTCCATAGCTTTTGTTTTACGGATAAGTATAAGACCGATCGCAAAGAATATTCCGCCGCCAACATAGAGGTAGATGAAAGGAAGCCAGGTATCAAAAAATGAGAGCATATCGACTCGCTGAATGTTTCGAAATGTTTTTTAAAAATCGTGATAAATTAAGGAAGGGTGTGCTTTTATCCAAATTAATTTATTGTAAAATTTTTTAAATTTTATAATTTTTAGTTGACTTGATGGGAAATAATGTTATGCATTATTGCACTCACATTGGCGCTGAGGTTGTTGAGAAATAAAATAACCGATGCGCCATAGGGTGTAAAAACCAATTACGGCGCATCCGGCAAATGCGGTTTATTTCTTTCTTATTTTTTGATGATAATTTTCTTCATCTTTTTCCCTTTTTCCCCTTTCCCGCTCCATATTTTCAGATCATGTTTTTTTTCCATCGACTTAAGAAACTCATCGGCTTCATTTCCCTCATAAACTTTAACTTCTTCTACACCGTCTTCGGTTGTTGTTACTGTAACTTTTTTAACCCCGTCTTCTTCGGAAACAATAATTTTCTTTTTCATTTCCATCCCCACATCATCGCCATCGTGAAATAGAAAAATATTGGTAGAATCTCCGTCTTCCCCTATAAATTTCAATATATTTGCGTCATCAATTTCCTCGATAATCATATCGTCTTCCCCTATCCAGTTAAGGTTATCATCGTCTACTGTTACTTGGATCTTCTTTATTTTTTTCTCTTTTAGTTTTTTGAATATTGCGGCAGCGTCATCACCTTCAAAAACTACATCCCCAGAAGCAGTTGAAATTGTAATTTTATTTACATCGCCTTTTATCCCATCCAATTTTTCTTTTACCGAAGTTTGCGCTAATAAAATTGTTGCCGCAAAGAGCGTAAATAAGATGGTCAGTGTAAAAAACTTTGTTCCTTTTGTTGGGTTCATTTTTTGTTCCTTTTGTTTTTTTGAAATTCTTAAGCAAATTTAGTTATCTAAAAATTTACATTCTGTTAATGCTTTGTTAAATAATGTTAAAATATGTTAAAAACAGAAAAAGTAACTGATAATGAGTTAATTTTGCACAATGAAGAAAAAAAGACTCCATATTATTATTTCCCTAATTACACTTGCAATGATAAGTTTAATTATTGTGCAGGGGTATTGGATTGTAAATGCAATAAAGATTGAGCATGAACGTTTTGCAAGCAATGTTCGGGAAGCGCTTGAAAATGTTGTTGGCCGCGTTGAGAAAGAGGAAACGGCACAAGCGGTTATAAAAACTCTCGGCGATTCAACCAGCGATGTTTTCGTTTTTATGGATTCCTCTAATAGAAAAGGGGGAAATTTTATGTGGAAGGATAATGAAGATGTAACATTGGTGCCTGTGAAAAGATTGGTAAGAGCATATGCTCGCAGTCGTGATACTAACAAATCAAAACAAATAATTAGTCATGACACCACTTTTCACACTTTTTCTATAAATAAAAACGGAAAGTTATTAATTCGCGATTCAGTATACATAAAAAAAACAACGCTTGTAAAAAATGTGGTTGATGAACTTGTGTCGATAAAAGAATTTAGTGGAATTAATGAGCGGATTACACAAAAACAAATCGACTCACTTTTGAGTTCTAACTTAAATGAAAAAGGAATTGATGCCGAATTTGGTTTTGAAGTAAAAAACTCTGACAGCACAAAAGCGGTTCTCTCAAATATGGCGAACAATAAAGGGATAACAACCGGGAAACCATATAAAGTTGAACTTTTCCCGGACGAACTACTTGCCGAGCAGAGTTTTCTTTATGTTTATTTTCCAGCGCAGACGAGTTATGTAATAAAAAATATCTCGTTCATGCTTGGAGTTTCGGCAATTGTTATTCTTATTATTATCGGTCTTTTTTATAAAACTATCCGGCTGCTGATATCTCAAAAAAATTTGGCTGAAATTCGCAGCGACCTTATAAACAATGTTACTCACGAATTTAAAACTCCGCTTTCCACTGTTTCATTAGCCTGCGATGCTTTAACCGAACCGGAATTAATGAGCAGCGAAAAGTCATACTTAAAATATGTTGATATTATCCGTGACGAAAATAAACGTTTGCAGTTTATGGTTGAAAACATTCTTAATACATCCTTGTTTGAGAATGGCGGATTTATACTCAACAAAGTTAAAATCAATTTACACGAATTGCTGGAAGAATTGATCGACTCATTTGAAATTTGTATTTCTGGGCACGAAGGAATTATCATTCAAGAATTGAAAGCCGTCAACTTTATTCTGCATGGAGATACATTACATATTCGAAACGCAATAGCAAACGTAATTGATAATTCAATAAAATATTCAAGCGGAAAACCGATTGTTAAAATAAAAACCGAAACGATAAATGAAATACTTAGATTGGAAATTGAAGATAACGGAATCGGCATTCCGAAACATAGCGTGAAAAAAATATTTGACACTTTTTACAGAGTACCTACAGGGAACGTGCATAACGTAAAAGGTTACGGAATTGGACTGAGTTACGCAAAAAAAGTATTTGAATTGCACGATGCAACAATATCGGTAGTAAGTAACACCGGAAAAGGGTCAATATTCACAATTGAGTTTTTTCAAAATGACAACCAAAGCTAATATATTATTTGCCGAAGACGATCCAAATCTGGGAGCAATATTAAACGACTTTTTAAAAGTGAAAGGTTATGATGTTACACTCTGCAAGGATGGAGCCGAGGCACTATCCGCTTTTTCGAAAAGCAAATATGATCTTTGCATTCTCGACGTAATGATGCCTATACTTGATGGTTTTAGTGCGGCAAGAGAAATGAAAAATAATGACACAAATATTCCTATCATATTTTTAACGGCAAAATCTCTTCAAAACGATAAAATAGAGGGTTTAAAAATTGGCGCCGATGATTATATTACAAAACCTTTCAACAGCGAAGAGTTGTTTCTTAGGATAGAAAATATTCTTAAACGTACGCATCATCATAAGCAGGCAAATACAAATAGAGCGGTTTTTTCAATCGGCGGATACACCTTCGATTTTAATCAACGGGTTTTAATTTACAAAACTTCAACTCGTAAACTTACTTCGAGAGAAGCAGAATTATTGCGGCTTTTATGTGAATATAAAAATGATACTTTGCCCAGAGTTATCGCGCTAAAACAAATTTGGAACGAGGACAACTATTTTACTTCGCGGAGTATGGATGTTTTTATAACCAAACTTCGTGCGTACTTAAAAGAAGATAATAAAGTAGAAATAATAAATGTTCATGGTACAGGGTTTAAACTTATTTGCTGCTAATTATTTTTCCGGACTTATTTAAAATCCCAAAAGAATTATTTTTATTGTCATTAAGGTAAAATTAATTAATAACTCACCTAACGCAGAAGTCTGAAATTGTACCGTAAATCGAATCGAAGCTTCGATAAATTAAATAATTTTTATCCGTTGACTAACAGATACTACAAATCTGTGTAAGGAGAGTTATCAAAATATTATTGACGATAAAAACACATTCTGTTCTTAAATAATTATTATTGTTAAATTGCATTTAGTATGTTTAATGCAATATTTTGTAAAGCAAATAAAAAGTAATTGATATGAAATTCGGTCTCTCCCGCTACACACTCGATACATTTTTTGAAAAAGTTGTCGAATTATATTCCGGTAATCCTGCACTGTCGCTTGTAGGAGAAGAACCGATTACTTTTAAGGAATTCGGTAGCAGGGTAAACAAATTACAAATAACGCTTCATGAATTAGGAATACGCAAGGGAGACAGGGTTATTATACTCGGCACATCTTCCCCCAACTGGGCTATAGTTTTTATGGCTATAATGACGATGGGAGCTGTTGCTGTTCCGATACTGGAAGGTTTTCCCGAAACAGACATTGACCATATAATTCGCCATTCCGAGTCAAAAGGAATTTTTATTTCCGAAAACTTGCACAGCAGTCTAATTCTTGCATCCCTCGAACAATTAAAATTTATAATAAAATTAGATGACTTTTCACAGTATACCGGTGAGACAAAGGAGAAAAATATTTGGAAAAGAATTGTAGACTTTCATGATAAAGTAGTGCTTGCATTGGAAAAAGAACGCCCCGATTTCAAAAAGAGTAATATTGACGAAGATGATATAGCCGAAATATTATACACCTCCGGCACTACCGGACACTCAAAAGGTGTTATGCTAACGCACAAAAATCTTGTTAGTAATTTATTCGAGGGACCGGATTTATTAAAAGTAATAAATCAAAAAAGTATAATTTTATCAATACTTCCTATGGCTCATGCATTCGGTTCAACATCGGCTTTTCTTTCGATAATTTATTGCGGTGGCAGCATAGTTTATATGGGAAAAAAACCATCACCAAAAATACTATTGGAAACTATGCAGTTTGTTAAGCCGACAATCTTTGGTTCGGTGCCTTTGGTTTTCGAAAAAATTTATCATAAAAGAGTTCTTCCAACCATCGCAAATAATTCATTGTTTCGGATTTTAGCCAAAGGGAAATCGACAAAAAAAGTACTCAATAAACTCATCGCAAAAAAAATAAAAAAACTTTTCGGAGGGCGTCTCGATTGTGTTATCATTGGCGGCGCAAGTTTTTCGCCCGAGGTAGAAAAGTTTTTAAAAGATGGCGGCATCCCCTACTGCTGCGGCTATGGCTTAAGTGAGTGTGCGCCTTTGGTAACTTTCTCATCGATGGAGTCGCAAAAAATCGGATCACCCGGACATGCGATAACAGATGTTCAAATAAAAATTGTTGATAAAGACAGCAAAACCGGCATTGGAGAAATTTGTGTGAAAGGTCCGAATGTAATGAAAGGTTATTACAAAAATGAAGAAGCCACTCGAAAAGCCTTTACTGATGACGGCTGGTTAATTACGGGAGATAGAGGTTACCTTGATGAAGACGGATTTTTATTTATTACCGGACGCTCTAAAAATGTTATCATCGGGTCTTCCGGCGAGAATATTTATCCTGAAGTAATTGAAGCAAAATTATTAGAATCAACGTTTGTGGAAGAAACAATTGTTTATCAGGCAAATAATCAACTCATCGCTCGAATATTACCTGACTATACATATATAGAAAATTTGCAGAGTGCAAATAATGAAAATAAAATTGCTTCCAATATTGTTGATATTCTTGAGAATGTCCGTAAAGAAGTAAACAAAAAACTTCCCTCGTATTCAAAAATCAACCGTGTAATTGAGCAAACGTCCCCGTTTATTACTACACCAACAAATAAAATAAAACGTGTTGAGTATGTCCCGGGATATCTGGGCAATAAAAACCTGGATGAATAAATTTTAAGTTTTGAAAAAACTCTTTCCAGATTTTTTACTTTTTGGTAATATATTAACGAAAAGAAATAGGTTGACTAAAAATTCAATTTTAATCTGTTAGAATGAAAATTTACTTTTTAGCCAACCTTTTTTAATTTAAAAATTAAAGCGCATAACTGACAGCAAGATGAATCAACATTGTCGACAGTTCACTTGTACTTCCGTTATATTCGTTTGCTATTAGGCTTGGATTAGTCGCAGTTAAAGTTTTATTTAACGCTGTTTCGAAAGCTGCGTGAATAGTTAGCGGGGTTGAAACTTTATAACTGGCGCCAACTGTAATATGGCTTTCTACAATTGCCGGAAATATTGGAAATATGGTGGTCTCCGGAACCGGATTGCTGCCGTAAGCATAACCAAGGCGTAATGTTAAATCGTTAGTAGCATTATACTCGCCGCCAACCTTTACAACAACTGAGTTTTTCCAGTTCATCGGAAAATCAATATTAAAATCCGCAGAGCCCATCATTGTATTGATGTTTGAATTGCTTCCGTTTGATAATTTAATTGTCATCTTATCAAAAGCATTTTCCCAATTTATCCATTCAACATCGGCGGCTAATTTTAAATTATCCGCGGCATTGTATGAAGCGCCGAAACCGATGGACTGAGGAAAAGTTAGATCAACCGATAAATCATAATTTGCAGCGACACCTTTTGACATATCGATACCCATACCGGCAAACTGAGCCATTACGGCTGCCTGAGCTTGCGCTTGAGTCATCCCGGGATTTTGTATCATTGCCCCCACCACAGCTTTACCAAAAGCGTCATTCAATTGGGCGGTCATATCCATGGAGGCTTTACCGTTTTTATAAGTAAGAGCTGACGGCATTGTGTAGCTTAACCCTAACGAGAGTTGATCATTTACTTTGTAAGCAAAACCAATTTTTCCGTTAAAACCGATAGCAGTCAACTCAGTCATTTTTGCTGTTGCTGTCACTTCGTCATATCCAAATCCGCCAGATGATGGAGGAGCCGCAAACATTTGTCCGAATATCATTCCTGGCATTGCAACACCTTTCATAACCGATGGATCAAGAGAATAAGGTATACTGAATTCAAGCATACTGTAAACTAAATGTGCACTAACTCCAACCGAAAAATTTTCATTGAATTTATATGCTGCTGTTAAACCACCCTGCATCGCTGCAAGCTTTGAATGATAATCTTGTAAGTTGTAGCTGCCATCCTGGTTTCTGTAAAGAGCGTGTTTTAATGAAAAGTCAGCGCCCATACCTCCCGAAGTAAAGAACCCGGCTCCCCAGCTAAAATTACTGTTTTTGTATTTATTCACATACGCTGCAGCCGGTAACGGAAAAATATTTTTATCGCCGTCAACATCATTTAAATTATTTGTGAAGTGAACTGTTGGAAACATAAGTGCAATATTTACATCTACACATGATTGATTTAGAAAGGAGATGCCTGCCGGATTTGACATCATCAGATCGGGGCTATCGAATGTACCTATGCCTACCCCGGCACGCCCCATTGTCTTGGCGTTGAACCCTAACATGCGTGTACCTGTCTGTGCAAAAGCAACAGAGGTTATTAAAACGAACATGAATATCGAACTTGTGAACTTCATCTATTTCTCCATTATAGTTTGGTGAATGTATTGAACATTATTTGTGTTTAATTATTTTTAAATTTCTTGCTAAAAAGAGCCAGACCAACGGACTCATCTAAAACAGATGGCATACTCATGTGATTCATAAAAGCCATCTTACCGGCATCCCGGAAATAGATATCCATTCTAAAAATTTCCCGCGGAGTGCTTACCTGCTTTCGTCCATCTTTTTGAACGATTAAAACTTCAATCGGATATGCGGTTACATGGCCGATGCCGAAACAATTATTTCCCTTTGTTTCTCTTGCAGAACCCGCGGTGTGAAAAGATAATCCTTCCGTTTGTAGTCGTGTATTCCACTAGAACAGCGGCGGAATCAGGAGAATAAATTTGTCCGATAATTTTCCATTTTAAAACTTAGGGAAATTCAACATAGCGGTAGTCAATATCATCTTTAATGAATAAATTTTTTCGGCGCATTTGTTAATCCTCCTATTAAACTGCAAATAAGTATTTCTAATATTTTTTTTGATATTAATTAAGTACTTCCCTTTATAAGATCCCTCAATTTGTCTTTAATACTCTCACAGTTTCCGAAACCAGAATAAACTTCACACTCTCTGCAAACTTTACCTTCGCAAATATTATTTTTGTGCTCCAGCATCCAGCAGGGTTTTGAATAACCGTTATATGCCTGACATGCCTTTTTTTCTTGAACCGGACAATTAATAATACCCCAACATGGAATAAGTGAGAGCAGTTTTCTGACACCTTCTATACCAATTTTATCTTCTTTTAATACTTTTCTTATGCATCCAAGTCTTTCAAGGTCTTGGTCAGAGTAAAGTCTTTGTTTACTTTCTTTTTTAAAAGGGAGAATCAATCCCTCTCGTTCATACATTCTTAATGTATGAACTGAAATCTGGAGTAACCTTGCTGCTGTGCTAATTGTATAAACTGGTACCGATTTTGAGTTTATGTTGCTTGTTCCATTCATTTAATGTTTAATTTAATTGTTGATACCAACGAGTATCAACTTGCTTGCCAATTGCAAATGTCATCTATTCATTGTAAAAACGAAACAAAAAGCAATTACTTATGTCATCTGTGAGAATTGAAAAAAAAGAATTTCCTATTATTAAGATAAAGAGGTTATAATCAATTATGGTCTTGCTTGTCAGACGTGATTATCGTCAAGTCGCAACACTAATAATATTTGCGCTATTGCAAACAATTAGCTCTAACGTTATATTGCAAAAGATTTTTTATACTAAGGAGCACAAAAATGGATTTATTTAAAACCTTGTTTATAACGTTATTTTTACTGACTTCGGTCGAAAGTTTTTCCCAACTCTCAGCGCCCGACCCGGAAGCAGTTTTTGGTGGGAGAATTAACGCTATTTCGGTTGTTCAAACCTCCGGCACTACTTCCAGGGTTTTTATCTCAACGGAAAGTGCCAATTCAATTTTTTATTCTGATTTTACAACAAGCGGCTTACCTGTTTTCTCTCCATTTACTGTTATGCCCGGCGTGGGCGATGATGATGGTTATGGAAGTAGTATAAGAACAATTGCCGCTGATGAAAACTCGGGTTATTTATTTTTTATAACTAATGATAATTTGTACAATACACATCCTTCAACTTCAGCAGTTAATACTATATTTTCTCCCGGAGTTTCAGGTATGACGATCTATTCGGGTTATTTATTTTTTACAGAAAACAATTATTTGCGGTGGGGAACTATAAACTCAACCACCGGGGCATTTACCGAAGATATAAATTCCCCTTTAACTTTACCATCAATGATGGGGGCTGCACAGTTGGTAGTAAATACCGCAAACTTAAAATTATACATAACCGATCCCGCTCCTTCACCTATGATTCTTTACAAATCTTCATCAGATTATAATGCTCTAAATGGAACCACTTCTTTTACAGCGCTAACTACTGCTGCACTTGCCGGCACAACACAATGGACGGGTTTTGGCTGTGGACCCGACGGGACAATAATGTATAACGGAAATTTCGGAAGCGGGAAACAAATTGCTTTTTCAACCGATGATGGTGTTTCGTGGACAAATACTTCAACGGGTATTGGAGGAACCAGCGGACCTAATTTTGCTTACCAACAAAGCGGTACAGATTATATCGTCTATTTTGCAAAATGCTATTCAACTTTCAACACAACAACAAAAACTTTCGGAAGCTGGTCGGAGTTCGGCAACACAAGTTTCCAAACTCATCCAAACGACGGCGCTGTTGCATCCGATCCGGTTAATCCTTCTATTGTATACCTAACCACCGATCAAGGAATCGGTGCATCAACAAACAGCGGGGCAACAATATTTGAAATAGATAATGGAGTTGAAGCTGTACAGGTTAAAGACTTTGACATGAACGCCGGCAAAACCGATGCTTGGCTTGCTGCAAAATCCGGGGTGCGGTATGTATCCGGATTCAAAACAGTTCCGGTCTGGTCGAATGCAATGTTTCCAACCGGAGATGGCTCCCCTTATTATTCAGCCGAAATGGTAAAGGACAATCCATATTCTGCTTATGTGGGTAATCTCCGAGTTTATAAAACTCAAGATAAAGGTAATAACTGGCTTCAGGTTTTTACAGCAGAAAATGCTCCGTACAATTTCCCCGGTGTCGGCTCGCGTATAGAAGCTATTGAAGTTTATCCAGGTGATTCAAATTTAGTTGTATGCGGATACACAATTGGCGATCCGGCTGAAAGTGATTCATTACAGGGCGGATTTTTCTTCTCTACGGACGGTGGTGCTTCCTGGAATCAGCAATTACTAAAAGCCTCTTCCGGTTATTATGATGCCGATGTTAATGATATAGTATTTACAACCGAAGGCGGAAATCCGGTGGCGTATATTGGCGTAACTTATGATAACACAATTACAATCGCAACCAGAGCCAGAAGTGTTTACAGAGCCGAGTGGAACGGAACCACCTGGACGGTTAGAAACGATTTTGATGCTTCCTATACCAGCACCGGTTACCCTATAACAGCTACCATAATTGATCTATTTGTTTCACAAACCGGCGACACTTTATTAGCGTGCGGAACAGATGCGGGGACAAATCATCCGATTTTATATTACAAAATACTTAGCGGCACAGCTCTTTGGACGCCATTTACAACATCAGGTTTTCCAGCATCATCGGGGAGAATTGGCAAGGCTGTTTCATTTGGTAAAGATACTGTTTACTGTGCAGTAGATAACGAAATTTATATGATGCATTTTGCAGGAAGTTCATGGACAAATGGTTTTGCTTATCCTGTGGGTACCGAAATAAATGTTCTTTATTTTGATGATCTGCTTGTTGGCACCGGTACAGGAATTTATGCACAAAATAATAACGGTGTTCTTCCCGTAAAAGAACAAAACGGTAATTCCAATCTTCCTGAGCGTTTTGAACTGCGACAAAATTATCCGAATCCATTTAATCCCTCAACGATAATTTCATTTAGTCTGCCTTCCGATGGTTTTGTTTACCTTAAGGTATTTAATTTACTTGGCGAAGAAGTTAAAACGTTGATAAATGAAGAAAAATCGAAAGGTAATTACAATGTAACTTTTAATTCGGCTGATTTGCCAACTGGCTTATATATGTATAGACTTCAATCTGGTAAATTTGTTCAAACAAAAAAGATGCTTCTTTTAAAATAAATTTATTTATTCTATTTTGAACACTCTCTAAACGGGATTGTTTATAAATAATATCCCTGTTAAAAAAGCTTGTCGAAATTAACTTCGGCAAGCTTTTCCTTTTATTTATACCTAACCTGGAAAAGCCCCCGTGGGGCGGGACAAGCAGAACCAAATTATTTGAGACGGATTGAATGGTTGAATGAAAAACAATCATCCATTCCTCCGTTAGCTAACGGGTCATCATTCATGCTTTTTATTCGTTTAGTTTGCAAATATTCTTCTATATATTACAAGATTTTAGATGTTAGGGTACTAATGAATGATGATAAATAATTGCATTATTGAAATTACCGCAATTTTAATTAGATTATTTTCGACCGCGCAATAGTTGCACAACCAAAACTATTTTAATATTTTTATGCCTCAGTTGAAAGACATATGCAAATAACTGTGCATGATTTTATAACAAGATTGTTCCCTCCCGGTTTTTATTTAAGGAAATAATCAACAATATAGTTGAGGTTTCAAATGAAGATAAAATTTCTATTTGCGGCGTTCTGTTTCAGTGTAAATGCTGCAACTGCGTTTACTCTGTTTACTTCTGATACTCAAAATATTATTTCTTTCCCAACTCAAACTCCGGCGGAAAATAACAACTCATCTTTCAGCAAAATACTGAACAGCTTTTCATCAAACAAAATAACAATTGACGAAAAAATAAAATATTTCGCTTACGCAATGTTCGATGAGAAAAAATTACCCTATAGTTTTAAAAGTTCTATAAAAGAAAAATGCGGAAACTGGATTATTGAAACTATTAAAAGTTCATGGCAAGAGCTAAGCGCACAAACAAAAAATGAATTGGCAAAATATGGTTTTCTGGAAGGCGGAATTCTTAGCAGACCGGATCTGCCGTTATTTAAAGAGACAACAAACTTTCGGATTCATTACTCCGCGACACCCGGGGATACAAACGCGGTTCCGCCTGCTGACGGCGATGGGAATGGAATACCCGATTATGTTGACAGTGTAATGATCAATCTTGAGTTTGTCAGGTCGTTTGAATTAAATGACATCGGTTTTATTGCTCCTCCACCGGATAGCGCACACGGAGGAAATTCAAAATACGATGTATATATTCAAAATATGAGTTTGTACGGACAGGTAGTACCCGAAACAAGTATCGGAGATAATCCAAATTCATCTGAAACGGAATTGAATGCTTATACAAGTTACATGCTTATCGAAAATAATTTTTTCGGATTCGCGAATACAGGTTATGAAAATATAAGAGTCACACTGGCTCACGAGTATTTTCATTCCATTCAATTCGGCTACGACGGCTTTGAAGCGCTATGGTTAAAAGAAGGAACCGCTTCATGGATTGAGGATGAGGTGTTTGATAATATTAACGATAACTACCAATACCTAACCAAATGGTTTAAAACCCCCTGGGTGTCACTTGATGCAGATAATAACGCAGTATCAAATTCATCTTACTATTACGGAAGCTGGATTTTTTTTAGATATCTTTCCGAACATCTCGGCGCTTCCATTGTCAGGACTATTTGGGAAAAAAGTATCGATAACGACAGCTATTTAATGGACTTCAGTACTGTTGCAATTGAGCAAGCGCTAAATTCATATTTCACCACGTTTGCAGAGGAATTTCATAATTATTCAATTGCAAATATCATTAAAAACATTTCCCCTTACGATTATGAAGAAGGGGCAAATTATCCTTCTATCACATCTACCAATAGTCTTTTTAACACCCAGCCTCTTAACGACTGGATAAACATGAGAGGCTGCTCTTATTTGAAAGTTGCAAAAGGATTTCCAAATAACAGCAGCGATTTTGTAAAAATAACTTTTACTCCAGGAAATCAAAATCCCGAATTTTCTGCGAGTGTTGTTACTCGTAAATCAGGTAATGTTGCAGTAAACCGTTTTTTCCCGGGGGTAAATTCTTTCACCCTAAGCCCGACGACTTTATATGACGATATTTGGGTTGTGGTTTCCAGTTTAACCACTGCTTCCAGAACTACAATCCAGTATGATTTTTCATTACAACTCGAAAGAAGCAACTCATTAATACAATTATCAAATTTTAATACTACCGAATTAAAAAGCGGTCGAAATGTAATTGGCTGGTCGAATAGCTGGGATACTTTATGCGCTATAACATTCGATAATAAAAATTACAATGATGATAACATTCTCTATTTCGATCCGGCGCATTACTCCGCAGAGGTTGTAGCTGTAGAAGGCAGCCCGCAATATTGGTACTTGTATAGTTTCTCAAACGGTCTAAAGAAAAAATTAAATATTGCGCAATACGACACTGCTGTAACGGGTGATCCGCCATCTTTTTGGCTGGGCGCCTTCGATCATTATCCGCAAATCGACAGCGGATTTGTATGGGCTTCAGGTTATTTAAATGAGCCCGGCAAAGGAGAGGGATTGTATAAAATTAATATTTCAAATTTGGCATATACCAAAATAAGCAACAACAGGTTAAACAGTAATGATGAACTTTTTGTTAGAGGTAAATCTGCTGCATGGGCATTTTATGATGGCGGGCTTCTTAGAAAATTTTTCGAAAGTAAAAATGACGGCGTTAAAGAGATAAAATCATTCAATATTAACTCTTTCGATGGTGTAAATCTTTTGGGATATGATGACAACTTGATGGCATGGATTGAGGAAAAATGTATAGATTTAACTAACTGCTATGAAAAACTTGTTATTTTAAATACTGCTTCTGCCAGCATTGTATTCACAGATTCAGTCTCCGGGAATTACAACAAAAAGCCTTTTTTCCCTTCACTAAAACTACACGGAAGTAATGTTGTTTATACAAGAAAAAATTCATCGTTGGATTCAGTCTATTTCTACAGATGGAATCCGGTTTTAGGAAAAAAACAATTTGATACTTTCCCTGAAACCTGGACGTCATATAGGCAGATTGGGGCAATGAATATAATTTATACGGTTTTATACGACGGTCAAAAATTTATTTTCTATCATTTATTCGATGGTAAAAAGAATTATTATGAGCCCGGTTTAGGCGATGGATGGGGCTTTTCGGATGTCGGGTTAACATATTCGCATCTTGTTTTTCTGGGTAAAGATTCAAATACATTAAGAAGTTTTGCATTTCTAAAAGAAGTATCAACCATTGTCACAGACGCTCACATTCTCAATCTCCCCTCGCCTGGCACTTTTATTCTGAAACAAAATTATCCTAACCCGTTTAACCCTGCCACAAAAATAGAATACCGTTTGCAACGTGATGATCATATTACATTAAAAATTTACGACATACTCGGAAAAGAAATTGTTACACTTGTTGACGAAAGTAAACCGGCTGGGAATTACAATCTAAGCTTTAACGCATCAAAATATTCTCTGGCTAGCGGGGTATATTTTTATAAGTTAAAGATCGGAGAGACTGTACAGGTTAAGAAGATGTTGTTATTAAAATAGTATCATATAACCTAAACTTTAAATAATTATCTTCATCATGTAGTTAGGATGAATGAATTGAAAATATTAAATTATTTGCAGCCTCTTTTTATTGCATTAGAAAACACATAACGCGGCAAGCCGCAAGTAAAAAGTTAAAAGTTAAAAGGGAAAACATAAAAAATATTTTGACATAAAAAACAAAAACTTTATTTCGAATACTATAACAACATACATAATTTTGGAGTTCTCGTGCGAACAATTATTTACTTTCTATTCCTCCTAACTATTTTAAATTCAACTTCGGTTGCTCAATGGTCATCCGATCCTTCAGTTAATTTAACTATCTGCGATACTACAGGCGAACAAGCACTCGCTAAAATAGCATCAACCGATGATGGATATACTTATATATCATGGTTCGATGACCGCAACGGTAGTTATGCCGTGTATCTTCAGCGGCTCGATCTTGCGGGAAATAAAACTTGGGCAAATGATGGATTGCTCGTTAGCGATAACCCGCAGTCTTCTTCACTGGTGAATTATGATTTATTAGCCGACGCGGAAGGCAATGCGGTTGTTGTTTTTACTGATACCCGGAATAATGGCGTCCTAAATGTATTCGCATATCGCATAAGTCCATCCGGCAATTTTTTATGGGGTGCTGATGGCGTTAGTTTATCAACCAGTGCTGATTTTCAAGCTAACCCGGTTGTAACACAAACTACCGACGGCAATTTTGTTGTTGCATGGATACTCGCCGTATCACCTAACAAAGTAGCATTGCAAAAACTTTCACCAGCCGGAAATAAACTCTGGGGAACTGATCCAATCTATTTATTTAATGGAACTGTAGGTTATAATTATCCTGTGGTAGTTCCAAGCGATAGCAATTCGGTAATAGTAATGCATACAAATGTTACAGGAAATTTTCCCGCACAAACAGTAAAACTTGGGGCAACCAAAGTTGATGAAAACGGTATCGTTAGCTGGAATGTTGATATTCAAACACAAGGCAGGATTGCTGCTTTTTCAGTTCCAAAAGTTATTTCGGATAAAAAAAATGGAGCTATAATTGCGTGGCATGATGATAGAAACAGCGATAATCTTCAAAGCGCGTTTGCTCAGAGAATTTCATCAGCCGGTTTAATTTATTTTCCTGAAAATGGCACCGAATTATCTTTAACAGCAGGCGAACATAAATTTAATCCAGTTCCTGCTTTCGATTCAATTAACGATGAGCTTTATTTATTCTGGGTAGAAACAAATTCAAATCAATCTGCCAATGGAATATCGGGACAGAAACTTTCGTTAAACGGTGAAAGACAATGGACAGACAACGGCAAAATATTTAAACCTCTTTCCTCCCCTAATACTACTTCAATTTCCAGTGTAAATGTTCAATACGGTGGAGGACAGGCTGGTGTATTTTATCTTGAGGGTAACGCCGGCGGCATGAATTCTATCACCGAGGGTTTTGCATGTAATACTTTAGGTGATTTTGTTTGGACCGGAAACTTTGTTACTCTTTCCAATGCAACCACACAAAAACTTCAAATGGTTTCTACAATTGATCCTTTTAATAATTGCAATCTTGCATGGGGTGATGATAGAACAGGCTCCGAAGGTATTTATGCTCAGGACATCAATCCCGATGGGCAGCTTGGTAATCCTGCAGTTCCGGTAGAATTAAGCTCGTTTAATGCGAATGTAAACGGAGATAATGTTGAGTTGATCTGGACTACAGCAAGCGAAACAAATAACAATGGTTTTCAAGTAGAGAGGTCAATTAAAAATTATCAATTAAAAATTAAAAGTTTTGAGACTGTTGGTTTTGTAACCGGTAATGGTACATCAACAGAGTTAAATTATTATTCATTTAAAGATGAAGATTTATCCGCAGGAAAATACATCTATCGTTTAAAGCAGATTGATTACGACGGCAGCTTTGAGTACTCGAATGAAATTGAAGTTGATGTTAATGTTGTTGATGAGTTTATGCTTTATCAAAATTATCCGAATCCGTTTAACCCAACGACAAAAATAAAATATTCAATTCCTTCTGTAGAGACGCACAGCAGTGCGTCTGTACAATTAAAAATTTACGATGTGCTTGGTAATGAAGTGGCTGTGCTTGTAAATGAGCAGCAGGCGCCGGGTGAATATGAAATAGAATTTGATGCGGCGAAGTACAATTTATCGAGCGGAGTTTATTACTACAGTTTAACATCCGGTGATTTTGTACAGACTAAAAAAATGGCAATCATTAAATAAATTACAAATGAATATATAAAGGTTTGTATGAAAACCGTGCTTCTTCTTTTTGTTTTGTTATTGAATGTTGAAATAAATGCACAACCATTTTTTTTCAATTATCGCTTAAAAAGTAACTATAGTTATAATTATAATTACGAAGAACTGGATAATGCTTTTCCTAGTACTGCAACTGGAGATGACAACACCGAAGTTCTTAATCTGCCATTTCAGTTTAATTATTGTGGAATTGATTATTCGACGATTAAAGTTTCTACCAATGGCTGGATACAATTCGGGGCAACTTATAACGAACCCGGTTTTGAAAATAATCTTGCCGATCCCCAATACAAAAATTTTATCTGTCCTTTATGGGATGATTTAATTGTTGATGGCTCAGCAAGCATTAGTTATACAACTGAAGGCGCTTACCCTGCCCGATATTTCAAAATTCAATGGAAAAATGTTAAATGGAAAAATTCGAATAATCGAAAAAGTTTTCAGTTGTGGTTATTAGAGTATGATAATAGTATAACTTTCTTTTATGGTCCTTCTTCGGGCAACAGTCCTATTAGCAGTTCTATTGGCATTACAAATGATATAGGGGGTATTAATAATTTTATCAGCGTAAATCTATTACAGCCTTTACCGACATTTCTTACATTGTCCGATACAACTTCATTCATAATTTCGTCTCTTGATTTAATACCTGCAGATAATTTGATGGAAACATTTATCTATCCGCCGAATACAAATGATCTGAGTTCAAAACTATACCAGGTGCCAGATACACTTTCCCCGGGAGAAGAAAATCAAATTATATTTTCTATTCTTCACTTTAGTCACTCAGGCTTAGTTCTAACGCCCCGATGGATGGAAGCATTAAAATTTAACACTTATGGTACTACAAATACTGCCGACATTTTACGAGCTAAGCTCTACAATACGGGACGCAGCCCTCATTTCAACACAAATCATCAAATGGGTTCAACAGTTGAAAATCCCGGGAATGTATTTGAAATAGGAAATCTATATCAAGCATATTTTGGTTATGTTTATGTGACATATTATTGGTTGGTGTTTGATATTTCGCCCGGCGCTCAACCCGGAAATATAATTGATGCAACATGTACAAAAATTGAAGCCCCACATCCCTTTTATTATGGAATACCTGATTCATCACTTTCATCAGGTCATCATGTAATTGGTTATCCACTACCTGTAGAATTAGCATCCTTCTCCGCCGAATGTAATGATAATGATGTTATGCTTTCATGGACGACTGCGAGCGAAACTAACAACAAGGGATTCCAAGTAGAAAGGAGAAAGGCTAAAGTAGAAAGTAATGGTGGGGATGTAGAAAGTTTTGAGTCTGTCGGTTTTGTAAACGGTAACGGAACATCGACAGAGTTAAATCATTACTCATTTACAGATGAAAATTTATCTGCAGGTAAATATATCTACCGTTTAAAACAAATTGATTACGACGGCAGCTTTGAATACTCCAATGAAATTGAAATTGATGTTAATGTTGTTAATGAATTTATGCTTTTTCAGAATTATCCAAATCCGTTTAATCCATCGACTAAAATTAAGTATTCAATTCCTTTGGAAGTCAAGGGTCAATCGTCAATCGTCAATCTTAAAATATTTGATGTACTCGGTAATGAAGTTGCGGTGCTTGTTAATGAAGCGCGGACGCCGGGAGAATATGAAATAGAAATTGATGCGGCGAAGTATAATTTATCGAGCGGTGTTTATTACTACACCTTAACATCCGGCAGTTTTAAGCAGACAAAAAAAATGGCAATCATTAAATAAAATTTACAATTAACGTGAGAAATTCTTATGAAAACTTTTTTTACTCTCTTTACAATATTAGCAATATCGTTTACTGCTAATGCTCAATGGTTTGAAGTTAAAACTATTATGAAAAAGATTTTCCTAATAGTCCTTATTTTATTATCAATAAATATTGAAGTTGATGCACAACCAGAAAAAGCCTTCGACCCAATGACAGCCTCTGGAGCCAGGGGTATTCGAAACTACGCTCATGAATTATATTGGGCTAATCCGATTGATGTTAACTATAATGAAATTTTTTTTAGTTCAGATTCTACCGATGTAATTAATCAGACTACGGAGGCATTAATCTTGAATGGTTTTCCGCATACAGTTTTCAATTCAGTTGATTTGAGTTCTGTAGGAACACTTACTCCCGGGATAAAATATTATTGGCGTGTTGTTGAATATGATTCTAATGGAAGTAATCTGGGCGATATCTGGTATTTCAAAACAAACGGCAACTACCCATATATGGATGAAAGTTTTTCAACTGGATTAACAAACTGGCAAATTGTCGGACCTTCGGGTTTAAGCAACTGGACAATTTCAAATAGTTCTTTCTCCGGGGGACAATCGCCGGAATTAAAATTTGATTCCTCGCCGCCAATAAATGGATCATCATTTATTATGTATAAGAGTATTTTCCTAACGCATCCGAGTATTTCCTTTTTTAGTTTTAAACATTGTTTTCTTTGGGATTTAGGTTCACCAACAATCGGGTGCGCGTATACTACTGACGAGGGATTTAGCTGGTCTTCTATCTGGGAAATCAATCCAAATGCTAATCTGGGACCTGAAACAATCGCCTTCAATTTACCTGATGAAAGCAACATGCAGATCGGTTTTTATTTTGTGGGCAATTCATTCAATACCGGTGAATGGTTCCTCGACGATATTATTATTGATAGTCCGTTATCCGGTCCTATTCCCCCCAGTCTTCTAAAAGCAAAAGCCGATACTTCAGAACTAAAAGTAAATTTGAGTTGGAATGCCGGCAGTTCTCCTGATCCACCCCGGACATATAGGATTAAAAGGAAAACAGGTTTACCATTAAATAATAGTGACTATGCTACTTTGGCAACCGTTCCTCCAAACACATTAAATTATTCTGACACATCTGTTCAATTGAACACCATTTATACTTACAGAGTTACCATCCTTTCCGGTCCGGGTCCTTCCGGCACTGCCTGGAGTAATGAAGCAACAGCATATGTTCCATCAGTTGTTCCTGTAGATCTTATAAATTTTTCTGCCGGTATCGAAAATAACAATGTAAGTTTAAACTGGATGACCGCATCCGAAACTAACAACAAAGGTTTTCAAGTAGAGCGAGCCGCATCGTTTCCCTCTCCTTCGCAAGGAGAGGGTGTCCGGCAACAGCCGGACGGGAGAGGTTGGGAGATGGTCGGTTTTGTTAACGGTAACGGCACATCAACAGAGTTAAATCATTATTCTTTTAAAGATGAAAATTTATCCGCAGGCAAATACATCTATCGTTTAAAACAAATTGATTTTGACGGCAGCTTCGAATACTCGAATGAAATTGAAGTTGATGTTAATGTTATTAATGAATTTGTGCTTTATCAGAATTATCCGAATCCGTTTAATCCAACGACGAAGATTAAATATTCAATTCCTTCTGTAGAGACGCACAGCAGTGCGTCTGTACAATTAAAAATTTACGATGTGCTTGGAAATGAAGTGGCTGTGCTTGTTAATGAAACTCAAGCTCCGGGTGAATATGAAATTCAATTTGATGCTGACAAATACCGATTATCAAGTGGAGTCTATTTTTACAAACTGCAATTTGAAAACTTCAGATCGGTAAAGAAACTATTATTTATGAAATAGTCTGACACAGAATAACTTTAATCCTGAATATTTTTCCTTAAAAAATTTTAGCTTTTCGATTTGTTCGTTAGTTCTATTTTGATGTATTACGATTGGGATCTGTTTTCGTTGAGGTCCATATATCTTTAAATTATTAAAAATAAAGAAATCACTAATGCGATTTTTGAGGTTAACTCTCTCCGTTTTGTTTCTCTCTTTTTTCTCTTCTATTGCTCAACAAACAATGGATTATTTAACCATTGATAATGGTCTTTCTCAAAATTATATCTTCACTATTTATCAGGATAAAAAAGGTTTTCTTTGGATCGGGACAAAAGACGGACTTAATCGTTTTGACGGATATGGCTTTAGATGTTACAGGTTTAATCCATTTGACTCAACTTCATTATCCGGAAATAATGTCTCGGTTGTTTTTGAAGATTCAAAAGAACGATTATGGATTGGAACAAACGGCGGTGGGTTAAACCTTTTCAACCGATTTACAGAAACATTCAAACATTTTAAAGCGGGTCAAAATGAAACCTCTCTCAGCAGTAATTTTATTTCAACTTTATATGAAAGCACAGATGGATTTATTTGGATCGGGACAAACGATGGCGGCTTAAACAGACTTGATGCATCCACCGATTCAGTTAAACAATTCACTTTTAACCGGGGTGATCCTTTTAGCATTAGTTCAAATTTTATATCAGGAATTAGCGAATCCAAAGATGGACTTCTATGGATTGCAACAGCTCAAGGCGGATTAAACCGGTACGACAAAAAAAGTAATAAATTCTTTCACATATTACCTAATGATCAAAAAGGGTTGGAGTTGAAATATGAAAACGATGCTACTTCTCTCTTAGTCGACAAAGACGGTATGATCTGGTTCGGCTCCGCATCCGGATTAAACCTATATAATTCACAAACCGGTAAATTGCAGCGCTTTCCTATTAATGATTTGGAAGGGAGACCATGCCTCATCAATAACATTATGGAAAGAGATGACAAATTATACATTACCTCGTTTCAAATATTTGCAGTATTTGATAAAGCAGATAAAAAATACACAATACTTTATGATCCGGTTGAGAAATGGTTTACTAATGCGGTGTGTAAAGATAAATCCGGTATTTTTTGGTTAGGAACAGGCGGTTGGGGAGTAATGAAGTATAACCCGAATACTAAAATGTTTAATTCAACTTCGGGTGTTTTTTTGAAAGAAGTTTATCCGGTTGCAGTTGATGTGTTACAAAAAAAATATAGTATAATTAAACAATTACTTGAAGGTAGAGGAACAGAATTTTTGCCTATTCATAAAACAATTAAAGGTGATTTTCTGATTGCAACCCCGCGGATGGGTTTGATAGAAATTGATGAAACCGGTAAATCATCTCAAAAGATCGATACAAACCCTCATGATGTTCCATCATACCCCGTTTGGGCAGTTAGTGATGTGTTTGAAGATAAAGAAGGGATCATTTGGATAGCCACTGTCGGGGGTTTAAGCCGTTTTGATGACAAAAAAAATAAATTTATCCATTATCGTCTTTATGATGATAAAAAGAAAAGTGCGGATTATTTGAACAAATCGGGGGCTGCCGGTTATTCCGATATTTCTGCAGTATGTGTTGATAGCGAAAATATTTTTTGGCTTGGTACTCCCGATAGAGGATTAATACGTTTCGATTATATAAAACAATTGATTACTAATTATCATCAAAATAGTGTTGATAAAAAATCAATTAGCAACGATCATATCCTCTCTATTTTTGAAGATGAGCAAAACCCGGGATATTTGTGGATAGGCACTGAAGGGGGCGGACTTAATCATTTTCAAAAAGCAACGGGTCGCTGTGTACATATCACCACAGAAGATGGATTACCAAATAATGTTGTTTACGGAATTTTACCGGATGAAGCCGGCAATCTTTGGATAAGCACAAATAAAGGTATTAGCTGTTTTAATCCCATTACAAAATCTTTTAAGAATTATGATGTGGAATCGGGACTTCAGAGCAACGAATTTAATAGAAAAGAATATTATCGTAGTCTGGACGGAAAGCTTTACTTCGGTGGTATACTTGGTTACAATGCTTTTTATCCAAAAAATATTCAGACAAACCGGAACAGACCACAAATTGTCATAACCGATTTTAAGTTGTTGAACAAACATGTGTCATATAAAGATGAACTATCTCCCTTAAAACAAGCGATTGAATCAACCAAAGAAATAATACTTGAGTATTCCCAAAACGTAATTACTTTTGAATATGCCGCGCTCGAATACACAACGCCTAATCATAACACTTATCAGTACATACTTGAGGGATTCAATAGCGATTGGGTTCAAGCCGGAATAAAACGTGAAGCAACTTTTACAAATCTTGATCCCGGGTCATATAAATTTCGTGTAAAAGGAGCAAACAGTGACGGTGTTTGGGGAACGGACGAAGCGTTTATAAAGCTTATCATCCTTCCCCCTTACTATATGACTTGGTGGTTTAAGACTCTGGTTGTGCTTTTGGTTCTATTAACTGTCGGCTCAATAATACGATATGTTATTTACCGCAGAGTACGTGAAAGAATAATTAAATCGGAACATGAAGCAGCTATGGAGCGGGAACGATTAAGAATTGCCCGCGATCTGCATGATGAAATCGGTTCACGTTTAACGGAATTAAGAATGATTAGCGAAATGGTTGCAGACAAAGATTTGCATGATTCCGAAGTAAAAAGAAAATTAATAGAGCTTTCAAACGCATCGGAAAATATATCATCCACCTTTGGCGAAATAGTTTGGTCGCTCAATCCAAAGAATGATTCCCTTGAAGAGATGATAGCTTTTATAAGCCAGCAATCAACCGATTTTTTAAGCAAAGCTGATATAAGATGCAGGTTGGAATTGCCGGATACACTACCTAATTATATGGTAACTTCTGAAATTAGACATAACATCATTTTTACCGTTAAGGAATTGATGAATAATATTGTAAAGCATTCCGATGCATCTATTGTTCAACTCAATTTAACAATTAATGAGGTTGAATTGGTTTTTGAAGTTAAGGATAACGGCATTGGTTTTAACATCAATAATACAAGAAAATATGGTAACGGATTACAAAATATAAAATCCAGGATAGAAAGTATCGGCTGTACAATTTCAATTGATAGTAAAATTGATTTTGGAACTTTAACTAAAATTATTATTCCGGTAATCGTTTTGAAAGTTGTATAGCCATAATTGGTTATTTCCAGTCCCGATAATAAAAACTATCTTTGAAGAAAAACATTAGGATTATTATGATAAGAGTAGCAGTAGTTGAAGATGATGAAAAAAACCGCAATAATTTGATTATGCTGCTTGAACAATCACATGATTTCAGATGCGTCGGCGCCTACCCGGCTGCAGAGATAGCTCTGGAAGATATTCCGAATAAATCCCCCGGAATCGTTTTGATGGATATTAATCTTCCCGGAATTGACGGGATCGAATGCACCCATAAATTGAAGGAATTGATGCCCAAAATAATAGTAGTAATGCTTACTGTTTATGAAGATACGGGAAAAGTCTTTAAAGCACTTCAAGCCGGGGCGGTAGGTTATTTATTAAAACTAACAAAGCCTGATGAAATATTAAATGCTCTAAAGGAAGTTTCAGAAGGGGGCTCGCCAATGTCTGCAATTATTGCCCGAAAAGTAGTTCAGTCATTTCAAAGCGAAAAAAAGAAATCAATCATGGAGCAAAACTCTTTAACTCCGAGAGAAGAACAAGTATTAAAACTTCTTGCAAAAGGATTTTTATATAAAGAAATAGCTTCAGAACTTTCTATAAGCCCCGATACAGTTCATAATCACATCAGAAAAATTTACGAAAAACTGCAAGTGCATTCCCGCACGGAAGCTGTTGTAAAATATCTGAAAAACTAATTTACCATCACCAATTTTTTTTATTTGCTGAAGAGTTTCTCAATCAGCCAAACAAACGGTGGACAAGTTCTCAATTCTCAATTTTCAATTCTCAATTGCTGCTTCTCCATCACACTTACACAAACTGGCTATTGTTTGCGCCAAATCCATTGCATAGTTTTGATTTGCAATAACACTCATTTGAGGTGTAATAATTTAAATAGAACTATAAAGTTTTAGATAATTAATTCACCAGACATCAAACTTTATTAACCAACTTGAGGAACAATATGAAAAGAATGATCTATGCAGCTTTGTTACTGGTTCTTAGCGGCACACTTTTATCGGCTCAAACTAAATTAGGTTTGGGAGTTAGTGCCTCTTACTTAAGTCCAACCGGAGACTTTGGCGATGTTTACAAATCCGGATTTGGCGGTACGGCTAATCTAACTTATGATTTATCAGATAACTTTCAACTTTCCGCCATTGTCGGTTATTCGCAATTTAGTTTTAACAATGAAAAATATAATGAACTACTGAGCGCTTTCTTCAGCTCTTTCGGCACCGAAGTGAATGTTGATATTCAATCCAAACTAAAAATTATTCCGTTAATGATTGGCGGAAAATACTTTTTTTCATCTTCCAATTTTAGACCTTATTCGGAACTTAATCTTGGATTACACTTAGTATCTGTAGACGCATCATCTATCAAAGTTAACGGAGAAACTCTAAATGCAGTAGTTGAACAATCCAAATCAACTTTTGGGTGGGGACTTGGCGTTGGATTTCTTTATAAAGTAGCTCCCAAAGTGAACATTGATATTAATGGAAAGATTTGCGGTAACGGACTCGAAGTTGGTACAAGTATGTCTTCAAGCAGTTCGGGTTACTCTGAATCTCAATCTTCAAATTCTACTGTTACGTTTTTTTCTGTTAGCGCTGGATTAATACTCGAGTTGTAATAGCTCATGTGGCTGTTCTATGAGCAGTTATTAAAAATTATACTGCACTTAAACAACAGCCACATATTTTATTTCTTTATTAGTGCACTCCAATTTGAAAATTTTATTTCACATCACACTTACCCAAACGGGCTATTGTAAGAACACAAGCCATTGAATAATTTTGGTTTGGTGTGTTGCATCTTTAATTATAAACTAAAATTATCTAACACAGCAAGTAAAAAGTTAGAAGTTGAAAGTTGAAAGTAAAAAACATCTTTAAAGAAAAAACAAATCGCTCGAAAATGTATTTAGTGCAATACAGTTAGCTGCATTAGATCCTAATCAAATAAAAAAATTGGTTGAAGATGCAGCCGATGATGTAGGAACTTATATGGCAGAAACATTGCGAGAGGACGTAGTTGAAGCAAATAACGAAAAACTTGGTAAAAAATAAATATTTTTTAATTGGAAAGAGAAGAAGATGAATTTATTTAATAAAATAAAAATTACTTTGTCGCTGATTGTAATATTTTTAACAGTTTCATGCTCAAATAACAGATATACTCCAGATGAAGATTCGCTCAGTAAAAGTGAATTAAATATTCCAAGAGGCTCACTTTTTATTAGCGGAACAATTATTTCAATTGAAAAAGAGAAATTATCAAAGGATTTAAACAGTCCATGCAGCAAAGTTCCATGCTGGGCATTAGTAAAAGTTGATTCCATTTTTGGAAGCGGTAAACAGAGTCCATCATTGCAATTAAACGATTCCATAAAAGTCCATTTTGCTTTCACATTGTCAAAAACGACAGAGGATTTAATTCCCAATTTAAGTAGAAAACTACCTGGACTAAAAGAGAATGATAAATTTAAAGGCAATATTAAAGTATTAGCAAGCTATTCGGGAAAAAACAATGTGGACAAGAATAGCTATTCGATTGATTTTTATGAAACATATTAAGCCATTAAAAATTATAGAGGAAAAAATGAAAATTAAAGCAAAAAAGTTAGTTGGAATAATTAGTGCTTTTGCAGTTCTAATTGTAGTTAGTTACACTTCAAACTTGTTTGAAGTTGATAGCAGTTCAAAATTATCTAAAATTATAAAGGATATGAAATCAACAAAATCATATACCGATATGATAAATTGGCAGTATGAGAGGTTGAAAGATCCTATCACAAATAAAATACCAGATGATATTAGAAAAAAGGAATTAGCATTTTCCAAAAAACTACCTATAAAAAAAGAAGCGTATCAATATAAAAATTATAAAATTAAATCTGCAAATTGGGTTTCAGAAGGTCCAAATAATCAAGGTGGACGCACAAAAGATATTATTCCTGATATTAATAATTCCAATATTCTAATTGCGGCAGCAGCAGAAGGTGGTGCATGGCGTTCAACTAATAGTGGAGCAGATTGGACAAGCGTAACTGACCCAACATTTATTCAAAATGTAACAAGCATAGTACAAGATACAAGAAGTGGGAAAACGAATAATTGGTATTATGGAACTGGCGAATATTACGCCAACATTTGGCCCGATGGTAATGGACTTGGTGGTTTGTTAGGAAATGGAGTTTATAAATCGACCGATAACGGTCAAACTTGGGCTCCGCTTGTAAACACGCAATCGAATTCACCCGCATATACATTTCATCCTTTTCAAATTGTTTGGAATTTAGATGTAAACGAAAGCAATTTGGAACAAAATGAAATTTGGGCTGCATGTCTTGGAGGAGTTTATGGCTCAGTTGATGGAGGCGAAACTTGGCAATATTCTATTTCAGGAGTAGGTGGTTTAAGTGAAATATCACATTTTTCAAGCGTTTCAGTTACTACTGGTGGCAGAGTTTATGCTGCACTTGGCTCAGGTATTAATAGTGGAATATATTATTCTGATAATAAATCGGATTGGACAAATATAACTCCTTCATTTTGGCCAGCTTCGGTTCAAAGAATTGTTATAACAAATGCACCAAGTAATGATAATATTCTGTACGTTGTTGCCACAACTCCAGGTTTTGGAATTGTAGGTGAAGATGGTGATTATTCCAGTCTTTGGCGGTATAATAACGAATTTGGCACCTGGACAGACTTGAGCCAAAAACTTCCAGATTATATTGACCCGGTAGCTGGTTTCCAAACTCAAACTGGTTATGATGTTGTTCTTAAAGTAAAACCCAATGACGAAAATTTTGTAATTATTGGTGGAACAAATCTTTATAGAACTACCGATGGATTTGTGACAAAACTTAATTCAGATAATTGGATTGGTGGATATGCCACAGTAAACAACGTTGATATGTACAAAAATCATCATCCCGATCAACATGGCTTTTTCTTTTTACCCTCAAATCCAAAAGTGGTTTTTTCAGCTCATGATGGAGGAATTAGTAAATCAAACGATATTACAGCAAATTTAGTCGCTTGGGAATACTTAAATAATGGATATACTACTACCCAATTCTGGTCAGTAGCTATTGATCACGTAACTGCAAATAATGGATATCTTTCTGGTGGATTGCAAGATAATGGTTCATATCTTGATATGACACCAAATACACAATCTGCTTGGAGAATGACAGGTGGTGGTGATGGAATGGTAACAGCAATTGCTGATGGAAGTACGTTTTTATATGTATCAAGCCAGGAGGGCGATATATATAGAATTGATTTATCAGAAAACGTTGCATTAGTTAAACCTGCCGATGCTGTTAATTTTGCCTTCAAAACACCATATATTTTAGATTCAAATAACCCCAATGTTATGTTTCTTGCTGCCGGGAATAAAATTTGGAGAAATAGTAATTTGCTAGAAATTCCAAATGGAAATAATGAACCAACCTCTATCAATTGGGAAGTATTTAATAGCGCTGTTGATTATCAATTTATTACCGCTTTAGCAACCACAAAGGCAAAAAATAATTTACTTTATATTGGTGATAACGGCGGACGAATTTACAAAATTACAAATGCTGCGAATATTAATTCACCATTGATAAATATTTCATCAAGTAATTTTCCAAACGCCAGTATTTCCGCAATTGCCACAAATCCAAATGATGAAAATTGTATTTTAGTCTCATATTCAAACTATGGCGTAATTAGTATGTTTTACTCAAATAATGGCGGTAGCTCGTGGTCTGCTGTTAGCGGAAACTTGGAGGAATTTTCAGATGGTTCTGGAAACGGTCCTTCAATTAGAGATGTAAAAATTCTGCCAGTTTCAGATGGATTAGTTTATTTTGCTGCAACTTCAACCGGGTTATATTCTACTTCAAATTTAAATGGCTCTAATACAATTTGGAATTTAGAAGCACCAATTAAAATTGGAAATACAGTTGTTGAAACAATAGACGTTAGACCAATTGATGGAAAAGTTGTTATTGGAACTTTTGGAAAAGGTGCTTTTAGTTCAACTTTTACTACAACTGATGTAAATGAAGATGATTTAACTCCTAAAGGTTTCGTGTTGGAACAGAATTATCCAAATCCGTTTAATCCATCGACTATCATCCGTTATCAAATTCCGGTAGTCGATGCTCTGAGCACCACCGAAGTCCGCGTATCGTTGAAAGTATTTGACATGCTTGGTAGAGAAGTTGCAACACTCGTTAACGAACAAAAAGCACCCGGTAATTACGAAGTGAAATTTGATGGAACCAGACTTGCAAGCGGTGCTTATTTCTACACTATTAACGCTGGTGAATTTTCTGGAACTAAGAAGTTGTCGATATTGAAATAGTCAACTTTTTTAAGGAAAGTGTGCTAACAGAAGCTGGTAAAAGAAAAATCAAAAATATATCAGAGAAGTAAATGAAAAAAAATGTTTTGCTCTGTATGATTGTTTTAATGTCCTCATTTGTAACACATGCTACTAATTATGTTGTTGTTAGCAGTGCCGGTGTTGAAGATGTGAATGGGGTTTATTTGGAGACCGGATCTAATGGTTATAGTCCCATCTACACAAAATCACCCTATACAATAGAACATTTGGCGGGTGAAGTCTGGATTATTGGCAGCCGGAAACCTCCACCCGATAATAATCTTTATGAGTTTACATATTATTCTCGCGCTACTGGTGCTAACTTACCGCCAACGAGTGGTTGGGAGCTGGAAGATGATGGCATCAATCCCGTCCCGACATTAACTATTTGTCTTGATTGGTTGCATCCTTCTTTAACATCAGCTGAGATTGCCTCTTCAACATCCCTAATTATTAATGGAAGCATTAGCAACACAAGTCTTAGTGATGAATTGGTTAATTACCAATTTTATTATGGAACTGCATTAGATAATTTAAACCAATCAACAGTCATCCAAAATATTAATGTCCCCGCGCAAAGCAGTGTAAATGTAAATGCAGCTTTAGCCGGATTAACTGTCGAAACTATGTATTACTTCAAACTTGTGGCGGCAACCAATCAAAGTTCAAGCAAAAAGATTTTGCTGAGTATAACCATCCCAACTGCAAACCTAAAATTACATCTTCGTTCAGATTTAGCGGTAACTTCCACAAGTTCCGCTGTTTCAAATTGGGGAGATGTTTCGGGTTGCGATAATGACGCGACACAAGCAACTGGCGGAAATCAACCTACATTCATCAGTAATGTGATAAATGGAAATCCTGTACTGCGGTTTAATGGTAGCACAACAAAAATGTTTTTACCGACGCCTGAAACTTTGGGAATAGAAGAGAATCCATATGAAATGTTTATAGTTGCAAAATCAAGTTCAAGTGATATTCAGTTTTTAATTGCGGGGAGCTCAATTGAGTGTTTTGAATATCATTTAAACGGAACTTCCGGGGCAAAATTTATTCCAGTCAATTCAACATATTTTGACGTCGGCGTTGCTGGTAGTTACACAGATGGGAACGCTCATCTGTTTTCGGCAAGAGCTAGTTAAAGCGGCGGGGCAGTTCGCGTTGATGGAATTGATGGAATTGATGGAATTGATGGTGGGAGTTCGAGCTCAAATATTCTTTCTTCAAGTAGCGGTAATCTATTACTTGGTATTCGGTCAGGTGGAGCCTATCCTTTTAACGGAGATATTGCCGAAGTGATAATATATAACACCGTTTTAAGTAATGAAGATAGAAATGCAGTTGAGCAATATTTATCAGACAGATATGTAATAACAAGCGGTGCTTTGCCGGTTGAACTTACTTCGTTTACAGCTGCTTCGACAAGCTCAGCAACCGCTGTTGTATTAAATTGGACTACTGCTACGGAAGTAAACAATTATGGATTTGAAATAGAAAGGCAAACCGTAGCACAGATTAGTAATCTGAGTAGCAAATGGGAAACCATTGGTTTTGTTGAAGGACACGGAAATTCAAATTCTCAAAAAGATTATTTATTTATTGATGAATCTGCGCCAAGCGGAACAATTCAATACCGTTTAAAACTAATCGACACAGAAAGAAAGTTTGAATATTCGGAAATAGTTGAAGTTGAAATAGAGAATCTTCCGACAGAATTTGAATTATTCCAGAATTATCCAAATCCGTTCAATCCCAAAACGGTGATCGGTTATACCATAGGAACAAGTCATTCACCGGCGAAAGGTTTTGTAATATTAAAAATTTTTGATGTACTGGGTAATGAAGTTGCAACTCTTGTAAACGAAGAAAAAAAGCCGGGAGTTTATGAAGTTGAATTTAATGCCTCCCAACTGCCCAGTGGTGTTTATTTTTATCGGCTGCGGGCTGGCGGTTATGATATAACAAAAAAATTAATTTTGATGAAATAGTGCCAAATGACCTCTTCTATAAATTGAATATCAACTGTTTTGGGAAATATTATATAAGCGCCATTATGCCGAAAGTAATTGTTAAGTCCGATTAGGAATATATGGACCAAATCTGTGCAGCGAGTTGTGATTGTCGCAAATGAGCGACAGAATATGATTTGGTTTGTCATTATATTTATACATTACTATTAAAAATTGATATATTTACTCCAATTACAAGTTTTACTTTTGGCATAATTCTAAAGAGTAATAGTAATGAATAACACCAACTATAGGAGAATACCGTGAAAAGACTATTTGTACTGTTTGTTTTTTTTCTTTTGGCATCTGTTGCAGTTTCTGCACAAACAACACCGGTTGTGCGCAATAATGTTCCGGAATTTATAAAACTCGATAAAACAAAAAACAGTGACGCTTACTTTACTTTTAACCGGATACTCACAACCAGCTATGAGGATAAAATTTCTCAAGATTGGGTAAATAATAACTGGTTAAACATGAAGAGATCAATTGATCAATGGGATACAAACGCAGGAACGACTGAAGCAGTGAATATGACGTGGGATACTCTAAATGGAGTGTGGGTAAACACAATGAAATTTTTTGCCACGTTTGCTCCCAATCCAACCGATTCTACTTTCAGATTTATAAATGTGGATATGTATATATGGGATGGTTCAGCCTGGATTCTTAATTTTACCACCGTCTACACATATGATGCAAATAATTTTTTAACTGAAATAAATTCTTCGCTAAGCTTAGGCGGTAATATGATCCTATATACCAAGGTTATCTACACAAATAACAGCGTGGGTTACCCTTTGACAGAAGTAATGCAGCTTGTAAACTTTACCAACTTCCAATTAGAAAATGAAGAGATGGATACGTACACATATCAGCCGGCTAATCCAAAATACCTTACCGATGATGTTAGGTCTGTTTGGGATGGAAGCGCTTGGATAGACACATCAAAAACCCGATACACACGCAACAGCAAGCTAAATCCTACTTTAGAAATTGAGTCGGATATTTATGGAGGCACCACCGTTTTTGATATAAATAAAATTGAATCTGTCTATCGTGCGGGTGATGAACAGCTTGCAACTGAATTGCTTTATGGGTGGAATGTAGGAAGTAGTTCGTGGGTTATACAGAGCAGAAGGACTTATACTTACACGACGTTTAACGAATTAGATGTGATGTTAATTGAAGACTACTTAAACAGCGCATATGTTCCCTGGCTCCGGTCAACCTATACTTATGATAGTATGGAGAGGGAGATTTTAGAACAGACCGAGATTTATGTTGCTAAAGGTTTTGAAAATCATTCGCGGAAATTAACATCATATACGCCATCTGCTGTTGGCGATGAGAGTAAAACAGCAAACGGATTTGTTCTTGAACAAAACTACCCTAACCCGTTTAATCCAAATACAAATATAAACTTTTCAATAGCCAGCGCTCAAAATGTTTCACTGAAAGTTTTTGATGTTCTGGGGAACGAGATTGCAACTCTGCTGAATGAAGAAAAAGCACCCGGAACGTATAATGTAAGTTTTAATGGAAGCAATTTTTCAAGCGGAGTCTATTTCTACCGTCTGCAAACCGGCAGTAGTTTTTTAGTTAAAAAAATGATGTTGAATAAATAGTCTCAAATAATCCCTATCACCCCTCTCCTTCTTAAGGAGAGGGGCAGGGGTGAGGTCATTCAATCCTTTCAAACCTGTAAGGCATATAATCTACAAAATCATCAACATAAAGATTAAACGCTTTTACTTTTCCGTTTTCTATCTCAAACGGAAATACTTTTATTCCGTATGACGGATCAGCATAAGTGCAGAGGAACCTGTTATTACCAATGTATTCAAGTCTGCCGCTCTGCCTTGAGTGATGCTGTAGTTTTAGTTCTACGAAATTTTCTTTCGGCGTAAGTAGTGCATAACCGTAAACTTCATTTTCATATTTCCCTGCTAACCCGGCAAAATCGAACTCCGGTTTTATGTTCATATTTGCTGAATCCTTTAATGCTGCAATCGCTGCATCATGATCTGCTTTTTGTCCGGACACTCTTTTGTACATATAACTATCGTAATCCCGATATGGCAGCCCGAGATAAGCGTCAATAATTTCCCACTTCATCGATTGGAAAAACGCATTTTGATCTGTATTTGTTAGCACCACAATACCCAATTGCTCTTCCGGAATAAGAGTAACAGAAGTTACAAAACCGTTAACCCCGCCAGTGTGCGATACAATTTCACAACCTTCATAATCTTCAAGGCTCCATCCCATACCATATAACGTAAAATGAGTTTTATTAAACGGATGACGGTTTCTTCTTACAATTGTTTGCGGCTGACGGGTGCGGTTTATTACCGAATAAGGTATAATATTTTCACCGTTATATCTTCCGCTGTCCAACTGGGCAATTATCCAGCCTTGCATATCATTAACTGATGATGCTATACTGCCGCACGGCGCAAGGTTGTCGATACTTTGGAATTTAATTGGAGCCATATTATCATTTACAAATGTATGTGGTATCGCAATGTTATCGGCAACAGCATAATCTGTAGAAAGAGCGGTGCTTCTTTTCATATCTAACGGAATAAATATTTTTTCTTTGATAAATTCGTCCCAGCTTTTACCTGATATTTTTTCAATAATTTTTCCAGCAATAGCATAACCGGCGTTTGTATATCCGTACTTTGTGCGGAATTCAAAGACAGGCGTTATCTCACCGAATTTTTCAATAACTTCATCTGATGTTAAATCCGAGGTCCAATACATAAAGTCACCTTGAAAAGTCTGCAACCCCATTCGATGAGATACAATATCAAAAAGATTTATGTGTCCGGTAACCCAGGGGTCTTTCATCTTAAAACCATCGAGATATTTTACAACTTTATCATCTAACTTGCACTTCCCCTCGTTTTCTAGTAATGCAAGGGCGGTGCTCGTAAAAGCTTTTGTGTTAGACCCGATAAGGAATAATGTGTTCGTGTCAACTTTATCGTCTTTGCCCTTTTCTTTAACCCCGTAACCTTTAGCGGTAACAATATTCCCATCTTTAACAATTAAAACAGCAGCGCCCGGAATCTGCCAGCGTTCGAGAGCTCTATTTATATAACTGTCAACAGAATCGGTTACAAACACCGGCTGCTTCTGCGCAATTATCGTTGCGAAAGGAATAACAATAAAAAGCAAAAAAATATAAAACTTTTTCATTTTCTGTTCCTTGATGAAATGATGCGCAAAACTAACAAAATATTATTAAAAGTTTAAACACAGGATTGAAAAAAGAAATTGCGCTCTAACGTTAGATCGATTTGCGAAAATAGGATTTTATGTAATTATCTGAAACTCATCAATATAATTCTGGAAGGATCCACCGTCTAAAAATGTAACATTTTTGTTCAAAGTAAGCTTGGATTTTACTTTATACTCACCGTTAACAATAATAAAAATCTTATCGACGTTTTTATTTTTTTCAATCAACTCAATAAAATCTTTTATTGATGTTGCTGGCAAGTCCGGATTGGCATAACATGCGGCAACCATATTAATTTGTTTGTTTTTTCCAATAGAAGAACCTTGAATGATAACCTTTTCTTCTTTTGCTGTCCGATCAACTTTTAAAGCTTTATAACCGAGTATAGTAAAAAAAACTTTTGTTTGTTCAAAAAATTTTTCGGGCGCAGCTATACAGGCAGGGTCCTTTACCGCCGGTCTTACACGACTTTCATCTTTTTCTACAATCCCAAGTATTTCAAGCCATTCATCATCCCGTATTAATTTAGTTAAGGCTTCGGCAGATAAAGACTCAATAATATTTTTTTCGAGTAAACCTTTGTGGGCTAATTTTATTTTCAGTTTTTCTTCGAATGTATTTCTTACAAGGTAATTGTAAACATTAAGATTTGTTACTTTTATTTTTTTATCTTCCGGGTGGTTTACCCTGTTTTCAATCTGCCAGTGTGTAACAGGGTTCCACCACTGGTCGAAATGAATAACGTAAGGAACTTCGGCAATATTTTCGCGCACACCGGCAGCTCTAAGACCCGCAAGGAAAACCTGGATGTTTTTGTCTTTTCTAAAATTTAATATTGCAATTTCCATTTCGGGCACTGTCATACCTGCAAGATAAGAAGAATATTTTATACCTTTTTCCTGCAAGATGTTCTCTATTTTTTGTGTACCGAATTTATCGTACTGAGTAAAAATCAAAACTTTTTGTCCGCTGCCCAGAATCAAATCAAGATGTTTAATAAGCAGAGCCGCTTTCGGACTGTTTATATTTTCACCGACAAAATTGCAAATTTGTTTTAGCTGATGAAGGAGAAAAAATACTTTTGCTTGAAAACGATATGGATTGCCAGAAGAATACAACTCCCCAATCTGCGTGCGCGCATTTGATAGAGCGACATTATATTCGTATTGTTGTTCCCCATCAAGCTCAAGCCATACGTCCTGCCGGAGAACATCAGGTATGCTTTCAGTTACTTCTTCTTTTTTTCTCTCGTGCCTATTTTCGAATACGGCATCTATCTCTACAGAAACTTTTTTATCGAATTTAAAAATGTTAGCGATATTACTGTAAGGTAAACTTGAAGTAAACCAAAAGTTTTTCGGATTAACAATTCTTACAAAATGGTTTAAATACTTTTCTTTTTCAAATTCCTGAACTTCATCAACAATTATGCAGTCATATGCTGCAAGGTATTTACCATCCGATAAAGTTTCCACAAGGTCATCTTTAAAATGACGGAAATTAATAATGTTAAAATAAACAGGCGCCTGCCATTTCTCTCTTCGTTCTTGTCTATCACCATCAATAATTTTTATTTCTACTGCTGGAAACCATTTATTTAAATGACCGAACCAACCGATATGTTCGCCGGTTGCGTCGCTTAGTTTAGAATCACCTAGGGTTTCTTCAGGAGCAATTATTAAAACACGCTTTAGCTGATGCGTTTTATTCAAAACTTTTAAGGCGGCACAAACTTCTACAGTTTTGCCCATCCCAAGTTGTTCACAAATTAATCCGTGCTTATTTTCTACAAGAAATAATGATGCGGCTTCCTGGTAAGTGTATAGATTCTTAAATATTTCTTTTTGTTCTTCGTTTCCCAAATTTATTTTAGGTTCCAATATCATTTCGGTTTTATCATTAAGCAAATTGCGCGTATGTATATTATCGAAAGTTGCTGTTAAATTTTCAATTATGTTGCGAATATATGAAATTTTGGAACCAGATAAAGTAATGATATCCTTCACACCGCTTAATAAGCAGCTCTTTATTGATGATAACGGGTACAAAGTTGTGCTAAAATTGTTGCCGATAGGCAATAATATATTGCCGTTCTTGAGCGTTGTATTTATTTCTATACTTTTTGCGCGGTAAACTTTCGGATTGTTTTCGAGTGAATTAAATAATATTTGGGAATGTTCCGAATTGAATTGAACTGCGTTATTCTCACTTCTTAATATTTCAACATTATGGATTATAGTGTTCAACGAAGCAAGATAGTCGGTAATATCGGGCACTTTTAAGTTAAAATTCGGTGTATTTTTAATTTTTGCATAACTATAAAGATCAATATTTTTTGTTGCTAAACGAGAGTAATGGAACTTTATTAAACTTGTGTCCGCGTTATACAAAATGAATTCATACTTATCAGCGGTAATATTCATATCAAAAAAGAAACGATCTAATCTCTTTGTACTGGTTTGCGGGAAGATTGTTTTATAATTTCCCCTGAAGTTAATTATATACTCAATTGAGTTTTTATTCCGTTTTTGGGTGAAAGAGAAGAAGTTTTCCGTCTGTTCAAAAGCGGGTAGTCCAACCTTTTTTACTGCGGGTTTTCCCGAACCGAAATAAACTGCGTTTGTTTTTGTTGGGAGAATTAAAAATATTTTACTTACTTTCGGTAACCGTGCCTTGAAGAGCTTCGGTTTATAGAATGATGATTCGGGAATAACCATCCATTTGTTTAGGCGCGATGTTTCCATCAACCTATAGATTAGCGGCGGCAGTTCATAATATTCAGGAGCGGCTCCCAATCGAAGCCATTTATGCCAGTGAAACTGTTCCGGAATATCTAACGATGAAACAGAGGACGCGGCTTTTTTTCGCAGTGTTTTTGTTAGGGACACTATTCACCGGTTTTTTGGAGATGCACCTGCTCGCATGCAATTTTAAGGCGCTCAAACGGTTCCAATAAGTTTCTGCTATCTGCAAAGTTTTTTAATTTGTCATTGATGTCGGGCAGTTCATCGACGAACTTTTTTGAAGTATCAATAAAAACACTCGATCCGTTATCACCGCTAATTTTTAACGCACCGTTGTTGTTTTTGGCGGCAGCATTACTTAAGCCGTTATCAATAATTCTTACAACACGAACTCCCTGCTTAAAATTAACACCCAGAAATAATGCATCGCGCACCAATATTAAATCAATCTGTTCATTTATGGCGCTTAGAAGAGGAACAGATACAAGTTCAACCAGAATGTGCTCCATCAAAACATCGCCATAAAGAGTTTTTTGAAAATTGGTTGGTTTGATTGGCGCTGTCACCCGGAATTCTAAAGGTTTTGTGTCCGAATCGGTAACCAAGATAGCACCCATTATTCCTTCGTTATTTTCGAGTGTATATGTCTCTAAAAATGCGAGTTTGGATATTTCCATAAAATCTCCGGATAAATATAAATCATACTAATATTGCGCTTTCACTTCCCCTTACAAAAAACTCATGAATGAAATGACAAGTATAATGCCACAAAGCAGATATTAAAAAATCATGCTTTTTACATCTTTTTTTTTTCTACTTTGTGTTCCCGGTAAATATTACTTCTCAATATTACTTTTATGGTAAGTATGTTTACAGATTTGAAGTTTTGGCAGTCTTTTTTTTGAAGATATTTTTAGTAGAGCGGCATATGATGATGCCGCTCTAACTTATTTTTTTTGTTTATAATTTTACACCCATTTCTTTTATTAGAAAATCAGCGCCGCCAACTTTTTCGGTTACCCACAAAACATAGCGAATATCCACCCCGATAGATCGGCTGTAATCTTCACTCCAGGCAAAGTCGTTTATAGTCGCTTCAAATGCACGGTCGAAGTTTACGCCAATTAGTTCGCCATACGCATTTAATATCGGGCTGCCGGAGTTACCGCCGCTTGTATCGGTATTATATAAAATGGCTACCGGCACATCATTTAATTTTTTGTTTTTAAACTTTCCGAAATCTTTTTTGTTATAAAGTTCTTTTACTTTTTTATTTAGTTTATAGTCGCCGTTTTCTTCTCCCTTTTCAATAACACCGCTGAGTGTCGTTATCGGCTTGTAATAAACCGCGTCAACTGGCGTATAACCCCTAACATAACCGTAGGTTAAGCGCAAAGTGCTGTTGGCGTCGGGGACAAATGCTTTATTAAGCCACGCTTTTTTTGCATCCATAAATTCGGCAAGTAATATGTTTAGTTCTCCCTGGCGCATTTTAGCTTGTTCTTCTATTTGTTTTTTTTCATCATTTATTTTCGAAACAAATTGAAGCATCGGATCATCAAACTCTTTTAATTCCTCATCCGATTTTTCAAACAACGCTTTGTAATCTTCCAGGTTGTTTATTATTGAGTTTGAAACCATATCATCGACATAATTAGATAGTTTTTCTTTTGTATTTTCTTCATCAAAAATATCTTCAAAAGAAGTTAGTTTTTTACCCTCGGGAAAAGAAGTAAAATCATCCAGCATTTTTATGATAATTTTTTTATCGAGTTCAGAGTAGTAGAAGCTGTAAATATCGTCTATTTGTTTCATCAAATCAGCACGTCCCTCTGCTTTGAAGATTGATAATCTATCCGATTCCGGTTTAGCAATTTGTTCCCGGTAATCGTAAAGCAGCGCCGCTAACCTCATTGATGAGGCGTGCCGTGTAATTTGAGAAAGGAATAAAGGTACGCGACCGAGCTGCATTATTTCTTTGTACACCGCATCTATTTTGCCAAGCACATCGCCATACTTTTCTTTCAACTTCGAATCGTTATCAATAAAACGCTGGAGTTCTATTTCTTCTTTTTGTTTTTTCTCAACAAGGTTCAACCGGCTGAGTCCTTTTAATTTTCCGCGATAGTTCTTTTCTGTGTTGGCGAGTCCTTTTACTCTCGATGCAAATTTGAGAGCAAACCCGGGATCACCGGCGCCCCGTTCTTCAAAAAGGTTTATCTCCCATGAAAATAGATCTTGTATATATGGTAGCTGGTAATCCTGCTGCATAACCAAAAACTGCGAAGGTTGATGCCTAAATGTTCTGCCCGGATAACCAAGAATAAATATAAAATCACCTTCATCAACACCGCTTGCATTTACTTTTAAAAACTTTTTTGGTTTGAATGGTACGTTTCCTTTTGAATATTCAGCCGGACTGCCATCGGCAGCAACATATGCACGGATAAACGAAAAATCGCCGGTGTGGCGCGGCCATACCCAGTTATCGGATTCTCCGCCGAACTCCCCTATATCGCGCGGGGGTATATAAACCAATCGAACATCTTTTATAACCTGATATTTAAATAATATATACGACTGTCCGGTAAACATTTCGCTCACTTCAGCTTCAATGCCGGGTTCTTTTTCTTCAGCAGCTTTTTTTATTTCTTTTACTTTTTTACGAATAGCCTCCGTGCGTTTCGAAACATCATCCGACTCATTTGCCGCCTGAAGCACCTGGTCAGATACATCCTCATATCCAACGGTTATGCGGCAGATCATTCCCTGCGCTGGAATTTCTTCTTCGCGGGTTTTTGCAATAAAACCGTTTTCGAGATAATTATTTTCGGTTGTGCTTGCGCGTGTAACCGCACCGAAAGAACAATGATGATTTGTTATAATTAATCCTTCGTCAGATATAAATGAACCTGTGCAACCACCGACATTTACAAGAGCATCAATAAGACTAACACCGCTTGGGTTATAAACTTCATCAATGTCTATTTTTAATCCGGCTTTTTTCAGATCGAGTTTTCTTATTTCACTCAACGGATACATCCCCTCGTCCGGTTTGAATGGAACCATCGCTGTTAGGGTTAAAAATATTACCGCCGCAATAACAGCCGCACTCTGTTTGAAAAGTATATATTTATTCATCTCTTCCCTATCGAGTAATTGTTTAAAATTTGATTTCCAAAATAAGATTATTTTGTAGAAGCATCAAAATAAATTTGATGGGTAACAGTTTGTGTGATAGAATAAATTTAGTTGAATACTCATTTGCATCCTATGCCGATGATTATCTTTCAAATCGAGATGCAGAAGAGTTTTTTATTGAAATGGCAAGTTCGGGGAAACAATTTCGGTCAAACATAAATTCTCTCTTGAATAATTAAACACTAGAAAAAACCGGAGCGTTTATTTTAACATGCGCATTCTCGTTTAACCAAAAAAGCCGGCATCTGTACAAACGCCGGCTTTTCACTTTTTTATCTAAAGGGCATCTCTAAAAACTTTAATTGGCGCTCTTCGAAAAGCCGTTTTGGCAGCTTACTCGTGTTATGTTAGTCAATCCGTTACTAACGGATTAGTTTTTAGAGGAGCGCTAAACTAAAAATCCTCAAACCCTCCGTCTTCGCCGCCATTCATTCCTTTTTTACTTTGGTCTTTATAGTTGTTGAGGTTTATTCTTAGGTTCAACATAACCATCGGTGACTCGCGGTTAAAGAAATTGTATGTATAAAATCCTTGTCCCTGGCTGGTAAACTCATGTTTTGCGCCTCCGAATATATCCCGGACCTGCAGTGTTAAAGTAAGAAACCGGTTAAGTAAATCATGCTTTACTGCAACATCAACAGTATTATATCCTTTCATATCCCCCTGTGAAGAAACGGTTGGACTGTTGTACATAAAATTTACCTGAAACTGCGTAGCCTTTGAAATATTAAACATATTTGTCAGTCGGGTGCTCCAGTTAAAACTGCTTCGCGAAAAGTCCTGGTTGTTCAACATTCCTTCAACCTTGTAGTTATAAAGATTGCCCATCAAATTTATCGTCCAGAAATCGAGCGGATCAGCCATCATCATAAACTCGGCTCCGAGTGAATAATCTTTTCCAACATTTTCGGTGGTGTTCATTGTAATGTTTTGGGCATAAACCGAGCGGACTCTTTCAATTTTATTATTTGTTACTTTGTAATAAAAATCGCTCGATAAATTTACTTTGCCTATGTATGTTTGAAAACCTGTTTCGAAGGCATCAATAAATTCAGGTAAAAGTCCGGCATTACCGCGTCTTACATTATTAGCATCCATCCAGGTTAAGTATGGTTCAAGTTCCCAGCCATGAGGTCTTTCAATTCGGCGTGTATAACTTGCCATTAACTGGGTTAATGCTGAAAATTTGTATGAAAAATGCGCGCTCGGAAAAATATCCCATCTGTCTATATGAAAATTTTGATTCAACTGTACAAGTGTAACGTCTCTAAAAGTGTACTCGCCTCTTACGCCCCCCTGAAAACCAAAGTTTCCCCATTCATCGCCGTAAATTGAATAAAGCGCAAGTTCAGTTTTTTTGCTTTCAATTTTGTAACTGTAAAGTGATTGAAACAGATAATCATTTGCTGCCGGGTCATAATCGTACAGTTTATTATCCTCCACCGAAGTTTCGTTTTCGCCCTCCAGACCTGCTTCAAATTTTCTGTTTTCACCAAGTGGCAGAGTGTAATCAAGTTTTCCTTCAAGTTCGGTTTCAGGCCCGGTTGTACTCGTTTTTTTTCCGCCGAACTGCGCGCCGTTTGAATAATCGCCCGAAGTTGTGGACTCATCACCATTATGCCCCCCGTATGTAAAGTCAGCCGTTAATTGATGCCCAGCGGAGTTAAATTTGTGTAAATAACTTGAGTTTATACTAAAGTTGCTGCCGCCATGCCCGCCATCGCTAAAACTGTTGTAGTATGAACTAACAAGATTTGTATCGTTCCACTCTGCATAATTTGCAGTTCTATTCCGCTGCATTGAGTGATTACCGATTCTAGTACTAAAACCAAGAATATCGTCATCACCAAGAGAGAATTCTAATCCGCCCCTTAGTCCGTAAGAAATTCTTCCCCATTGCATTGTACCATCTGAATTCTGAAATGTAGTAACATTTTGAAAAGTTAATCTTCTCTCTGCCCTTGTTGTGCCCGGCATAAAACGCCGGTTGTAATCGAGCCCAAAATTATATTTTATTGATGGTGTTTTATATTCAAGAATAAAATCACCGCCGTACTTATCATCTAAACCTGCATTAGCGTTTATAACGCCGCTAAGCCCTAAGTTTTGATTTTTTTTCATAAGAATGTTTATAATTCCTGCTGTCCCTTCCGGGTCGTACTTTGCAGAGGGATTTGTAATAATTTCAATTTTATCAATGGAACTTGCAGGGATTTGCTGCAAAATATCCTGTGCATCAATAATTGAAGGACGACTGTCAATCAGCACAGTAAAACTTCCACTGCCGCGTAAACTAACATTTCCCTCAATATCTACTGTAACCGAAGGAATGTTTTCAAGCACATCGGCAGCATTGCCCGAAACCACTGTTGGCATCTGGCTGACATCCACAACTTTTTTATCTATTTGGTAAGTAACCGGTGAACGGGTTCCTTCAACAATTACGTTTTCTAAATTAATAGCAGATGGAGTAATTAATACTTTACCGACATTTACCATTTTATTTTGGGGAGTTATGGTTATTTCATCCAATGTTTTTTTCTCATATCCCATAAATTGAATATCGAGATAATATTTACCAGGTCGAATAGCGCTTAGTGTAAATAAGCCGTTTTTATCAGTAATAGTGCCGGTAAATTGAACCGAATCGGAAGAAGTGTATAAAACAATGTTTGCATATTCAATTGGAACTTCAGCTTTGGAATCCAGCACTTCGCCTTTTATTTCGCCGCCGTTCATCCCCTTACGAAAATCGGGGCGCTGCTGAGCGCTGATTTTAATATCAATAATGGATAATAAAATAATTGTAATAAGTATTAATCTGATTTTCATCGATATCCTGTGTTATCATAAAAAGAAATTTATCAACCATTAAACAATTTTTCTGTTCAAGAAGTTTAATAAGGAGCCAATTAAAAATTAATCAGCCATTGGAAGTACATTCCCGTATAAATAATTGGATGGAAAATGGGCAAAACTGTACAGTATTACAACCTGAAATTACCTCCCCTGACTCAAAAACAACTAAACAAGTAAATATTTTTCTAAATGAAAATTTACTATTTTTACACTGCTAATCTTCCAAAAGGATTACTTAATTTTATCAGAAAATATTCGATTATTAAATGTAGTCAGTTTGCTATCTGACCACTCTTTTTATCAGTTTTGTGATTTAATTGGTTAAACCAATTAACACATGATGAATCTCACTTAATTAATATATATATATGAACAATTCAGGCATTAAATCAAAAGCAGAAGCACCTTTCGCGGATAGTTTGAACGAAGAGCAATGTCCAGCTTATTCTGAAAAGCCTGATTTAATTGAGAACACTCTTATCAGAGAATTGCTTTACAATTCCATAGATGCTTCTTTCATAACAAACTCAGAATTAGAAATTTTGTTCTGGAACAATTCTGCAGTCCAAATGTTTGGATATACACATGAGGATATATTTCATAAGAAACTCACTTCAATGCTAATGCCTCCCCGATATGCCGGACTGTTTGAAGATGAATTTGAGAAGATAAAACAGAAGTTATCAAAAGAACCGGTTAAAGAATTATTTGAACTATATGCAATAAAAAACGATGCAGAGGTTTTTCCGGTTGAAATTGCGCTTACAACAATGCTTCAAAATAACGGATGCTATTCGATCGGTCTTATTCGTGACATCACCCTTGTAAAATCTACCGAAGAAGAGTTAAATAAACATATAGAAGAAATTCAGATGAGCCGTGACGTTATTGAACAGCATGCGGTTGAAATGATAGAACTTACAAACAAGTTAAGTGAATCGGAAGAAAAACTTCAACAGTTAAATGCCGATAAGGATAAATTTTTCTCTATAATCTCTCACGATCTCCGCAGCCCGTTCACAGGGTTAATTGGCTTCTCCGAAATACTCTCGACCGAAGCTGAAACTATGAGTCGCCAAGAAATAAAAGAGTATTCGACGATGGTTTCTACATCTGTTAAAAGTGTTTTTAATTTGTTGGAAAATCTTCTGCACTGGTCCCGGCTTCAACGCGGCAATATCGATTTTAAACCAACCCGGATTCCTTTAAAAAACATTGCGCAACAGATTTTAAACTTATATTCCAATAATGCCAAGTTTAAAGATATTTCTTTAATAAACACATTAAGTGATTCAATTACAGCTTTTGCAGATGCGCAGATGATTGATACAGTGATGCGCAATCTTGTTTCGAACGCATTAAAATTTACCCCTTCGGGAGGGTGTATAACAATTTCGGGGCGCCAGGTTGATGATAAAATTGAAGTCAGCATTTCTGATACCGGAATCGGAATTCCGGAGGAAGAGATGCATAAACTTTTTCAAATTGGTGTTGATGTAAAACAGAGTGTTAACAGCGCCGAAAAAGGGACTGGACTTGGTTTATTATTATGTAAAGATTTTGTTGAAAAAAATAGTGGGTTAATTCGTGCTGAAAGTAAACCGGGGGAAGGAACCTCGTTCATTTTTTCACTGCCTTTGAGTTGATTGTTTTTATTAAGATAAGATGAAGATTTTTTTTATAATATTATTATTTTCGGTTTCTCTTGCCGCTCAGCGCGCAAATTTTATAAATCTTACCACTAAGAGCGGTTTGAACGAGGCGCAGATTTATTCCATCCTTCAAGATAAAAAAGGATTTATTTATCTCGGCACAAACGGCGGCGGCGTCAATAAATTTGACGGCTCATATTTCCAGACAATTAATACAACCAATGGTATAGGCGGCAATGTTATTTACAAGTTGTTACAAGACCATAAAAACAACATCTGGGCAGCTACTAACGGGGGACTAACAAAATACGACGGGAAAAAATTCTACAACTTTTCGCAGCAAAATTCATCGTTGAATGCAAATTCAATACTCACTGTGTTTGAAGATTCAAATGGACAATTATGGCTTGGAACCAATGCCGGGGTGTACCGCTATGATGGAAATAATTTTACAAAAGTAAATATTTCATCGTTACCCGAAAAATTTGAAGTTTTAGACTTTGCGGAAGATAACAATCAAAACATCTGGGCGGGTAGCGAAATAGGGTTAATTAAAATTTCCGGCGATAGTATAAAAATATTAACAAAAGATGATGGACTTCCAAACAGTTCTGTATGGTCACTTCGTTTTGATCGTGCGAATATTTTATGGGTAGGCACGAAAGAAGGTATATGTTCCATTTCAAACAACGTTATTACAAAATACAAGCAACAGGGATTAAACGACGTTCCTATCTGGGCTATTTATCAAGACAAAAGAAACCGTATTTGGATTGGTTCCAGTGATGGGCTTTACAAATATGATGGCAATCTTTTTCAGCGTTATACAAAACAAGAAGGATTAATCAATAACACCATATGGGCTATTACCGAAGACTCTGAGGGGAATTTATGGATAGGAACAACCAACGGTGTAAGCATATTAAAAGATGAAAATTTTACACGCTATGATAAATCAAATCTAATCGAAGGTATCTGGTCAATTACAGAAATGAACGGATCACTTTTGATAGCAACAGAAAGTGCCGGACTTGTTTCATTTTCCAATAATAAATTTTCTGTCTATTCTCCGTCTTATTTTCCTTCCGGTAAGGCAATCTGGAGTCTTTTTAAGGACTCAAAAGGGAACCTATGGATTGGGACAGAAGACGGTGTAATAAGGAGGACAGATGACAACCAATATTCAAGAGACCTTGAGGGAAAATCTATCTTAACTATTTATGAGGATAAAAAAGGTAACATCTGGTTTGGAACTTTTCTTTATGGAATTTTCAAATTTGACGGCGAAAAATTTTCAGCCTTCCCTCTGCCTATAAAATCGTATATCCCTGTACACTCTTTTCTTGACGATTCGCGGGGAACATTTTGGGCTGCTACAGATAAGATGCTTTACAAATTGCAGAGTAATGTTTTTGTTGAAGCTGAAGAGGCGAAACAACTCGGAGGTTATGCAATAATAAAAGTAATTGAGGATGATTACAAAAATCTTTGGTTCGGTCTTTACGGCGGTGGAATTGCATTTTATAATGTTAAGACAAATACAGTACGACACATTACTACAAATGAAGGATTAAACAATAATTCTGTTTTAATAATGCAATTCGATAAAAATGATTATATGTGGATAGGTACGAACACTGGATTAAACAGGCTTAACTGGAAAAAATACGCCTCAGACGGCATTATTGATTTATTGGCATACAATTCTACCGATGGTTTACCCGGTACCGAATGTAATCAGGGAGCTGCACTTCTTGACAGTAAAGGATATTTTTGGATTGGTACAAGCGGTGGATTACTAAAGTTTAAGCCATCCGAAATAAAAATAAAAAGCGATGAAAATAAAACTTATATTACAGATTTACGCTTGTTTTTGGAGAACGTGGATTTAACACCCTATTCTTCCGAGATAATCAACCCTTATGAAAGTATTCCACCCGAAATAAAGTTACCCTACGATCAAAATCATTTAACATTCGATTTTGTGGGAATAAACTATTTGAGCCCGATGTCTGTTAGGTACCAATATAAACTTAAAGGTTTTGACAAAAAGTGGTCACCTGTTACAAATAAAAACAGCGCAACGTATTCTAACCTGCCTCCCGGTAAATATACATTTATCGTTAAATCGAGAAATATTTTTAATATCTGGAATAGTGTGCCAGCATCATATTCTTTTACTATCGAAAAACCATTCTGGCAGACTTATTGGTTTTATTCATTTGTAATAATCTTCAGTCTTGGTTCAGCCTATGGTTTTTATAAAATAAGAATAGAAAAAATTCAAAAAAGAAACCGGGCGCTACAACAAAGAATAAAAGAGCGTATGGAATTCGAAGGAAAACTTGCTCAATCCGAACAAGATTACCGTGGATTATTCGAGAATGCCCACGATGCGATCTTGATTACAAACCCGCACTCTATTTTAATCTATGATGCTAATGATTCTGCCGCACAATTGTATGGTTATAATTTAAGCGAGTTAAAAAAACTTTCGCTGCTCGATTTATCCGCAGAGAAAGAGAGTTCATGGAATTTTTGGGAGTCTTTCGTTGAGCAAAAAAAGTTTCAAAACCTTGAAGCAACCTATAAAAAGAAAGATGGGAGTATTATATATATCGATATAAACGCAACGATGATAAAATACAAAGGCAAAGATGCAATTCTTTCAATTCATCGGGATATTTCGGAACGTAAAAAGTATGAAAGCGTACTTTTGGAAGCAAAAGAAAATGCTGAAAAATCGGATAGACTAAAAACCGAATTTCTTGCTCAAATGTCGCACGAAATAAGAACACCAATAAATAGTATTTTAAGTTATAGCTCACTTATAAAAGAAGAACTCGCGGACAAAATTCAACCTTTTATCCAGAGTTGTTTTGAAACTATTGAAACAGCAAGCACGAGACTGATAAGAACGGTTGATTCGATACTGAACATGGCGCAAATTCAGACCGGTAATTTTGAAATAGACAATGAAATTATCGACCTTAAAGATAACATACTAAAAGAGTTGACAGAAGAGTTTACCCATTTAGCGAAACAAAAAGGGCTCGAATTAAATTTTGTTGACCGTTCTGAGAATAGACTGGTAGAATCTGATAAATATACCACCACTCATCTTTTTGCAAATCTAATTGAAAATGCAGTTAAATATACTAAATCGGGAAGCATCAAGATTGTATTATACAATAACCAAAACTACATGACTTGTGTTGATATAATTGATACGGGAATCGGTATTTCTGCCGAATACTTGCCCAATCTTTTTGAGGCGTTTTCACAGGAAGATCAGGGATATTCGAGGAAATATGAAGGAAACGGTTTGGGGCTGGCACTTGTAAAAAAATACTGTGAAATGAACAATGCCGAAATTTCAGTAAAGAGTAAAAAGGATGTGGGAACAACTTTCACCGTAACATTCAAACCTTTTATTAATTAGCTGCCAACGCCTTTGAGAGTAAAATATCCGTTTTAGTAACCCTGTTGTTTACACTTAATTGGCAAAATATTTTTTTACTGAATATTTAAAGCTGTTCTCTAAAACATAGCGCGGCAAGCCGCAAGTTAAAGTTAAAAGCATAAAAAATATATTGACATAAAAAATCCGTTGGCTAACAGATACATTCCAATGCCATATCTTATCACTCCGAAAGAATAGTTCCGCCGCCGAGGCACTCATCATCCAGGTAAAATACGGCAAACTGCCCTGGTGCAATTCCCTGGTCGGCTGTTTCGAGTTTTATTAATGCCTTTTGATTTTGATAATTTGAAAAACTGCAGTTGTAAAACCTGGCGCCATGCCTAATTTTTACTTTATAATTACCGTCGCCAGGCGCTTCATTATTTATCCAGTTAAACTTTCCGGCAAAAAATTCGTCACGACTTCGTCGAGCGATATTTTCGCGGGAAATATAAATAAGGTTTTCATTGATGTCTTTTTTTACTACATACCAGGGACCACCGGATAACCCCAAACCGGAACGCTGCCCGATTGTAAAAAAATAATAACCGGGATGTTCTCCAAGTTTTTTACCGCTTTCTAATTCTATAATATCACCTTTAATTTCGCCGAGGTGATGTTTTATAAAATCATTAAATCTTATTTGCCCGAGAAAACAAATTCCCTGACTGTCTTTTCTTTCTTTATTCGGCAAATTAAATTTTTGTGCAAGCTTTCTTACTTCAGGTTTATTCAGATGGCCAAGAGGAAACAAGGCGCGGCTTAATTGTGCTTGACTTAGATAGGCTAAAAAATATGTTTGGTCTTTTACAGGGTCTGGCGCCTGTTTAAGAATGAACCTGTTATCATTTTTATCGACAAGTGCATAATGACCTGTTGCGACTTTTTCAAAAGAATTGTCAATTTTGTCATAAAACTGTCCGAATTTTATTAGGCTGTTACAATAAATATCCGGGTTTGGTGTACGCCCCTCTTTTATTTCGCTAATAGTGTATGTAACAACCGAATCCCAATATTCGGCTTGAAGGTTTAAGACTTCCAGCGGTACATTAATTTGGCTGCACACAGCACGAACATATTCGAGGTCTTCTTCCCAGGGGCAATCACCCAAAAAAGAGAACTCATCCTGGAGCCATATTTTCAGATAGAAGGCTGTTAAATCATGTCCTTCTTCTTTTAATAATCTTAAAGCAACCGAGCTGTCAACTCCGCCTGAAACTAAAACTGCAATTTTCATTCAACTTTTTTCTTTTTGCCGGCTTTATTAATTTTTTCAAGCACCTCATCATAAACCGGCTGAGGCACCTTGCTTAAAATTAAAGTGCCGAGTTCTCTTCCCTTATTTATATTTTGATAAAATCCTATCCATATTTTACTTTCATGGTCGCAAAACCGCATAATACCACGGGGTTTTCCGTCAAAAATTCCACCTTCTAATTTGTCTATGTTATTAAAATAAACTGTTCTTGTTTTATTCGACATAAAAAAATTGCCGCACACAAGTTTTTCATCATCCGCTTCAATTTTGTATGCCATTATTTTGTATAACATCAAAAAGTGCTTATTAAGAAAATAAATTATTAGAAGCGTTAGTAAAAACGGGACCAGAAAAATTAAATGTTTGTCAATACCAGCGCCCCAGTATACAAGGTAAAGTGCAAGAAAAATTGTAAGCGGAATATTAGCGTATTTATAAACCAACCTGTAAAAAACGGAGTACTTATATATCTTCAATAGTTTTCCAATATTAACTGCGCAAATTTATAAAGAAATAACCAAAGTAGCGGGAGAAATATTCGGAACTAAATTGAAACCGTATTACAGACCACGCGCGCAAATTAATTTTAACAGTGTATTTTTGTTTGCCTAACCGACATAATATTAAATTTGTTCGAGCAGCCACGATTTTCTTTTTAACAGCTCCGTCATTGTTTCCTGATCGATCGGCTTACCGCCGATTTTTATCCATTTTTTATGCGGCAAATTCCAGTCAACTCGCCCGGTTGTTTCATTAAGTTTTATGGCAACATCCCGCGCTATAGCTTTAATATCACTTCTAAGTTTTTCAATTTGCACATAAACAGGCGCCTCTTCTTGTTTATGAATGATCACAACTTCCTTGCTCTTTTGTTTTTTCCCCGGTTTTTCAGGTATCGCAAACTCTCTACCGAAATCAAGTTCTAATTGAACTTTATCGGTAGCCACCGAGTGTATTGCCTCAAATGTCGACTCCTCTTTTTCCTTTTCTCGTTTTAAAGACGGATCGATATCGAAAATATTTTTTAAATAATCTTTTTTATTTATATAGTGGTCGCGCTCCAACTCAATTTCTTTTGCGTACTCAACAAGTACAATGTCTTTCGGCATATAAATGTAAGCATCCTGCTCGCCGATGTCTTTCTGTTGACGAACAAAACGCCCGACCGCCTGCCTAAAAAATAGTTCGCTTTTTATATTTGTTGCATAAACCCCTACGCGCAGCCTTGGTATATCTACCCCCTCCGAAACCATTTTTACTGCAATTAACCATCGCTCGGAACTATTGTTAAATTCCTTTATTTTTTTTGAAGCTTTTGGATCATCGCTTACTACCACAATCGGTTTTTTTCCGGCAATTTCATAAAGTAATTTACTGCAAGCTCGTGCATGTTTTTGATCAATTGTAATAAGCAGACCCCCGGCATCTTGTTGTTTGCTTCTTATTTCATCTAATTTTTTATCAGCATCTATTAATACCGTCCGGAGCCATTTGCCGTCTGCGTCTAAAGCAGTACGCAGCCTTTCGGAGGCATGCCCTCTATCAAGATTATCATCAAAGGTCGATTTATAAATTTTTTCTTTTACCCGCCACTCCATCTCGCCCTGATAAGCCGGAAAATAAACCGGGCGGCAAACCTTATCAAAGAGCGCCTCAGTATATCCGTAAACATAGTCGGCTACACTTTGCGAATTAACATAATTAACAAACGGGATTGGATTATTATCGCGCCTAAACGGAGTTCCCGAAATTGATAGCCGGTAAGCAGAGTTTTCAAAAGCTTTCCGAATTGCATCACCCCAGGAAAGTTCATCACCGAGATGATGAATTTCATCAAAAATTACAAATGTTTTTTTCTTGTCGCAGTTTCGTTTATGCACTCTCGGCTCCCTGCCAACCTGCGCATAAGTTAAGGACGCGCCAAAAAAATCGCCGGTTTCTTTCCCCCTGGAGTTTTCAAATTCCGGATCGATATCTATGCCGGAGACAAATGCGTTTTCAGCCCACTGTTTTTTTAGATGTTCGGTAGGACAAATAACTACAACCCGCTCTACCATTTGTTTTGTTAAAAGATAATGGGCAATTCGTAGTGCAAAAATTGTTTTGCCTGCGCCTGGAGTCGCCACGCACAAAAAATCTTTATCACCGCGGTCAAATTTTTCTTTAACTTTACGGGCTGCTTCTAACTGCCAATCTCTAAGTTTTAATTCCCAGGGTCTGAGTAATTTCATTTTCAAAATAAATAATAATGGTTAATCCGGCAGGTAATAACCGGGATAATTTTTTCGGTAAAATAATTTTATGATTTGCCAGAATGTGGTGCAAATCCCTGATAAAAGGTGGGTAAATATAACAACGCTTTTACAAGCTATGCAAATTAATTTTTATAGTCTTTCTTTTTTTTATAAAATTTTTTCTTCGATAATGCTTGTTCTTAACAAATTTATTTACATAAGAGCAAAACTTCATTACAAATAAAGATTAAAAAAGAATTTGGATCTGTCTCACTGCGCATTTAATTCTTTTGCGAGAAACTCACCCGTCAAACTTTTTTTATTCCTTATTATTTTTTCCGGTATTCCCTCAACAATTATCTCCCCGCCCAATTCGCCTCCAAAAGGACCGAGATCGATAATCCAATCAGCCACTTTTATTACATCAAGGTTATGTTCAACCACTACAACTGTGTTACCTTTATCAACAAGTTTGTTTAATACTTTTAATAGTATGTTTACATCCTCAAAGTGTAACCCGGTGGTCGGCTCATCTAAAATGTACATCGTTTTCCCGGTACTTACCTTACTTAGCTCGGTTGCAAGTTTTACACGCTGGGCTTCTCCGCCGGAAAGAGTGGTTGCCTGCTGCCCGAGTTTTATATAACCAAGTCCAACATCATGGATGGCTTTTAGTTTTCTTTTTATTCGGGGCAGATCTTCAAAAAAGTCGAGCGCTTCATCAACTGTCATTGAAAGTACATCGGCAATAGATTTTGTTTTGTACAGTACCTCAAGTGTTTCCCGGTTATAACGTTTCCCCTTACAAACATCACATTGTACATAAACATCGGGCAAAAAATTCATCTCTATTTTTTTTAGTCCGTCACCGCCGCATTCTTCGCATCTCCCGCCGGTTACATTAAAACTAAACCGCCCGGTTGCATAACCCCTTATTTTTGATTCGGGCATTTGTGAATATAAATCGCGGATAAATGTAAATAACCCTGTATAAGTTGCAGGGTTTGATCTCGGTGTTCTTCCTATCGGCGACTGATCAATTTCAATTACTTTATCTATATGTTCCAGACCATCAATCGATTTGAACGGCAGCGGAACCACTTTGCTCTTATAAATTTTATTCATTAATATTTTTACAAGAGTTTCATTTACCAAAGTGGATTTTCCGGAGCCACTGACTCCGGTTATTAGTGTGAGGGTACCGAGCGGAATTTTTAATGTTACATTTTTTAAATTATTTCCACTTGCGCCTTTAAGTGTTAAATAATTTCCGGTACCGGTTCTTCTATGTTCGGGAATTTTTATCTGTTTCTTTTTTGAAAGATAGGATAGAGTGAGTGAATTTAACCCGTTTTGTGAACTGAAAATTGTATCCGTTTCCCCGGCAAAACATACTTTACCGCCATGCTCACCCGCACCCGGGCCAAGATCAATAATATAATCTGAACTTTCGATGGTTTCTTTATCGTGCTCAACAACAATAACTGTATTTCCGAGATCTCGTAAATTTTTTAATGAGTTAATAAGTTTAATATTATCGCTTTGATGCAGGCCGATGCTTGGTTCATCAAGCACATAAAGAACTCCGGCAAGCTGCGTGCCTATTTGTGTTGCAAGCCGAATGCGCTGCGACTCTCCCCCCGATAAAGTACGCGCCGAACGGTTTAAAGTTAAATAATCGAGCCCCACATTTAATAAAAAATCGAGCCGGGTAATAATTTCTTTTAGAATCGGTTTTGCTACAATCCCATTGTTACCGGTTAAATTAATTTTTTCAAAAAACTCTTTTGAACGAAGTATTGAAAGCGCAGACACTTCGCTTATATTTTTATCCAAAAATTTTACCGCAAGCGATTCCCGCTTTAATCTTCCACCGCCGCATGTACTGCATGTAACAGTATTCATATATGACTCAACCCAATCGCGGATATTATTGGAACTTGTTGTGTTGTAGTAATTTTTCAGATAGTTAATCAGCCCTGAAAATTTGTGCATATAAGTAACAGGTTTGCTGTTACCATATGAGTAGCTGAAGGGAATTTTCTCTTTACTTCCTTTTAGAAAAATTTCTTTTTGTTCCGGAGTAAAATCTTTCAACTTGGTATCAAAAGTAAAACCGAATTTTTGAGCTACCCCTGTTAATTGGTTAAAGAACCAGATGTTTCTTGGTTTTCCCATCGGCGAAAGAGCTTCTTCATTTATAGACTTATCCCAATCCGGGATAATTAAATTAAGATCAAGTTCTTTTTTTTCGCCAAGTCCTTCACAATCGGCGCACGAGCCATAAGGTGAATTAAACGAGAATGAATTAGGAGCAAGTTCCTGGAAGCTTATTCCGCAGTCGAGGCAGGCGAGATGGCGGCTGTAAATAAAATCTTCTTTGTTGTTATTTATTATTACTATTCCGTTACCATAATTCAGCGCAACATTTATTGATTCCGCTATTCTGGTTCTCGATTTTTCATTTACAATAACCCTGTCAACAGCAATTTCAATATTGTGGATTTTATAACGATCGACCTGAAAACCTTTTGATATTTCGTTAATTTCGCCATCAACACGCACTCGTAAAAAACCATCCGATAAAACCTCTTCAAACAATTCGCGGTAGTGCCCTTTTCTTCCACGTACAATTGGGGCGAGTATTGTAATTTTGCTATCGGTTAAGTTTGAAATGACATTGTCTATAATCTGTGCAGAGGACTGCTTTGCAACCGGTTTTCCGCAATTATAGCAATGCGGTGTTCCAAGACGCGCGTAAAGCAACCTTAAATAATCATAAATTTCGGTAACAGTTCCAACTGTTGAGCGCGGATTTCCGCTGGTGGATTTTTGTTCGATTGAAATTGCGGGGCTTAAACCTTCGATTAAATCGACATCCGGTTTTTCGAGCATGTCTAAAAATTGTCTGGCGTATGCTGACAATGATTCGATATAACGACGCTGCCCTTCAGCATAAATAGTATCAAAAGCCAGGGACGATTTACCGGAACCGGATAACCCTGTAATTACAGTAAATGATTCGCGTGGAATTTCGACATCGATATCCTTTAAATTGTGCTCTCTTGCACCTTTAATTATTATTGTGTCTTTTTCCAAACAGGATTACTCTTAAAAATTTAAAACATTATATTAGCACTCGACAGTTTGAAAATCAATTTAATAAAGCATGACTCCAATACGATTGGAGTTTAATAAAGAACAAAAAATGATTGTCAAAGAAGAAATTAAAACCATAAAATCGCCTTCCGAAACAAAATTTAAGGAGAAAGGTTCCCTTTTTATCGGGAAGGCATTTCCGGTAGAAACTGAAGATGATTTTTCATTTGCACTCTCTAACATTAAAAAGGAATATTACGATGCAACGCATCATTGCTTTGCTTACAAATTAAAAGATGATAGCTATAAATATTCTGACGCCGGGGAACCAAATGGTACGGCTGGAATAAGAATTTTTAATGCGATTGAACATTTCTCACTTGTTGATGTCGGTGTAGTTATTATCCGCTATTTCGGTGGGACAAAACTTGGAGTTGGACCGCTTGGGAAAGCTTACTACAAATCGGCAGAGGATGTGCTGACTTGCGCGTCTTTTATAACAAAAAAAGCATACAAAAAAGTTTTAATAAAAACCGGGTTTCAATTTGTAAGTTCTGTGCATCATTACCTCCCCCGATTTGATGCAATAATTTCAGATGTACAGTATTCGGAGGAAGTAAAGTTTTTAATCGAACTATTTCCCTCTCAAATTGATAAGCTGAAAGAAGTTTTAATTGAGTCGTGCAGTGGAAATATTGAAGTAAAAGAAGAAAATGGTATTTATTTTAGGTGATAAGAGTAACAATTTTTATGATTTTGAAAAAATATTCAAAAAAGACTTGACTAATTTTTAAGTATTAGCGATTTTTGCCCAAAGCAATTATTGAGAAAAGGCATATGGAAGAATCAAAACACACAAAATCGGATGTAAAAATCAATCAAGCAAGAGAGCTTGCAGATTTAACATTTAAGTTATTAGCAAACTGTCAGGAAAAAGAAGACAGACTTGCTGAGCAGTATGGATTAACTCAGGCAGAGTTTAGATGTTTAAGGCTTTTTGGAAAAACTGAAACTTTGAACAATAAAACTATTGCCGAAAGGATGAATTTGAGTCCAAGTAGATTAACCCGAATCATTGATGGATTGGTAACAAAAAATTATATGATTAGGGAAATTGAACCGAAAGACAGAAGAAATATGCGCGTATCGCTTTCGCACCAGGGAACTATAATAGTGCAAAAGTTAAACGCCGCTTATATAAATATTCATAAAGAAATACTTGAGGATATTGAAGAGCCGCAGCACGATCCGTTGATTACTGCTATGTCTCATTTGTTATCAGCTTTAGAAAAATGGATAGCTAAATCTTAATTTATTTCTCTTAACAATTATAAAGGTAGATATTTTTTGCTATTGTTAAAGTAGAGAAGATTTTTTCTAAACTTTGAGAAATAGTTCGCTTTTCCGTTGAGTTATTCGCTAATAGAGTAATCTATTGAGCGGCATAAGAGTTGACATACTAAAGTATGTAATTTTTTAACCGATCAACGGGATGATGATGAAACAAAAAATATTTACCTTATTTTTTTCCACCACACTACTTATTGTATTTCTTGCAGGGTGCCAAAAAGATGAGCCTCAGGCTCCCGAAAACTCTATAACCGCAAATAAATCAGTAAAATCGTGCGAAGGCTGCCATACAAATTATGAAGTTTTAAAGGCAGTTTACACACCCGATCCTGAATCCACCGGCGGCGGCGGTTGCGGCGGAGATGCCCCCCATTACGAACCATATGATAGAGTTTACCTCAGCGGCGAAGGTTATAGCGCCTTCAAGAAAACAATGCATGGTAAACTGGAATGTACCGCTTGCCATAATGGTGTAAATACTACTGATGATAAAACCGTTGCCCACTCCGGTAATTTTTTAAGACATCCGTCGCTCGATGCCCAGCATAAGTGCGCAAATTGCCATCCCGATGTGGTCGCACGAACAGCAAATAGCATTCATGAACAAGGTTGGGGACAAAAAGCAATGGTGGTTGGTCGTTCGGGTCTTCATTCTTTCGCTGAATTAACCGAGACAATGAAGGATGGTTATGACCACAACTGCGGTAAATGTCATGCAACCTGCGGCGACTGTCATGTAAACCGTCCGGCAGCCGGCGGAGGTGGATTGTATAATGGACACAATTTTGCAAAAAAACCAAACATGCGAGATAACTGCGTCGCATGCCATGTCAGCCGCGGCGGTCATGCTTATTTTGGAATAGCTACCGGAACCGTGCCCGATGTACATTTAACAAAAGCCGGGTTTGAATGTATGAATTGTCATAGCTCTCATGAAGTACATGGCGATGGAAATATTTACAACCAGAGATACAAAATGGCATTGATGCCAAAGTGTACAAATTGCCACTCCAATCTTGAAAATTCTAATACCTACCATGCACAGCACATTAATACATTTAGCTGTAATACATGCCACTCGCAAGATTATAACAACTGCGGCAGTTGCCATATTGGCGGTGAAGGCGCAAGAGTTCCTTCTTACCAGGGTTTCAAAATTGGAATGAATCCGATACCGGAGACAAGAAACTTTCCTATGGCATTGTTAAGAAGATCATTAATGGCGCCGGATAGCTGGTCGTTATACGGAACCGCGGTGCTTTCAAATTTTAACTCGAAACCAACTTATAAATATACAACACCTCACAACATCATCCGGTGGACGACGAGAACCGATACAACCGGCGGAAAACAATGTTACGAGAGTTGCCATATCATTAAAGACGGTACTACCTATAAAAATAAAGAATTGTATTTGTTCGAATCGGATCTCGATATTTGGGAGGTTCAAGCTGATAAAGGAATTGTAGTCGACGGTAAACTTCCGTCAAATTGGGGTTTATGATATTTCACACAAACAATAATAAAAAGGTACACATATGAAACAAATGAAGTTATACTTTCTATTTCTTTTGCTCCCGGTTCTGTTTTTATATACAGGCTGCAGCAAGGATGACAGCAACCCGAACACACCGCCAGCGGTTAATGAATCCGAGTTAGTAGCTCAATACTTAGAAGCTAACGGCGATTTTGTTAATACCACGGCTCCCGCAATGATTACTGCCGAGGCTGTACGAACTAACCAGTCAAGTGCAGATCAGGTAATTCTTGATATCCGCTCCCAAGCTGATTTTGAAACAAAAGGGCACATAGAAGGCGCAGTGCGTGTTGATTTTGCAAACTTGTTAACTTATTACAAGACAAATAATCTCCAAAATAAACAAACCGTTGTTGTAGCTTGTTATAGCGGTCAAACAGCAGGTTACGCTGTTGGTTTATTAAGATTATTGGGTTACACAAATGTTTTCGATTTAAAGTGGGGAATGTCAAGCTGGAACCAGGATGTAGCAAACAGTTGGTCTCCAAGTGTAGGCAACTCGCACGCAACCGATTTTGTAACAACTGTTACTGCAAAATATACAGCAGGAAGTCTTCCAACTATCAACACAGGAAAAACTGCGGGTAAAGATATTTTAGAAGCCAGAGTAGCAGAATTATTTACTGCCGGATTTGATGCTGTAAAAATTACAAACGCTACTGTTTACACAGGATTAGCTAACTATTATATAGTTAACTATTGGGCACAAAATCATTATGACATCGGTCATATTGCCGGCGCTGTTCAGTACACACCAAAAGTAGATTTTAAGCTTTCAACAAATTTAAAAACCCTACCAACAAATAAACCTATTGTTGTTTATTGTTACACAGGTCAAACATCTTCACAGGTTGCCGCATACTTAAAAGTTCTTGGTTATGATGCTAAAACTTTGTTGTTCGGAGCCAACGCCATGATTTATGATATCATGGGCGCAAATGGTATGACGACTTTCAAGGACACTGAAATAAAGGGTTATGATTACGTAACCGGACCATAATTTAATTATTAATTGCAAAAAAAGCCGCACTCTTTATGGATGCGGCTTTTTTATATTTTAAACAGATCTTACCATTAATTCTTTTTACTTCTTTTTAAAATATTAAAATATTTTTTTGTCCATTCAAGATCGTTCAGAAGCTCATTTAATGCTGCAAAAGCAGTCTGGTTCATTCCAAAATATTCTGCCTCAAACCGTATTTTAAGCAGTTCATCCTTTTTAGTAATTTGCTGTATCTCATTTTTTACTTTTTCAAAACCAGATGCCAAATCTTTTTTAACATTATCGAGATCAGCGATTTCTGAGTTTTCATTAGCAGCCTTTAAAACCCGAAGCAGCCCCATAATATATTTTGCGGTAAACGCAGTCTCTTCAAGATTGCTTCCTAATCTTTGGGTTTCGGCGCATTGAAACAGCGCCAATAAATCATCTCTCCGTTTTAACATTTGGTTTGACAGCTTATCAACTTCATCAAGAAGTTGTTTAGAATTAAAGATTTTTTCCATACTAATTACTTTTTTATTCCCAATCCTATTCCGTCGCCAATGGGTAAAATTGTTGTATGTATAATTGTCTGCGACATAAAAAACACATTAAACTCTTTTATATTTTTTGCAGAAGTTCTATAGTTCGGCGGCACTTTTTTCACAGCCGCGTATCCATGCCACAATAAATTATCTATAAATATCACGCCTCCCTTTTTAAGAAGTATTAGAGAATAATCAAGCAGCCGTTTGTAATCTTCTTTATCAGCATCGAGAAAAATGAAATCGTATTTCTTTTTTAGCCGGGGCATAACTTCAAATGCGTCACCTTCAAAAATTTCTATTTTATCTTGGCAGCCGGAACGATTTATATATTCTTTTGCAAGTTTTATATTATCTGCGCTTTTTTCAATTGAGTGCACAACACTTTTTTTACCGACAACGCGCGCCATCCGGATTGCAGAATATGCAATCGCTGTTCCCAATTCAAGCAATCTTTTCGGTTTATGAATTTTTATTATCTGTTCAAGAAATTCAGCCGCATCCCACGAAAGAATCGGGATTTTTTTCTCTTTTGCGAATAGTTCCATTTCGAGTAAAAGTTCGTCATCCTGACGTCTGAATGATTCTAAATATTTTTCCTGCGGTGCTGTTAATATTAATGCCATACTGCTCCTTAATTTTGCAGTAACAATTTAATAAAAATATTGGGAATTAATGCAGGCTGCTTTTTACTCTCTCATCCAACCGATTGTTTTCTGTCTTTTCTCTCTGTATCCACGGCGCAAATTTTTTACTTGAGAAGTATCATCTTCTGTCCGTACTCTTTTCCACCCATTTTTAGTATGTAGTAATAAACACCGCTTGCGCATTGCCAGCCGTTATCGGCACGACCGTTCCACTCCGCTGTGTTTTCTCCAATATTTGTTATGCCCTTATAAATAACTGCAACTTTTTGTCCGGCGCCGTCAATAATAATCATCTCGGCTTGCTCGTTAGCCGCCGCTAAAAAATCAATTCTTGTTTTGCTGTTAAAAGGATTGGGGTAATTTTGCGCAAGCACAAAACCGTCGGGTATGTTATTACCGTCACCTTCTTCAACGATTAAACTTCCGTTTTTAAAATTAAAACTTTTGTTCAATGGTTCACGCACAATGTTACCGGCGCTGTCGGTATAAGTAAAATAAAATATTGTTTTTATTCCGGATGAGGTTAACGGCAATTCATAAAAATATTTACTGTTTACATCGGCGCTCACAGCGGCTTCAGTAAAATCTTTATTGTTTGTTGTATAATGAATTTTTACCGAAGAACTCACAACCCCGTTCTCGTTGTAAATAAGTTTGTGAACAATTGAAGTTCCGTTTTTATTTTCGATATTAGGAAAATTTACAGCGCCAAAAGCGTTTACTATCCCATACCCTATTTGGTTATTTGGAGTATCATAATTACTCCCGGTTCTTAATAAAATATCACGCACCTGAATATTTGAAAGATGAGGATAGGCGGAAAGTAAAAGGCCGGCAACACCGCCCGCAATCGGCGCAGCGACTGATGTTCCGCTGTTAAAATGAAATGCCGCTAATTCCGATGTGCCACATCCGAAAACAGAAACTCCCATAGCCGCTATATCCGGTTTTATTCTTCCATCAGATGTTGGTCCATGCGAGCTAAAACTGGCAGCGTTGCCAGAGCTGCTAACCGCACCAACGGCTATTGTATTAAAACCATCTGCCGGAGCAATAATATACCCCCATGAGTTATTCCCTTCGTTGCCGGCGGAATTTATTACAACTACTCCCCTGCTAAAAGCAAGTTCGGCGGCTATTGTAATTATTGCAGTTTTTCCATTCATATCGCTGTAGGTATAATTTGTACCGGCGTCAAATTCATTGTAACCAAGGGAACTGGTTGTAATGTCTACACCAAGATTTTCCATCCACTGAAGCGCGGCGGCGTAATTATCTTCTTCTACTTTTGTCTCACTTCTAATATCTTCTGTTTTTGCGAGTAAAAACGAAGAACCGTATGATGAACCTATTAGCGTACTGTCTTTATAACCGCCGATTATTGAAAACACAAAAGTGCCGTGAGAATCCTGCGAGGATATATCGTCCACCTCGTTGGCGGTATTGTCATCATTAAAAACAAAATCGTGTTCGGCAATTACAGCAGCGTTTTTAAGAGCCTCGTTTATTTTCCAGCGAAAGCCTGTATCGAGCAAACCAATTAATACACCGCCCCCGTTTATACCGAGTTTTTGTACCTCGGGAATGTGGGATAAAGACAATTGTGTGTACGACTGCCCGTATCCAATTTCAGTTTTTGCAAGCGATGACCGCGGCGGGGTAATATTTTCATCAACCTCTTTGTGCTTAAATATTTTAACCGGCTCAATTTTTTTTATGAATGATAAAGTCTTTAACATGTTTAATTGTTCGCCGGTTAAATAAGCTGAAACCGCGTTAAACCACTTTAACTTATTTACTATTTTTATTCCGTTAAGTTCAAGTACACGGGTGTAATTAGTATTAACCGGCAAATCTTCATAAGTTATAAAATCATCGCCCATTACTTTTTGGCGGCGTTCTATGCACCGGGCGTTTAAATCATTCACCGCTTCCGTATATTCCGCCGAAGTTTTACTTAGCGAAACACCTTCCGGCAAACCTTTATCGGTTAGATAGATTAAATATTTGTCTTGCGCGGATGTTAACCCGCCGATAACTATTAGTAGTATTATTATTTTATTCATCAATTTTTATTTGTTAATCTGTAACTAAATATATTAGCGATGTTTATAACGCAAAAGTAATAAATTAGTACCTAAGCCGGAATGGGATTAGAAGAAATTAAAAATTAAAAATTAAAAATTTGAAATTTGAGATTAAAAAGCAGAAAGACGAAGGTAAAAGATTTAAGGTTTTTCGTTTTTATTTTCGGTCAATATTACACTAAGTTGAACAATAAAATATTACCTAAATTTCTAAAACGGACATTTAACTAAAAAATTGGGGTTCATTCATTTTTCCGCAAACACTTTTCATTTATTGAATTTATTATAGTCTCGTTTTAAGTTATTTTTTTTCTTGACATTATTTTTTAGTAAACCATCTGATGTTCTTGGACAAAGCTTTCCCCCAAATGATTTTGTTAAATTTTATTTTTGTTTGGCTTTGCGTTTTTTTAGGTGATTAATTCACCTTACGCAAGAAACAGTTAATCAGATGTAAATCGAAGTTCGTTAGCTAACGGAATCCGATAACGGATACTTCAATATTTGCGTAAGGTGACTTAATAATTTATCTTTTACCCATCCGGATAATTGCTTTATCACCGTAAACTCCAACCTCAAAAACTGTATTATTTTTCATCCATAAACTGTTATATAATGTTGACGATTGCGGATATATCTGCCAGTCTACTCCATTATAATGTGCAGAATAACCCCAATGTCCGCAAACAAAAACATCATTAGGTTTATTTCCTCTTATTTTTTCGGCTAAAAACCCCAGCGCATATTCATGCCAAACAGAATTTGTTATACTCCATACTCTTCCGCCTGCAGCGAAAAATGAATTTTGACCGGGATATTTCCAGATAGAACTAATTGGGCCGATAACCGTGTTATTGGATGGATTCCAGGAGGCTTCCTTTATTTTCTCCCAACTCAATCCGTTGTAATGATAAAGTTCGCTTCTTCTTTCACCCGATATTGTCCCCGAAGCGGCATAAATGTCACTTTCGGATGTGCCCCAAATATCTTTAAATACATCTATCCCTTGTAAATTCAGTAAGCTTGCTTTTTTCCCATCCCAATGAACTATTTTACCCCATTGATTACCGAGATATAAATTATTGCTTGATGTGCCCCAAATTGAAGTATAAGGCATACTATAAAATAATACTGAATCCAAAGGGAATCCTTGGCCATTGGAAGAATATCCATCAATTCTATTCCACTTTACTCCGTCATAGTGGAATACTCCTCCCCCCACTGTCCAAACATCACTATTATTAAAACCATATATTGCATATCCCCCAGCTGTGCTGTCTGGTATCCATTCATTGCCATTCCAGTGTAGCACACCATAGGAAGTACCATTAATTTGCACACCACCAACAGCCCACACATTGTTTTCATCAGTGCCCCATACATCATAAAGTACATTTGATGAAATACCAAGATCATCTCCAATAATGTATTCTTGCCAAGTGTAATTATGGCTTGTGGGGGCGAGTGTGTTTACAGTAATTGGGTCTGTCTTCTCTTTCAAAGCTCCGGCAGTGTCTGTAAGAATTGCATAGTACCGGTAGCTTGTATTAATTAACAGTCCTATTCCGTCATTATCATCTATTACTGTTGTATCTTTTATCGTAACCGGAAACTTTGCAACAAGCGTATCCGCCCCGTTAAATATTCTGTAAAGACTTACAGACCATTGTACATTATTCATTGTACATTGTACATTAACAGAAACGCTCCGGTGCGTAACGTCTGCAACAGAAATATTAACCGTGTCTTTTAGTTCTACCGGCGCCGGCTGTGTAGGCGGCGAGGATTTGTTGCAGCCGAAAGCAATAATAACCAGGGCTGCTAATGCAGAGAAGAGATAAATAAATTTTAGCTTCATTAAAACCTCCTTGGAATGTACCGTGTATAATGTACAATGTATAATGTACAATGAGGGCACAAGATTAGTTGCTTCTTTGGAAAGAATTGCGATTTGCAATGCAGACGTAAAACCCGGAACAGCAGCGCGTAAATTAAATTTTTCCACTACCGTTCCCCCGAACCCGGACAAGCCGGGAAATAAAAAGTGGTAATATTTTATAATTCATCATGTTTTATGTTTTCTGCCAAATATTACACAAATTTTATTGATAAGGTACTAAATAAGCAATTTATATTTTTGTTGTCTCGTACCATAACTGCTCCCATTAAAATTGTTACCACAAATTTATAAAAAACTTTACGGAAAGACGCAAATGTACAATGTACAATGAATAATAAATACAGAGCTTGTCATTAGAAATTAGAAAAAAAATTGTAGGGCATCTCTAAAACTTTAAATGGCGCTCTTCGAAAAACCGGTTTGGCAGCAAACACTCGATTTTTAGAACAGACTTTTAGAAATTACATGCTAAGCGATAGAAACTACCTGCTAAGTGATAGAAACTTATGGGGGAGTAGTTTAAATCAGTCGCTAACTTTAATAAATACTTAAAAGGGTTGAAGTAATTATAAAAAGTATTGTAAAAATGGATACCATAGTTGTAAAAATTAACCGCTCGATTTTAATGTTGAATAAAAGTGTGATAAAAATGATTAGCTATGTTGTAAATATTATTAAACGGGTATTGGCTGCCGGCAGAAAGTTTTATAAATGGTTAACTAAGCGTCGTAAATTGTTTGCTAAGTTACGAAAAGATAAAAACGGGTAACAAAAATCTACCGCAAGCGAGAAATTTTGTTAAAAATGACAAAAAACACTCAAAAATAGAAACAAAATGAAGCATAGGGGATAAAATGCTTGCAACTAATAATAATTTTTACAAAATTTATTACAGACAAGTGAGGGCTTAGCGGATTTATTAATTGTTTCCCTACTTTTTTGTGTAACGTTAACACATAAAAACGATGGGTTTTAATTAATAAAAATTTCTATTTCATTTTAGATTATGACCCGGTAATAAAACCGGCTTTTTATAACTATATAAGGAATAGTGTTATGGGAAATAATATATCCTTCCCGGTATCAATGGAGAGGCTGCTGGAAATAGCTCGAACAAGCTATAATATATCTCTCGACAAAACTCTTTTATCAAATCTCGGTATTAACGCAGAGTATCTTGCTGCCTTCCAAACAGAAATTACCGAAGCCGAATCTTTTAAAACAGATGGAGCTATGGCAAAAGAATTGGAAGCGGTTACAAAAAGCAAGGACGCAAAACGTGCCGAAGCATACCAATGGGTAAAACAGGCAAAGTTTTTTATAGAGAAAACTTTTCCGAAAAAATCACCTCAGCGTAACGAATTTCCACCGGACTATAGTAAATGGCAGACGAATGAATCGCTGTTGATTTTTAATATGCCTACTGTAATAGCTCTATTAACAAAGTACAACAGTGAGCTAACAGCGCAAAATATGCCCGCCGATTTTAGCGCCAAGGGACAACCTTTAATTGACCTATTAAAAGCCGCAAACGACGCGCAGGAGCAGATGAAAGAGGATAATAAAAATTATACCTTGCTGCGGCATGACGCGTTTATAAAGTTATACAACAGGATAAACGAAATAAACCGGGCAGGTAGAATGGCATATGCCGATGACTCTGAAAACTTGCTATATTTTGAAACGCCATGGCCCAAAAACAAAAAAAGCCCGGAGCCTCCGCCGGAGGGTTAATTACACAAAAACTAACTGTAAGTTGTGATTGATTAATTTAGCCGCGGTTATAAAACAGCATTTTTATATTAAGGAAATAACCGCGGCAGATAATTTTGAAATAGAAGAGTAATTAGAAGTATGGTAGATGAAACCTGTATGTAAGGTTTAAAACAACAATCCCGACTAAAGTCGGGACTATTGTAAATGTTTTCACAACGGAATGAAATAAAAATGCCCCGTTAAGTACGAGGCAAACTTTTTGAAGAAAAATCTTCGCTACGGAATAAAATCCTTATTGTGATTTACTTCAGATTGTTGCTGTTAAAATATGAAAATAATTATGAAAGTCAAAGGAGTTAAGTTTATGAAAAAAATACTTGGGCTTGATCTCGGTACAAATTCAATTGGTGGTGGATTGATTAGTATACCAGAATCTATAAATGATTTTGGGACAGAAGGAAAAATTGAGTGGATAGGCAGTAGAATAATTCCGGTTGATGGAGATTATTTACAGAAGTTTGAAAGCGGAGGACAAGCAGAAACCAAAGCTGCAGCAAGGAGAATGAAACGCGGTTCAAGAAGATTAAAACACAGATACAAATTAAGAAGGAGTAGACTTATAACTGTGTTTAAAATATTGGGTTGGGTTGATGAAAGTTTTCCGGATGATTTTAAGAAGAAAATGGCTAATGACGAAAATTATAAATTTCATATCGGTGATTATCTGCCTTTTAGTCAAGACACTATAGAAAAGGCAACTGAATTATTAGGAGTGAAAGGGAAAAGGAACAAGCGCAACAACATTGTAATCCCAGAAGATTGGATTATTTATTATTTGAGAGAAAAAGCTCTTACTGAAATAATTACGCTAAAAGAACTTGCACGCATAATTTATATGATGAACCAACGAAGAGGTTTTAAGAGCAGCAGAAAGGATTTGAGGGAAGAAGGAGTCGCAGAAAGGAAATGGGTAGAAATTGTACGAATAAAATCGGTTGATCTAAAAAGTAATGAAACTGACAAAAATAAAAAGTATTCTTACACTATTACGCCATACTCAGATACAGTAAAACCATGGGAAGAAAAATGGTTCAAAAAACTTGATTGGGAAGAAAAGGAGTTCACACTTTTAATAACAGAAAAAACTGAAACAAAGAAAGATGGTACAGTTAAGATTACTCAGAACAAGCCACAAAAACCAGGGATAGATGATTGGACTTTAAGCTTGGTAGCTTTAGATAATCAAATTGATGAACAAAATAAATTGCCCGGTGAATTTTTCTGGGATAACCTTATTAAAGATAAAAATTACAAAATACGGCAAATTGCGGTAAGAAGGGAAAAATATAAAAGAGAGTTAGAAACTATTTGGAATAAACAAATCGAACTGAGGATAAAAGAAAGCAACGAACAAGAACTTTTAAATGAAAACAAGCTTGAGCAAATAGCTGCTACTCTTTATAAACACAATACTGCAAAACAAAAAGACTTGGAAGAAAATAATATGCTTCACATAATTTCTGATGATATTATTTATTATCAACGGGAATTAAAGTCACAAAAACACTCCATTGGAGAGTGCCAATATGAAAAGCATAAAGGAATTGATGGAGAATTTTATGGAGTAAAGTGTGCAGCTAAATCAAACCCTGAGTTCCAAGAGTACCGTATCTTGCAAGATGTTCATAACATCCGAATTTTAGAGAAAGAACAAAATATAAATGGATTCACAAAAATTGATGTGGATGTTACTAAACAATTTATAGATGAAGCGGCTAAAGAAAAACTTTTTGATTTATTTGATTCATCAAAAGAAGTTTCTGAACAAAATATTTTTGATTTGCTAAATATTTTTTCAGCAGATAAAAAATTGGATAAAACTTCCTACAGAATAAACCTTTTTACAAACAGGGAAAAGCTTTTAGGCAATGAGACAAAAGAATTGTTTAGAAAAATTTTCAGAAAATTTAAATACGAATCAGAGGGAGAAAAATATTTAGCCGATAAATCTGTTCTTAGAAAGTTATGGCATATCCTTTATTCTATAAGTTCGTCAAACTTAGAGAATTCAACAAAAGGGATTAAAACCGCATTATCCAAATTTAATCTCCCTGACGAAATTGTTGAAGCGTTTACAAAACTACCTGAGATAAAAAAACAATATGCTTCTTATTCAACAAAAGCAATTAATAAACTTTTACCTTTGATGCGTTGCGGGAAATATTGGGAATGGAATAATGTTCATAACGAAACAAAGAAGCGAATAGAAAAAATAATTGAAGATGGTTGGGACTTCGCTTACGATAAAAGAACTGGTGAGTTGATAAAAGAAAGAGAGTTTTCAAACAAAGAGCAATTTTCCAGCTTGCCTGGCTGGATGGCTTGCTATGTTACTTATGGAAGACATAGTGAAAAAGAAAACACTAAATCTTATGATTCAAATGAAATAAAAACGCTTGATGTAATGCGCTTAATCCCTAATAATAGTTTAAGAAATCCAATTGTTGAACAAGTTATACGAGAAACATTATTTTTAGTAAAAGATGTTTGTAATCATTATGGGCAGCCTGATGAAATACATATTGAGTTAGGAAGAGAACTTAAAAAAAATAGGGAAGAAAAAATTAAGATTTCAGAGAGACAAGGGATTAACACAAAAGAAAATGAAAGAATAAAGAAACTACTCCATGAATTGATGAATGGCTTTGATGAATATGATGACGAAGGTGATATTCGACAAGTTAGATTTAATGTAAGACCGAATCCGGATAGCCCTCGCGATATTGAAAAATTCAGGATATGGAAGGACAATGCCTTAGTTAACAAAAGTGTAAGAATTTCCAAAAAGAATGGAGACAAATCAATCAATTTTATTCTAAATAAAGATGTTGATTTTGATGACCTTTATAGCGACGGTAAGAAAGAAAGAACCCCTACAAATACGGAAATAAAAAAATATACTTTATGGCTTAGTCAGAATTGTGCATCACCATATACAGGTAAAATTATTCCATTGAGTAAATTATTTGACAAGACACTATATGAAGTTGAACATATCATTCCTCAATCTAAATTGAAATACGATGCCATTGAAAATCTTGTTATTGCAGAAGCCGCAATCAATCCTACGCCTTATAAAGGAAATATGCTTGCAAGAAACTTTATTAAACATTTTAGTGGACAAGAATTGAGCATTAATAATATACGTTATAGAATACTTACAAATGAAGAGTATGAGATACATTGTAAAAATACTTTCAAGGGTAGAAAACTTAAAAATCTTTTAACAACGGAAGTGCCTGAGGATTTTATTGAAAGACAAATTAATGATACAAGATATATTACACGCAAAGTTAGTGAACTACTTTATCCGTTTGTAAAAGAAAAAGAAAATGGAAAAGATAATGCAGGGCTGATTTTTACAATTGGAAGTATAACCAGTGATTTAAAGCGTGAATGGGGTTTAAATAATGTTTGGAAAGAAATTATAAAACCACGTTTTGAACGTCTTGAAAAAATTACAGAACAACAAGTAATATTTTCAGATAATGAAGACCCCAACAAGTTTCATTTTAACATTCCAGAGCAACCAAATTTTAATGAAAAACGAATTGACCACCGCCACCATGCTTTGGATGCACTTATTATCGCGGCAACAACAAGAGAACATATAAAATACTTAAACTCATTAAATGCAGTTGACAATAATCAAGAATTATTAAAAGTAAAGAGGACATTAGTAAAAGGCAAAATAAGAGACTTTAAATTGCCGTGGGAAGATTTTACAAAAGAGGCAAAAGAAAAGTTGAATGAAACAATTGTAACGTTCAAAAATAAAAAGTCACCTATTGATCAAATTATCAGTAAACCTACAAATAAATACTTAAAATGGTTTCAAAAAGAAGATGAAAGCTGGGAAAAAAGAGAAGTATATCAAAAGCCGAATAAAAGATGGATGGCTGTACGAAAATCAATGTTTAAAGAACCACAAGGAATTATATGGTTAAAAGAGAAAAAAGAAGTTTCGGTTTTAGAAGCCTTCAGCATTCAAATTGAAAGAATGAAAGTTGAACATGACGCTGAAAAGAGGAAAACAGTAAGTTATGTTTATGATCAATCGGCAAGGCAGTACATAAAGGATATTATTTATAAAATAGGGATTAATGTTGATGAATCTGAAAAGCTTTTAACCGAAGTTGAAAAGTATTTAAAGAAAAACTGTAAAAAAGTTGAAACTGGTAAATTAAAAGAGAATGGAAAACCTAAGTCTAAAACTGTGTATCTGCTGGGAGATTTTGAATATGAAAAAATATGGATTGCGAAGTTTATTGGTTATACAGCAAAACGAGTAAAAGTAGATAATACTTTTACTCATGATAAAATAAACAAAATGCCATATGCAAAAGAAGAAAATTCCCCATTAGCTAAATTATTACGCGAACATTTATCAAGTTATAATAACAAACCGAATGAGGCTTTTTCTGGTGAGGGAATGGAAGTTCTTACTAAGAAGGCAGGAAAACCTATCTCAACAGTTACAATTACGGATGGGAATCTAAAAGATAAATCTCGGGATAATATATTCAATAAAAAATATATGGAAACAGATGCAGGCGCGGTCGCTTATTTCATAATTTATGAAAATGAAAACACAAAGGAACGCACTGAAATGTATTCGCTAGCTACACACAAAGCCATTGTAAGAAAAATCCATGGCAAATCACTTGCAGATAAGAAAGAAGGATGTAAGACTATTATTCTATCTCCTAATGATTTAGTTTATGTTCCTACAGAAGATCAGTTAAAAAGCATAAAATCAAGTGAACTCAACCCGATTGATTGGAATGACAAAAAAGCTATCTCGCTGAGAATATATAGGATGGTTAGTAGTACGAAAAAAGATTGTTTTTTTATTCAACATCATATTTCTAAACCAATTATTCCATTCAATAGAAAAGAAAAAATCAAAGGAGAAATTGATTGGAACGATAAATCGACAAAAACTATGGATGGAGAAACAATGATTTCAGGTTGTTGTGTAAAAATAAATATAGATCGTCTCGGCAACATAAAACCTGCGGAGTGATGCGTTAATTATTTCAAACATATCAGCCCATACCGCCAAAGCGAGATGGGCTGAAAAAATGCGGCAATATTAAAAATTATTACAATAAATTATTCGTTTCAACGAATTATAAAAGACATTTTAAATAATGATTAAACGAACATTATATTTCGGAAACCCGGCATACCTTAGCAAAAAGGATGATCAATTGGTTATAAGGCTGATTGATAACGGGAGTGAAAAAGAAAAAATTGCAAATGAATCTGCCGCAATAGAAGAAATTGATAAGAATGATAAATACAGGGACAGGACAAATCAAAATATGGTACCGATAGAAGATACCGGGATAATTATTTTAGACAATCAGCAGATAACAATAACGCAAGGGCTGCTCCATTCCCTTCTTGAAAATAATACGGCTGTTGTTTCTTGCGATAATTCCCACCTGCCTGTAGGATTGTTTTTACCTCTGTCGGTTAATCAAATACAAAGCGAAAGATTCCAGGCGCAGATAGAAAGTTCAATCCCTTTAAGAAAGCAATTATGGCAGCAGACAATTTCGGCAAAGATTAAAAACCAGGCTGCGCTGCTAAGAATGAAAAAAGTAAAAGCCGAAAATATGATTAAATGGGCAAAGGACGTAAAATCGGGCGACCCGGATAATCTTGAAGGAAGAGCCGCTGCATTCTACTGGAAAAATTTATTTCCGGAAAGATTAGAATTTACAAGAGACCGCTACGGCTTACCGCCTAATCAATTATTAAATTACGGTTATGCTGTTTTAAGGGCAATTATTGCAAGAGGATTAGTTTCTTCCGGCTTGCTGCCGACATTAGGAATACATCATCACAACAAATATAACGCTTACTGCCTTGCCGATGATATAATGGAGCCTTACCGCCCTTATGTTGATTCGATTGTCTGTGAGATTGTAGAGAATGGCGAAGACTTTGAAGAGCTTACTCCTTCAATAAAAAAGCAGCTTCTTGAAATACCTGTTAAGGAAATAATAATCGAAGGTGTAAGAAGCCCTTTAATGGTTGGTGTTCAAAGAACAACATCATCATTGGCAAAATGTTTTGCGGGAGAAACGAGAAAAATAATTTATCCGGAAATTATCGTGGGTTTATAAACCGTTAAAACGGTTAATGCTGCGGTTACTTTTTGGTTAGCACCGGGATGAAGAGGCTGTGTGAAAACTATGTTTTTTAATTATCGAGATTTACCAAGGTGGAATGAAATAAAAATCGTCAACCGAAAACCGTTGAAACGGTTCATATTTTGATTTCTGGTTCATTAACACCTCGATTAATCGAGGTGTTAATGAAAAAATGATGGGTATTTCAACCGTTTTAACGGTTTTTATTGAATATTAACACCGCCTCTGAATCCAGGTTTTAATTACACGCGATGAATCCCGGTGTTAATTACTCATGCTGAATCCTTGTATTAATTACTATTGATTAGTTTAAAATTAGAGAGGTTATTATGTCGCTTCATTCTTATTCGAAATGCTGGCTTCATTTAATATGGGGGACACTAAACAGGGAAGCTTTTTTTACATCTGAATCTGTGCAAAAAAAAGTTTCCAATTATTTGTCTGAATATTGTTCGCAAAAAAAGATTTATATGAAGAAAAATTATGTTAATAGTGAACATGTACATGCGTTAATAGATATGCCGACAAATTTTAGTATTGAAGAGGTAATGCATCTACTTAAAGGGAGCTCATCAAGATGGATAAATGAGAATGGTATATGCCCGTTTAAATTTAGCTGGGGAAGAGGTTATGCAGCTTTGTCAGTATCGCAGTCGGGTTTAATTAGAGTGGTGGAATACATAAATGGACAAAAGGAACACCATAGGAGAAAAAGTTTTGCGGAAGAGTATGAGGAATTTATAACAAAGTACGGGATGAAGTATGTGGCTGAATGAATTGGGGAATCAGGCATAAAAATGTTATACCCTCGATTTGATACTCTTATACATTTAGACGCTGGCGGCTTGGGTTGCACTTTACATGCACCCGCAAGATAAACTGTTAAAACAGTTTTTCGTAAATATTTTTTCCCCTTTTTTCACCTCGATGAATCGAGGTGTTAATTTCATGTGATGAATCATGATGTTAATTACACATAATGAATCAAGGTGTTAATTACACTGATGAATCCAGGTGTTAATTACACTGATGAATCCAGGTGTTAATTACACTCGATGAATCGAGGTGTTAATTTCATGTGATGAAACCAGGTCTTAATTACACGTGATGAATCCCGATGTTAATTACACTCGATGAATCGAGGTGTTAATTGCGGGTGATTAAAAAATATTAATGAGTCAGTTAAAAAAGGTCATTTCTGTTATTGCAGCGGGAGCCAACGGCCGCGGAAAACAATCTTCCGATTTAGTGCCGAATTCCAAAGATTGTCCCGGGGGGATTCATTCGGCGCTTCAAAGAGTTTATGCTGAACGAAATGAATAAATTAGCAATTAACACCTCGATTTATCGAGGTGCTAAATAAAAAAATATATAACATAACAACCGTTTTAACGGTTTACAGTTACATTGCGTTATACCAAATGAGATTTAACGAATATCGTATTATGTGGATATTAGTATTTTTCGATTTGCCTACGGAAACGAGCAAGGAAAAGAAAGCCTATACCCGTTTTAGAAAAGAGCTTATGCGGGACGGCTTTTCGATGTTCCAGTTTTCGATATATATACGCCACTGCTCAAGCAGGGAAAATAAAAACGTCCATGTAAAAAGGATAAAAAGCATTCTGCCCGAAAAGGGGCATGTAGGTATTCTTAGCGTTACCGATAAGCAGTTTGGCATGATGGAAATATTTTATGGCAAGAAGAAGGAGGACAGCGGCTTTATTGAGCCGCACCAACTTGAACTTTTCTAAGGCTCCTCCTAACCTCCCCAAAGGGGAGGAAATTGGAGGCATTCTTTCTTTGACAAAAAGACTAATCCATTTTTTTAATCCTATTAAGCCTGTAAGTTGTTGTATTTCAATGGCATATTATACAACGTGTTGTTTATAATATTGTCAAAGAAAAATCTGAAAGCAAATCACAACATTGAAATTGTTATCTTTATATTAACAAAAGTTGTTTATAATATTGTCAAAGAAAAATCTGAAAGCAAATCACAACTTTGAATATTCGATTCGCCGTCAATTCGCGGTTGTTTATAATATTGTCAAAGAAAAATCTGAAAGCAAATCACAACTATATCGGCACATTAAATCATGTCTAATTTGTTGTTTATAATATTGTCAAAGAAAAATCTGAAAGCAAATCACAACAAGTCCGTTGCCAATCATCCAAAGCGCGTCGTTGTTTATAATATTGTCAAAGAAAAATCTGAAAGCAAATCACAACTGAAAGCGCTGCGTCCGTAAAAAAATCGGTGTTGTTTATAATATTGTCAAAGAAAAATCTGAAAGCAAATCACAACCGCCGACAACATTCCCAACTTTTCCGGAGAGTTGTTTATAATATTGTCAAAGAAAAATCTGAAAGCAAATCACAACCTAAACAAAGAAGTGCTACAGTATCCGTGTGTTGTTTATAATATTGTCAAAGAAAAATCTGAAAGCAAATCACAACCCAAAGTACGGCGGCTTACCGAACTCTTTAGTTGTTTATAATATTGTCAAAGAAAAATCTGAAAGCAAATCACAACCAAAACGGATGGGAGTATAACAAAACGGCTGTTGTTTATAATATTGTCAAAGAAAAATCTGAAAGCAAATCACAACAGCATGGGTAGAAGTTGAAGCCGCTAATAAGTTGTTTATAATATTGTCAAAGAAAAATCTGAAAGCAAATCACAACACAAACGAATAGCGATACAAAACCGACAATGTTGTTTATAATATTGTCAAAGAAAAATCTGAAAGCAAATCACAACTACTGCTAAGAGAAAGAGAATGATTTGATAGTTGTTTATAATATTGTCAAAGAAAAATCTGAAAGCAAATCACAACGTACCGAGAGTAATTAACATTGTTCTATCGTTGTTTATAATATTGTCAAAGAAAAATCTGAAAGCAAATCACAACTCAATCACTCTAAGTTTATTTTCTAAATAGTTGTTTATAATATTGTCAAAGAAAAATCTGAAAGCAAATCACAACGCAAACGCCGCAAAGTTTATGCGCGTTATTGTTGTTTATAATATTGTCAAAGAAAAATCTGAAAGCAAATCACAACATATCATTGATGCTGTCATCGGCAACTGCTGTTGTTTATAATATTGTCAAAGAAAAATCTGAAAGCAAATCACAACCGCAGTAGAAGTCAACTTCAACACTCCTAAGTTGTTTATAATATTGTCAAAGAAAAATCTGAAAGCAAATCACAACAGGAACAGCTGGCGTAACAAATTCGATCTCGTTGTTTATAATATTGTCAAAGAAAAATCTGAAAGCAAATCACAACTTAATGGAAGAAGTTAAGAATTTAACACCAGTTGTTTATAATATTGTCAAAGAAAAATCTGAAAGCAAATCACAACAGCAAGATGTTTGACCCGGAAATAGACCGGGTTGTTTATAATATTGTCAAAGAAAAATCTGAAAGCAAATCACAACAAACGCGCGGAAAGGCTGAACAAACAAATTGTTGTTTATAATATTGTCAAAGAAAAATCTGAAAGCAAATCACAACAAAGAGCTTGTTACAGAAAAAATTTATGATGTTGTTTATAATATTGTCAAAGAAAAATCTGAAAGCAAATCACAACCCAAGTGTACCCGATAGTTCCATCCCCTCCGTTGTTTATAATATTGTCAAAGAAAAATCTGAAAGCAAATCACAACACACCGCTTGAAGAAAAGTATTTAGCAGAGGTTGTTTATAATATTGTCAAAGAAAAATCTGAAAGCAAATCACAACGGGATGCAGCTTGCGTTAATCGGTAATAAGTTGTTTATAATATTGTCAAAGAAAAATCTGAAAGCAAATCACAACAACCTTTATAGCGGCGTTGGTGGGAATAGGGTTGTTTATAATATTGTCAAAGAAAAATCTGAAAGCAAATCACAACAAGAGCACATTTATATCGCAAATGCTAAAGTTGTTTATAATATTGTCAAAGAAAAATCTGAAAGCAAATCACAACTGGGTGGGAGTATTCAAACTTACTTATCAGTTGTTTATAATATTGTCAAAGAAAAATCTGAAAGCAAATCACAACGGATGTATTGTACGACCTTGCGAATGAAGGTTGTTTATAATATTGTCAAAGAAAAATCTGAAAGCAAATCACAACACAGCCCGAAGGCAAGCAATGTAGACGGGCGTTGTTTATAATATTGTCAAAGAAAAATCTGAAAGCAAATCACAACACCTTCACACTTCGCGATCTTTCTTACCGGTTGTTTATAATATTGTCAAAGAAAAATCTGAAAGCAAATCACAACTACATTAAACTGTTCGAACATTCCGGCTGTGTTGTTTATAATATTGTCAAAGAAAAATCTGAAAGCAAATCACAACATGGCTTAGTTTGTAGTGCCGCATAAATTAGTTGTTTATAATATTGTCAAAGAAAAATCTGAAAGCAAATCACAACATCGTGGTCTACAACATTGCCGTTTATATTGTTGTTTATAATATTGTCAAAGAAAAATCTGAAAGCAAATCACAACAGCAAGATGTTTGACCCGGAAATAGACCGGGTTGTTTATAATATTGTCAAAGAAAAATCTGAAAGCAAATCACAACTACGCGGGCATTTATGTCCGCAGTGCAGCCGTTGTTTATAATATTGTCAAAGAAAAATCTGAAAGCAAATCACAACATAACCAGCGCATCAAAACGACAGCCTTTGGTTGTTTATAATATTGTCAAAGAAAAATCTGAAAGCAAATCACAACTATGCATCTCTTTTGTTGCCATCTTAATTTGTTGTTTATAATATTGTCAAAGAAAAATCTGAAAGCAAATCACAACTTATACGTTTGATTGGTCGGCAATACCCGGTTGTTTATAATATTGTCAAAGAAAAATCTGAAAGCAAATCACAACTGTGTTGCCTTCCCCAACCATTGCTTGGGGTTGTTTATAATATTGTCAAAGAAAAATCTGAAAGCAAATCACAACTAAAGCACTCCGGGAAACGCACCAGCATAAGTTGTTTATAATATTGTCAAAGAAAAATCTGAAAGCAAATCACAACATGATGCGTTCTCTTGTTGTCATTTGTGCCGTTGTTTATAATATTGTCAAAGAAAAATCTGAAAGCAAATCACAACATTACATTGCGATTGAAAGAAGACGTGAGAGTTGTTTATAATATTGTCAAAGAAAAATCTGAAAGCAAATCACAACTGCAAACATCGCTATGCACTTCCAGAGTTGGTTGTTTATAATATTGTCAAAGAAAAATCTGAAAGCAAATCACAACTGGCAATGGTCTTGCGCGGAGCGTCTTCAAGTTGTTTATAATATTGTCAAAGAAAAATCTGAAAGCAAATCACAACTAACGCCGGTGTCGTTATCGCCAATCTGTGGTTGTTTATAATATTGTCAAAGAAAAATCTGAAAGCAAATCACAACGAAGCCGATGCTCTTACTGCTAAAATACTGTTGTTTATAATATTGTCAAAGAAAAATCTGAAAGCAAATCACAACATTAAACTTAAACGGCTTTGAAAGGTTTTGGTTGTTTATAATATTGTCAAAGAAAAATCTGAAAGCAAATCACAACTAAAGCTCTTGATGAAGCGGAAGTTTATGGTTGTTTATAATATTGTCAAAGAAAAATCTGAAAGCAAATCACAACCAAACTTGCTCATATAAATGGAAGGAAGTAGTTGTTTATAATATTGTCAAAGAAAAATCTGAAAGCAAATCACAACATTAGCCTTAAACCGCTCTTTTAGCATGTTGTTGTTTATAATATTGTCAAAGAAAAATCTGAAAGCAAATCACAACAGAACATCCTACGGAAAAAGTAATTCCGTTGTTGTTTATAATATTGTCAAAGAAAAATCTGAAAGCAAATCACAACTTATAACGGTGCGGAGAACTCATTTTTATAGTTGTTTATAATATTGTCAAAGAAAAATCTGAAAGCAAATCACAACAAAAAAGGAGGCGGGGTTGTTTCTTTCTCTGTTGTTTATAATATTGTCAAAGAAAAATCTGAAAGCAAATCACAACAAAAAAGGAGGCGGGGTTGTTTCTTTCTCTGTTGTTTATAATATTGTCAAAGAAAAATCTGAAAGCAAATCACAACCATTTTCCGCGTTTATTAAATCTGACCAGAGTTGTTTATAATATTGTCAAAGAAAAATCTGAAAGCAAATCACAACAAATGAAATTGCAAAAGCCGCGAAGATTAGGTTGTTTATAATATTGTCAAAGAAAAATCTGAAAGCAAATCACAACAAACAGATAGTTTTTAGTTTTCACATGTGTGTTGTTTATAATATTGTCAAAGAAAAATCTGAAAGCAAATCACAACCATTTTCCGCGTTTATTAAATCTGACCAGAGTTGTTTATAATATTGTCAAAGAAAAATCTGAAAGCAAATCACAACAAATGAAATTGCAAAAGCCGCGAAGATTAGGTTGTTTATAATATTGTCAAAGAAAAATCTGAAAGCAAATCACAACATTATATTT
>CAYJPN010000014.1:106659-118477 GCA_964372115.1 uncultured Ignavibacteriaceae bacterium
GTTGTTTATAATATTGTCAAAGAAAAATCTGAAAGCAAATCACAACATTATATTTATGCTGAATTATACTAATTTTGTTGTTTATAATATTGTCAAAGAAAAATCTGAAAGCAAATCACAACTATTACCGCGGTGATTAGCGAGCGGTACATGTTGTTTATAATATTGTCAAAGAAAAATCTGAAAGCAAATCACAACGAAGCGGGAGAATACAATCCATCCAACCAAGTTGTTTATAATATTGTCAAAGAAAAATCTGAAAGCAAATCACAACAACAATTAAGTGCATGTGCTGCTTGCGCCGTTGTTTATAATATTGTCAAAGAAAAATCTGAAAGCAAATCACAACGAAAAAATGTACAATTATACACTGCATATTATTTTTTATCGTCCTGTTACCCACAAATTCGGAAATATATCTTTCGCATCGGGTTAAAATTACGGCTTACTTTTTTTCGCTTCTCCTTTAATCATTCATTATTAAGACTTATTTTAGCGTTCATAATTTTTGCGACGTATTGCCCTGATGGATTTTGTTTCAATTATAACTTTATTAGGAATTGCTCAAGGTTTGTTTCTTGGTTTATTATTGCTTGCAATAAACCGTGGTAATAAAACCGCCAACCGGCTCTTCGGTGTACTAATGATTATGTTTTCAATAAGCATTAGCGGTTTTGAATACTCAAGTCTCGACCTTATAAAATATTTCCCCTTCTACGGCGCCTTCGCCTCATCGGTTATCTTTTTATTCGGACCTTTGTTTTACTATTACGTCAGGGCTCTAACCGAAACAGATTTTTATTTTCGCAAGGTTTGCTGCCTTCATCCTATGCCGTTCATTCTGCTAATAATTTACAGAATAATAATGCTGCCGTATTATGGCCCAGAAAAAATTGAAGCATATACTCGCGTAGCGTTTGATGCTGAAGGGATGATAATTATGACTCTGCAAATGATTCATCTGTTCATTTATATACATTTTGTTAAAAAACTGTTAAAACAGCATGTGGAGAAATTAAAGAATACACTTTCGTCTATTGACAAAATTAACCTGCGCTGGGTAAACCTCGGTATAAATTCATTTGTTTTTATTTTTGGTTTAATCGCGGTTTTTATTGTTCTGTTTCTTACTGGAAATGATTTCAACAGGGCGTTTATCATCACTATCCCGGTTCTTGTGTCGTTAACTATAATGGGACTTGGGTTTTTCAGCCTGCAGCAGCCAATTATTTTTCCGCCTGAAAATGAAAAGCCGAAAATCAAAAAATATGAAAAATCAACCCTCACCGATGAACGGGCAGACGAACATTCAGGAGAATTACTGTTAATAATGAATGAAGAAAAACCTTTTCTCGAAGGAAATCTCACTCTTCAAAAATTAGCTGACAGGCTTTCAGTTTCGCCGCATCACCTGTCGCAAATTATTAACGATAAAATAGGTCAAAATTTTTTCGATTTTGTAAACAGCTACCGTATTGAAGAAGCAAAAAAACTTTTAACAGATTCAAGAGGTGAACTGTTAACAATACTTGCCGTTGGCGAAGAGGTCGGGTTTAACTCAAAATCATCTTTTAATAACGCATTTAAAAAACATACCGGACAAACTCCATCGGAATTCAAACAAAAAATACTCGAAAAAAAGTAATAGCAAAAAATCTTCATCCTAAAAATCAACCGTTTATAACTGAATAATCAACTCCTAGCGTTCAAACTTATCGGATACTACAACAAACTACGTCCTTTCCCATAAAAAACGACGACAACAACTTTACTTTATCATATAATTGCCCCCATTATTTTGAACAAATGATACGAGGATATGTGAAAAAGGTTTTAATATTTATTGCAGCAATTATTTTTGCGGCACAATTATTTGCCCAGGAAGAAACAATATTAGATATGCACGAAGTTACTCACGGCGGTTTCGGAGGACCTGTTGTAAAGTTTACACAAATAAATAATGAATTCGGGCTGCTTGTTGGTGGAAGAGGCGGCTGGATAATTAATCACACATTTGTTATAGGCGGCGGCGGTTACGGTCTGGTTAACAATATAAACGGCAACCAGCTTGTATCCGGTAAAGTTCCTTTAATTGACTTTGGGTACGGTGGTTTTGAAATGGAATATATTTATGATTCCGATAATTTAGTTCACTTTACGGCGTATACGCTAATCGGAGGCGGAAACGTAAGTTACCGCGACCCGGCTAATCACGAGATGTTCGGCAATAACCAGGATATGCAATCCTTTTTTATTCTTGAACCAGCCGTGAGCGTGGAATTAAACGTTGTTAAATTTTTTAGAATAAACTTCGGCGCTTCGTACAGATATATTTCAAATTTTGATTACAAAGGATTAAACCAATCCGATGTTGCGGGACCTTCGGCTGTTCTAACTTTCAAATTCGGAAAGTTTTAAGGGTCAAATATGAAGCATTTGTTAATACTTATAATTTTTATTTTTACAGCATCCGCAAATTTATTTGCGCAAACCGGTACAATTACAGGCAAAGTTACTGATGCCAAAACCGAAGAACCGCTTATTGGAGTTAATATAATTGTAAATGAGCTTGAAAATGTAGGAGCGGCTGCAGATTTAAACGGTAAGTTTTCTATAAAAGTACCGGTCGGCAGTTACTCTTTAAGAGCAAGTCTCATCGGTTACACACCTATGGTAAAAACCGATGTTATTGTAAAAACGGGCGGCGAGGCAAAGGTGCTTATAAAACTTTCTCAAACCAGCGTTAAGCTTGATGAAGTTACCGTTACCGCCGATTATTTTGATAAATCAATTATAGAAAATAACCTTTCCACGGTCGTTCTCGGCGCCGAGGAGGTACGCCGATCACCGGGTTCATCACAGGACTTTCAGCGCATTTTGCAGGGAATGGCAGGAGTTTCTTTCTCTACAGATCAAACAAATGAACTGCTTGTACGCGGAGGCTCGCCGAATGAGAACTTAACAGTTCTTGACAATATGGAAATCCATTCGACGAATCATTATCCCAACCAGTTTAACTCGGGCGGACCGATAAACATGATTAATGTTGATCTGATTCAGGACATCCAATTTTCAACCGGCGGATTTATTTCAAAATACGGAGATAAACTTTCTTCGGTGCTTGTTGTTACTACCCGCGAAGGCACAAGATCATCCCTGCTTAAAACAAACGCTAACCTTTCAATGGCTGGTTACGGCGCAATTCTCGAAGGGGGAATAAACGGCGGTAAAGGCTCGTGGATTTTTTCCGCGCGTAAAAGTTACATTGACATGATTGCGGGAAGTTTCGGGTTAACGGCAATACCCAAATATTACGATCTTCAATTTAAGGCAGCGTACGATTTATCGAACACTCATAAACTTTCGTTATCCGGTATATACGGTAACGATAGAATATTTTTTGAAGGCGACGCTGAAATAACAAACACCGCGCTTGCAAACAGCGCCGATTCGGTTGGTGTAGAAAAAGTGGATGTTAGGCAATATCAATATGCCGCGGGAATTTCTTTAAAGAGTTTATGGAGCAATAATTTTTACTCAATAATAAACATCTCAAAAAATAATTATAACTCTATAATAGATGTTTCGAGCGCATTTACCCGACGCAATTACAATTCGCTCGGTAAAGTTTACAATACTAATATATTAAACGATAGAACTGTATTTAAAGATAATGTTGATAACGGTGAGATGGATCTTCGTACAGAGTTTGTTTGGAACGCAGATAAGTATAACGAAGTTAATTTCGGCGGAGCGTTAAAGTTCGGCGATTTTAAAGAAACACTTTCGCTTGATCCCGATACAGCTCGTTACGATATAAATAAGGACGGTATTTACGACGCAAATATTGTGGTGCCCGGCAACCAGCTAAATTACAATTTTAAATTATTCGAACACCACAAAGATTACGGGTATATAACCGATAAAATTAAACTTTTTGACGAAAGACTTATTTTCAACGTCGGATTAAGATACGATTATTTTACATACAGCAAAAAAGGAAACGTTAGCCCGCGCTTATCCGTTTCATACTATGTTATACCGGGAATAACAAACATTAATTTTGCATACGGCGAATACTATCAAACCCAAAACTATCCTACATATGGCGATCGGTATCAATCAAATGTTAATCGTTATCTTGAAAATACACATGCCAGGCATCTCGTTTTGGGATTTGAACATATTTTGGGCGATGGGCTGAAACTGAATGTTGAGACCTACTATAAAAAATATTCTGATATCCCTGTAAGAGAAGAGTTCATTCATTTCGACGATAAAACATTCCGTTCTGAAAAATATTTGAATGTTGGAAAACAAAAAACTTATGGCGTAGATGTAATGCTTCAGCAGAAGCTGGTAAAGGATATTTACGGAACTCTCAGTTACTCACATATGTGGAGTAAGTTTGATGACCCGCGCATTGGAAGAGAAGGGAAAGAATATTCGAGTGATTACGAATTCCCTGATGTACTTACTCTAATTATAGGTAAACGCTTTAGTAATTTAAGAAATCAGCTTGATGAAATGCCTTTCTTCATCAAGTATCCCACTTACATTCTCCCTTTCTCAAACGATATGGAAATAAGTGTAAGGTGGCGCTACGCGAGCGGAAGAGTTTACACTCCGCGTTACTTTACAACATCAGAACAACACCGCGAAGGCGGTTTAACCTGGAGCACGGGAGCTTGGCAGGCTGGCGAGGAAATTAATTCGGCACGTTACCCCGATTATCATAGACTCGATATCGCGCTTAACAGTCGTTATAATTTTTCTACCTGGAATTTGAGCATTTTTCTCTCAATCCAGAATGTTTATAACCGGAAAAATATAGCAGGCTATCAATACAACTCCGACGGCACATATGATACGATTTATCAATTTGCAATTTTGCCTGTTGCCGGTATTGAAATTGGATTTTAATATAACGGTTATTATTTATGAACTTATTAGAAAATAAAACTTGTATAATCACCGGGGGTAACTCCGGTATTGGTAAGGCTGCCGCCATCGGGCTTGCAAAAATGGGAGCCCGTATTGTCCTTATCGTACGTAATCATTTCCGGGGCGAGAACGCGATAAAAGAAATTATGGATGCCACCGGCAACAAAAATATTGAACTTCAGCTTTGTTATTTATCATCGCTTGAATCAATAAAAGAATGCGCGGAAAATATTCGAAGACATCATAAAAAAATAGATGTACTAATCAATAATGCAGGGGCATATTTTTCGAAAAGGCACATAACAAAAGACACACTCGAAGCTACTTTTGAAGTTAATTATCTTTCGAGATTTTTATTTACAAATCTTCTTCTCGATTTAATTGCAAAAGAAGGCGGGGGAAGAATAATAAATGTAAACGGCGAGTATCATCGCCACGGCAAAATAAATTTTGATGATTTGCAATTTTCAAAAATGTATTCCGGTTTTTGCGCTGCAAGCAGGGCTAAACTTGCAGACCTATTGTTCGTTTATGAACTTTCAAGAAAATTGGACAGACAACTTGTTACAGTAAATGCACTCCACCCCGGTGTAGTTGCAACCAAAGCGGTTGAGAATGACCCCGATGCATCAATAATGCGCAAAGTATTCTACCGGATAATAAAACCGTTTCTTTCATCTCCCGAAAAAGGGGCTGAAACAATTTTATACTTAGCCTCAAACAATGAAATAAAAAACGTAACCGGAAAATATTTCGTTAATAAGAAGGCGGTTGCTTCTTCGTCAAAATCCTATGATGAAGCAACCGCCAAAAAACTTTGGATTGAAAGTGAAAGATTGGCAGGGATTGATACAGAACAGATATTGAAAAAATTAAAAATTAAAAATTAAAAATTAATATTAACCTTAAAACGAGTAGGACATGAAAAGACACCCAAAACAAAAACTACTACTTATTTTCTTTCTTGCAGCAGGTATTTTTTTCCCTGATGTTGTTTTTGCACAGTCAAAAACTTTAACTCTGGAAGAAGCGATAAATACTTCGATAAAAAATAACCGTGATATAATTATAGCAGCGCTTAATGTAAATAAAGCCGGAGCCGCTGTTGATGAGGCATTCGGATATGCTCTGCCCAGTGTTGATCTTTCGGCAAATTTTTCTCACTATCTGCAGAAGCCGAAAATGTCGTTCCCCGATTTTGAGGCTCTGTTGACTAATGCAACTTACGGTATTCTTTTTGACGAAAATGTGCTCCCCTACGACGCTAAAAAGTTTTTACCGATGGACAATAAATTGCAGTCATTTGCACAGGCTAATAATTACCAGGCGCAGGTTCAACTAACACAAACACTTTTTAACTCCGCTGTATTTAATGGTATCGGCGCTTCAAAAATTTACCTCGATCTTTCGCAGGAGGAATTAAGAAGAGTAGTTTCTGAAACAGTGTTAAACGTAAAAAAAGCCTTCTATGGAGTTCTGCTTACAAAAAACCTTTACGAGGTAACGAGCCTGAGTTTTAAAAATGCCCAAGATAATTTAAATAATGTAAAGGCATATCAAAACCAGGGATTGGTATCGGAGTTCGATTTACTCCAGGCTGAAGTTAGAGTTGAAAATATCCGCCCTGTTTTGCTTCAAATGGAGAATACATTAAAAAATGCTAAAGATGGTTTAAAAATAGTTTTGGGTATTAACCAGAACGAAAATATTGATGTAACAGGTGAATTGGAATACGAGAAATACTCAATACCGGGTGCAGATGAAACAGTAGAAACGGCGCTTAAATTAAACTACAGTTTAAAATCACTGCGCCTTAAAAAAGATGTTGATGAGGCATTCATCGATTTAGACCGCTCCGAATATTGGCCGTCACTTTACGGCTTTGCAAATTATTCCTATGCGGGTTCCAGCGATGATTTTAAGTTTAACAATTATTCCTCGGCAATGGTCGGACTTACATTTCAGATGAATTTATTTATGGGCGGTCAATCGAAAAATCGTGTTGAGCAGTCGGAAATAACAGTTAAACAAACCGCGAGCCAGATAAATCAAGTTGAAGATTATGTTTCATCACAGGTAAAACAAAAATTAAATGAATTAAAAAGAGTTGAGTCGCTGCTTGATGCACAGGAACGTAATGTAAAACTTGCGCAGCGCGCTTTCGAAATAGCTACCATCAGATACAAAGAAGGCACCGGCAACCAATTAGAGATTGAAAATGCCGATGTAGCATTAAGGCAGGCACGCACAAATCGTTTGCAGGCAGTGTATGATTATATTGTCGCCAAATCCGAACTCGAACAACTGCTCGGCAGTTCGGTAGAAAGTTATATGAGCTATTTTGAAAAAGAATAAAAAATGAAATTGAAATTAATTTATAATCTCATTAAGGAGAACAAACTTATGTTATTGAAGAAAATTTTACTGCTTCCGGTATTATTATCAGCATTAATGTTTCTTTCAACGGGCTGTGGAGGCGGAGAAAAGGAAGAAGCAAAAAGTATCGAACAACTAAGAGACGAAGAGGGAATACCCGTAAAAGTTGATGTTGTAAAACTTGAACAATTTAATAAATATTACAGCTACTTTGCCCGTTTAAGCGGAATAAAAGAAGCCACAAAAGGGGCTGCTATAGGAGGTAAAATTGAAAAGATAAATGTTAGAGTCGGTAGTAATGTTGCGGCTAACCAGGTTGTTGTTCAGATGGCTGAAGATAATCCGGGGCTGCAATATATTCAGGCAAAAGCCGGGTTTGAAAACGCCGAAAAAACTTATCAAAGGATGAAAACTCTGCTTGCTGCCGGAGAAACTTCGCAGGCTAACTTTGACGGCGCCGAAGTTCAATACCTTGTTGCAAAACAAAACTTGGACGCACAAAAGCAGTTATTATTTGTACAATCTCCTTTTGCCGGCACTATTGTAGATGTAATGGTTAACGAGGGTGACAATGTTAAAAGCGAAACACACCTGTTTACTGTTGCAATATTAAACCGGGTTAAAGCCGATATATGGGCATCTTCCGATGAAGTGAATAATATTAAAAAAGGAATGCGGGCAATATTAACTTCAAACGGAAAAGAATATTACGGTAAAGTAACCGAAGTTGCTTTAGTAAGCGATCCGTACAAACAAGCATTTTCAGTTGAAGTACAATTCGACAATAATAAACATGAGTTGAAGGGCGGTGTTACTTCCGAAATAAAAATTTTAACCTACGAAAATCCGAAAGCAGTTGTTGTAAAACGCAATCTTGTTAGCAAGGATGACAACGGCACATTTGTCTATCTCGTGGAAAACGACAAAGCTGTAAAAAGATATATAAGCAACGGTAACGACAGCGGTCTCGATTACGAAGTAAAAACCGGTCTAAAACCGGGCGAAAAAATAATCACTCAGGGCACAGCGCTCCTTGAAGACGGTAAAAAAATAAAAGTGATTAAATAAAGGAATTTAATATGCTTCTTGCAAAGGTATCAATTAACCGGCCTATAATGACCACGATGGGGCTTTTGGTTTTCCTCATCTTTGGTGCGCTGGCTTATTTTACACTAAACCTAAACCTGCAGCCCGACGTCGAAATTCCGTATGTAACTATTACTACGGTATACCCTGGCGCGGGACCAAAAGAAATAGAAACCTTAATTAGTAAACGTATTGAAGAAACCGTTTCAACTATAAGTGAAATTGAACGAGTAGAATCATATTCGCTTGATGGTTATTCGGTAGTTATCATGGAGTTCAAACTCAGCAAAGATGTAAACATCGCCAATCAGGAAGTAAAAGATAAAGTAGATGAAATTATCAACGACTTGCCGGAAGATGCTCACACTCCGATTGTTCAAAAAGTTGACTTAAAAGCTTTTCCTGTTGTACAGGTTGTATTAAGCGGTAAACAGGAGCTAAAGGAACTTTACGAAGTAGCGGACAAAGTTTTGAAAGATCGTTTTTCTCAGGTGCCCGGCGTAGCTAAAGTTAGCTTAACCGGCGGACAGGAAAGAGAAATACGCGTTACTTTGGACAACCGCACCGCATACGAAAACAATATTTCGCTGCCGCAGCTTATGCAAATACTTTCTGCTTATAACATGAATATTCCCGGTGGTTATTTTAAACTTAACGATCAGGAATACACGGTTCGTCTCGATGGAGAATTCCACGATGTTGAGGCAATGCGCAATGTGCAGGTTCCTACTCCCTTCGGGCCAAAAAAATTGCGCCAATTTGCTAAAGTGGAAGACGCGGGAAAAGATGTAAGAATGCGTGCTGTATATTTTAACAACAAAAACAAGGTTAGAGATGATAACGTTATAAAACTCGGCATAATTAAAAGCCCGGATGGTAACGTGGTTGAAGTTGCGGATGCAATTCGTAACTCGCTCCCCGAGATTCAAGCATCGCTTCCGCAAGGGATGAATATTGAAATTGTTGATGATGTTTCAGACTTCGTAAAAGCTTCAGTTAACGATACAATGAGTAACGTATTTCTCGGAATTATTTTTACGTCGATAGTGTTATTGTTTTTCCTGCACGATTTACGTTCGACAATAATAGTGGGGCTTTCAATGCCGACCTCTATTATATCTACATTTATGCTTCTCAAGATGTTTGGTTTAACATTAAATATGATGACGCTGATGGGGCTGTCCGTATCGGTCGGGGTGCTGGTTGCAAACTCGGTAGTTGTAATCGAAAATATTTTCCGATACAAAGATATGGGTTTGAGTACAAAACTGGCGGCATATAAGGGCACTTCGGAAGTAACCGTTGCGGTGCTCGCGTCAACGCTTACAAATATTGTCGTATTTCTGCCAATCGCAAACATGAGCTCTCTCGTTGGGCGATGGCTTGTTGAACTTGCGCTTGCCGCAGTTTTTGCAACTATCTTTTCTTTGATTATGTCTTTTACCCTAACGCCTATGCTTGCTTCTCTTCTTATTCCCGAAAAGCAAAAAGAAAAGAACAGACTTGCAAAAGCAATTGAAAAGATGGAACACTTTTTCATCTCCACTTATGATAATTGGTTAAGGTCTGTACTAAAAAGCAAACCCATAAGCTGGGGCGTAATTCTTGGTTCGTTCATGTTGTTTTTCCTAACAATGTGGATATTCGGGCCAAAGCTTGGTTTTGAATTTTTACCCGCCACCGATAATGGAAAAATTTCGGTAGCGGTTGAATTACCGGAAGGTTATAACCTTGATGAAACAGGGCGAACTTTAATGGCAATAGAAAATAAAATTAAAGCGCACCCGGAAGTAATATCCATGCTTACAGACCTCGGGAAAAAAGGTGACCTTGATATCGGAACGAATATGGCTCTAATGACCGTTCAGCTTGTTGATGTTAAAGACCGCGAAATCGGAATTCAGGATATGATTTCTGTTTTTGTAAAAGATCTTTCGGATGTGCCGAATGCAAAAATACAAGTTGATCTTGCCGATAATATGGGCGGTCCGGGAGCCCCTGTACAGTTTTATCTTCTCGGGCAAGATCTCTCTACCCTGGAAAGTCTTAAAAATAAAATTATGGATAATATAAAAGATGTTCCCGGTTTGATAAACCTCGATCAGAGTTCGCGGTCAGGAAAACCTGAAATAACTGTATACCCGAGGCGTGAGCTGTTAACAGATGCCGGTTTAACCGTTGCGGATGTTGCTCTCACGCTGCGAGCTTCAATCGAAGGAATGGTATCATCAAAGTATCGTGAATATGGTAATGAATATGATATTACCGTTACGCTGAATGATAACTCGGTTGACTCGCCCGAAAAGATAGGTAATATTTCTGTAATATCGCCCATACTTGGGGCAATGCGTTTATCCCAACTTGCCGATGTAAAATTTACAAATGGTTACACAAAAATATTGCACCGCGATAAATTTACAACAATTAGTTTTACAGGTTCGCCTGCGGCAGGTTACCCGCTTGGCGATGTTACAAATGAAATAGATAAACGGCTCGCAAAAATTGAAATGCCGGAAGGTTATTCAATAAAATGGGGCGGCAATGTTAAAATGATGAATGACATGGTTAAAGACATGATGTTCGCGTTTATGCTTGCTTTCTTATTAACTTATATGCTTCTTGCCGCAATTCTGGAAAGCTTCTGGCAGCCTGTACTTATTATGCTAACGGTAATGCTCGCGATGATAGGCGTAATTTTTTCGCTTTATATTACAAACATATCGTTCGGTATTACGTCCCTCATGTCAATAATTATGCTTATTGGTATTGTGGTAAACAACGCAATATTGATGCTTGATTATACAAACCAATTGCGGCGCGAAGAAGGTAAAACACCGCATGATGCGCTTGTAATTGCATGCCCGATGAAGTTAAAACCTATTATAATGTCGACGGTGGCAATCATACTCGGTATGCTGCCGCTGGCGCTTGGCATTGGCGATGCCGGTAAAGAAATGCGCATGCCGCTTGGCGTTGTAGCAATTGGCGGTTTACTTGTTTCAACAGCGTTAACTTTATTTGTTATTCCGGCATTTTATTATGTAACATCAAAAAATAAAGCAGTCGCTGAAAACAAATTGGTAATTGAATAACACGAAGATGTATAATTCTTCCTTGTGAGTGAAAAAGAGCCCCGTCAATTCCGACGGGGCTTTTGTGTAAAATAATTACATAAATTTTTATTTAATTAGCGTCATCTTCTTAGAAGCTTTATAATCGCCGCTGGATATTTCGTAAATGTACATTCCACTCGCTAATGAGCTTGCATCAAAGTTTACTTCATAAAGACCTTTTGTTTTGTATTCGTTAACGAGTGTTTTTATTTCTCTGCCGAGGATGTCGTAAATTTTTAATGTAACCATTCCATCCTTCGGTATTGCGTAACGGATGGTTGTGGATGGATTAAAAGGAT
>CAYJPN010000015.1:0-117966 GCA_964372115.1 uncultured Ignavibacteriaceae bacterium
GTTCCGCGATACACCCGGGGTAACCATTTACACAATCATTTTTACACTACCAATTGTGGCTTTAAAATATTCTGTAATTCGCATATATTTAACCTAAACAATTACAGAAGTATTAAATGAACCGGCTGACACTTCCACTTTTTTTTATTCTTTATTCAATCATCTCCTTAGCCCATGTCCATTCGGTTTCAACACCATCCTATTCCTTTACGATAAAAGATAATATACTCACAGTTACCACGGATGGAACTACAGTTTATCAAAAGACATTTTATCATCCGGATGGTTATACAACCGATATGGATGGAGATAATAACAATGAGTATGTTGTTATCGATTCTATAGCTGCAGGTGTTGATAGTTATTTTAATCTTTATATTTATAACACACTCGACTCATTTTATCTTGTTGACTCGGTGTTATCCGGAGACACCAAACCTTACGAAACTGCTTCGGAGGATGTTGAAGGTATTTTATTTGCAACAGGAAACCCTGCTTATGACAAGTTGAGCTCGCTGAATGACGTAAGCTTTTCAACATTAAATTTTTGGAAATTTGTTGAAGGCAGTATTTACCTTGTTAACAGCGAGGTTTATGATTTATATATTGAAGGAAATAATGAGATTATTCAGATTATAGATTCGTACATCGAAACAAAAGGATTAAACTGTAATACGAGCAAAGAAATTCTGGGTGCAGTTGCGGCAGTATTCGGCAACTACCTTAGTGCAGGAGAAGATACCCTTGCCATTAAATTCTTAAAAGAGTATTATTTATGTGCGGATATTGACCAGCTTGAGCAGGAATTAAGAAATATTATTATGTAATGGAGAAGATATGAAAATTGATTGGCAAAAATTTATTGGCAAAACCTTAAATGTTACAATGCACGAAAACTACGGATTAACTATAGATACACGTGCTGACACTACCATTTATGAAATTGTTTTTAAGTCGGGTAAACTCACTGAAGTATACGAAGAGGGGCTTCTACTGGAAGCAAAAAGGGAAAACGAAATCGTCAGAATTTATATACCTTATGCTTCAATAAAATGCGTAGAAATCTTTAACTTTTAACTATCTATTCAAGGGAGGTCTTTTTTGAAAAGATCAATTATTGTTTTTCTTTCTCTTTTTTGCTGGGGTTATCTTTATCCTCAAGTTGTTTCAATAAAAAGTTTACAAACTTATACCGGTAAAGAATCTGAATTTCCGGTTCTTACCGGCGATAACCCGCTCTCAATCGAATTTGATGTTCAATCTGCGGTTGAACCTTATCTGACTGTCATATTCCGTTTCTGCGATAAAAATTGGATGCCAACAAAAAATATTTTCCTCTTAAACCAGGGAGGATATGCCGGGTATGATTTAGATTATTATACTTTGCCTGCAACCATAAAGGATGCCCGCTATCATGTAAAAGGAACGTTCCCCGATGCGGAAGGATATGTAACTTTTCCATTCAGCGGCAAGTGGAGGTTTTATATCACCGACTCGCAAGATACTTCCACGGTTTATGAGCAGGGAAAGTTTTTTGTAGTTACAAATGAAGTAAGCCTAAACGCAACGATAAAAAATGAGCTGCTCGAAGACGAAACTTTTTTCCCGACAGATCTTGCGAAAGTTTTTAATATAACTTCCGAGTTTAATCTCCCCGGTGATTTTTTTCCCAATTTTGTTGATGGTTTGGAGATCATAGAAAATCATAAAATCGAGTATCCTATTATCATCGACCGTAACTTTAATACAAACAGACGGCAGTTCTATTGGAACGGAGATAGAAAATTTACATTTACAGCAAGAGACATTCGTCCGGGTAACGAATATCGTCAAACCGATTTAAGAAATTTTAATAAATACGGACCCAGAGATGCCAAAGCGCAGTTTGACGGGTTAGAGTATTCAAGGTTTTTTAAACAAGGTCATACCGATTTAAATGGCGGTTCAATATTGGTAAATTTTAAAAATGATTATGCCGATTATTTAAACGTCACATTTTCAGTTAAACCGCCTAATACAGAAATAAATACTATTTTTTTAGTCGGTGGATTTAATAATTGGCAGGTTCTACCGGAATATATGATGACGGACGATTACGGCGTCTTCAAAAAAACAGTATCGCTGAAACGCGGCATATACGATTACCAGTATGTTACGGCTGATTTAATAAATAATAGTATTAAAAACATCGACTGGTATACGCTTGAGGGAAATAGTTATGAAACCATAAACGAATATTATGTATTTTTGTACTATAAAGATCCGAATTACGGTGGATACGATAGAATTATCGGTTATCAAAAATTATTAAGCAGGACAAAATGGAAAAATTAAAACTCGGAGTTATCGGAACAGGTCATCTCGGAAAACTCCACATTAAAATGTTAAAAAATGCTCAGAACGGAAACTTCATTGGTATTTATGATTCAAATGCAGAACAGGCTAACCTTGCCTGTGTAGAATATAACGTTAATGTGTTTGAAGACCTTGATTCCTTGATTCAAAATGTCGATGCAGTATCGGTTGCCGCAACCACCAGCGCCCATTACGAAATATGCAAAAAGTGTCTTTCCGCGGGCATTCATGTTTTTGTTGAAAAACCTATTACTACCACAATTGAAGAAGCCGGAGAGTTAATAAAAATTGCTTCAGAAAAGAATGTGAATTTTCAAGTCGGGCATATTGAACGCTTTAACCCCGCGTTACTTTCTCTTGAAAAATATATTCTCGAACCGATGTTTATTCAAACAGACAGGCTTGCTCAATTTAATCCCCGGGGTACCGATGTAGCCGTTGTGCTCGATTTAATGATACACGATATAGATATAATTTTAAGTTTGATTAAAAGCCCGGTAAAACAAATTGATGCAAGCGGGGTAGCAGTTGTTTCAGACTCACTCGATATTGCTAATGCTCGCCTTTTATTTGAAAATGGAGCGGTGGCTAATGTTACTGCAAGCCGAATTAGTCAAAAGAAGATGAGGAAAATGAGGCTGTTCCAGCGCGACACTTATCTATCTCTCGATTTTACAACGGGTGTGTCAGAAGTTTACAGGTTAACCGGTATGGATGAGGTTTCATCCAATTCAATTTCCTTCGGTGAAATTGGAATCGGCGAAAAGAAAAAACGTGTGGTTTATGAACAACCGGAAGTTAGAGAGGTAAATGCTCTTCAGTACGAACTTCAATTGTTTGTTAACTCTGTTTTGAAAGGTGAGAAACCTGTTGTCTCTGGTGAAGATGGATTACGTGCTTTACAAGTTGCCCAGACTATCATTCAGAAAATTGAAGAAGCAAAGATAAAATAGAAGTTAGTTTAAAAACGTTTATACAGTAGCATGATTTGACTTTTTTTAGAGGATACAATGAAAAAATATGTAATTACAATTGCTCTTTTACTTTCACTTTCCAATATAAGCTGTTCGGTATATGATACCCTTGTTAACATAAGCAGGCTAAAATTTAAACTCGGAAGAGTTGACAATTTTTCATTAAACGGAATTCAGATTTCAAATAAACAGAAGTTAGCTGATTTTTCTACTATGGATGTGATTAATTTATCTGCAGCGGTTTTACAGGGGAAATTACCTGTTTCATTTACGCTTAATGTAGAAGCTAAAAATCCAAATGACGGTACCGGCGGATACAAAAGCACAGGCGCAACACTCAAATCTTTTCCGTGGCGTTTGCTCGTTGATAATAAAGAAACAATTTCGGGTAACATTGGTTCAGAAGTATTTGTGCCCGGCACCGGTGAGTCAACTCAAATAAAACTTCAAATGAATTTGGACCTTGTGCAAATATTTAAGGATAGAGGTTATGAGTCGCTTGTAAACCTTGCATTAAACATAGGCGGACACAGCGGCACATCATCAAAATTAACATTATATGCAAAACCGGTTGTCAGCACTGTAATTGGTAATATTAGTTATCCGGGCGAGTTAAAAATTGTTGATTATGAGTTTAGTAATTAAAATAATTTAACCTTCAAATTGTGTTTTAATTACAAAGCTATTAAACATATTTTTTGGTGATTAAAAAACAAACTTTTGTTAGTTTTATTTTTAATACGGGTGATGATTAAATAAGTCATTTAAATCATTGAATAATGATGAGGTTCTACTTAACCGTTTACTGTAATTTATCTTGTAAATTGTTACAAACTCAGCTTCATCTTATTAAATTTGATTTAATTATAACATTTGATGTGTTAAATTTAGACCAGAGAAATAATCACTTTAGTATGTAAGTATAAAAATATGACTAAAAAATTAAAATATGCTGTAGGAGTTGACCTCGGTGGAACCTACATAAAACTTGGTATTGTAACCGATGGGGGAAAAATTGTAAAAAAAGTTGTTGTTGATACTCTGGCAGAAAAAGGACCGGATGTAATTATAGCACAGATAAAAAAAGGATTGAAGCAGCTATTAGATGGCACTAAATTGAAAATTCACGCCGTAGGTGTTGGATGCCCCGGAGTAGTTTCTACAAAAAAAGGTACTGTAGAAAATCCGCCGAATTTACCGGGCTGGAATAGAGTGAACTTAGTAAAAATTTTGGAAAAAACCACCAATAAAAAAGTTTTTATTGAAAACGACGCGAATGCAGCAGCCATAGGCGAGTACATTTTCGGAGCCGGTAAAAAATATGATTCGTTTGTAATGATTACTCTTGGAACCGGCGTGGGAGGCGGAATAATTTTGAAAAGAAAAATTTACCGAGGCGACTTTGGTGCAGCCGGAGAAATCGGTCATGTTACAATCGACTATAAAGGACCAAAATGCAACTGCGGTTCTTACGGCTGTATTGAAACTTATATTGGCAACCAATATCTCGTTGAGAGAATTAAAAAAGAACTTAATGGAAAAAAATCTATAATAAAAGAATTGGTACAAAACGATTTAACTCTTCTAACTCCTAAAATAATAAGCGAAGCCGCCGAAGCGGGCGATGCTTTTGCGCAAGTAGTTGTAAAAGATATGGGGGCGTATCTCGGCGCGGCTATGGCATCTTTAAGTAATGTTTTAGACATTGGAGTATTCATAATTGGTGGCGGTGTTTCCGGTTTTGGAAAACCGTTGTTTGAAGCAATTGAAGAAAACACACGTGCAAGGGTACTGACGCCGTTAAGAAAAAGAATAAAAGTTGTACACGCAAAACTCCAAAACGATGCCGGTATAAAAGGCGCATCGGCTTTGGTATTTTATAAGTAATTATTAAGCGGGTTGATGAATTCATCAAAAATATTTTTTTTATTTTGTTTGATCAGCGCATTCGCACTTGGTCAGAATACCGACTCGCTATTTCTCCCTTCGGATTCACTATCATCAACAATAGCCGATTCATTGTTTATTCCCGATTCACTTCATTCTGCAGATTCAACTGTAAAAAAAACATATGATATTGATACGGTCATTTATGCGAGCGCATCCGACTCACTAATATTTTTTGTGCAGCAAAAAAAAATGGAATTATACGGGGACGGGACGCTTCAGTACAAAACAACCGATTTGAAAAGCGCAAATATTACTGTTGATTTTAAAACTCAGAATATTAACGCTGTCGGGGTTCCTTCCGATTCGCTTCCTGAAAAATTGAAAAACACACCTGTGCTAAAAGAAAACGGGGAAACATACGAAGGGGTAACAATGAAATACAATTTTAAAACCCAGCAAGGTTTTATAACAAACGCAGGTACAAATGAAGACGGAACAAGTTACACCGGTAAAAAAATAAAAAAAGTTGATAAAGAAACATATTTTATTGAAGACGGAATTTATACAACTTGTGATGCCGAAGAGCCTCACTATTATTTTTCTGCATCGGAAATGAAAATAGTACACAAAGAGCAGCTAATAAGCCGGTGGATATTTTTAAATTTTGGCGGAGTTCCATTGCCCATACCATTGCCATTTGCGGTTTTCCCTATTCAGTCTGGCAGGCGCTCCGGAATTATAGCTCCTTCTTTTGGTGATGATTTTAAGTACGGCAGATATTTTTCACGCTTCGGCTACTTTTGGGCAATATCTGATTATATGGATATAAACGCAACAGCGGATTATTATTTTAAAGGCAGTTACAACTTAAATAGTCGTTACCGTTATGCAAAAAGATACAACTTTACAGGTCAGATTGAGGGCGGTTATTCAAGTTTTCAAGATGGTGATCCAGCAGATTTGCAAAGGAACTCGCGTACAGATTGGCGTATTAAAATTTTTCATAATCAAAATATTACTCCAACACTTCGGTTCGATGCAAATCTTGAATTTATGTCGGGCAGTTATCTTACCCGTAACGTAACCGATTTTAACGAGCTACTTCGTCAAGAAATTGTATCGAATGCAAATTTATTTAAATCATGGGACGAATCCGGGAACAGCCTTTCTTTAAGTTACAGCCGGCGGCAGGATTTAAGCACTGGAAATATAAACGAAATTCTGCCTAATTTAACTTTCAGCCGCTCTCAGTCTTACCCATTTAAAAGAAAAGATGGTGGAGGCGGCTCCCAGAAGTGGTACGAGCTCATCGGGTATAATTATAATAGTCAGCTTCAAAATAAACGGACTAAAGTAGATAATAATTTGCAAATACGGGGAGGAATTCAGCATAACTTTAGCACAAGTTTTTCACCGAAAATCGGTTACTTTAGCGTTGCGCCGAATTTACGGTACCAGGAAAAATGGTATAATAAAAAAACAAAAATCAACCCGTCTGTATCGGCATTAACCGGTAATGATACTCTTGTAATCGATGATGTTAAAGAAATAAATTTTGTTCGCACATTTGGTCTCGGAGTAACCGCATCAACAAAATTTTATGGAATGTTTACTCCGAATGTTCTCGGTATACAGGCAATAAGGCATACGGTTTCTCCGAGCCTGAGTTATAATTACACTCCCGATTTTTCTACTCCGTTTTGGGGATATTACGATTCATACAAAGATTCAACCGGCAAAGAAGTAAGATATGATAAATTCGGTCGCGAAGTATTCGGCGGCGTTTCGAGCGGCGAACAGCAGAATATATCTTTTTCACTCGGTAACGTTTTTGAAATGAAAACTAATGCAGACCCAACTGACACAACTTCGAAAGAAAATAAAATTCAATTGCTTAATATTAACGCAAGTGTTGGATACAACTTTGCAGCAGACAGCTTAAAATTTTCAGATATTAATTTGAGTTTTCGTACTCAAATCGGAAATACTTTTAGCCTGAACGGTTCATCATCCTTTACCCCATACTCTTACTCCGGTACTAGAAAAATAAATAAGTTTTTAATAAACGACGGGAAGGGTTTTCTACGAATGACCAATTTTAATTTTTCTGTGTCAACCTCAATTTCGGGTGAAAAATTAAAATCGGATAGTGATAAGGATACCCTTGATAAAGCTGACGAAGACGAGTTTGTTTTGGGCGGAGCAGACCGTGGAGTATATAAAGGAATTTATGACCAGAAGGAAGCTGATTTTTCGATTCCCTGGGATATCTCCCTGAGCTATAATTACACATTAAGCCAGCCAGTACCCGAAACGAAAACAATTTATTCGAATGTTAGCGGCGGAATAAATTTTAACTTTACACGTAATTGGAAGTTTTCGGTCACTGGTAGTTATGATATCAGGAAGAAAGAATTTGCCGCACCTCAAATTCGTATTTCGCGCGATCTTCATTGCTGGACTATGAACTTTACCTGGAACCCGTTAGGTACATTCCGCGGTTATAATTTTGAAATTAGAGTTAAAGCCCCGCAACTTCAGGACTTAAAAGTTACTAAACGCGATCAATTTTATTCCGGTAAATAAGGATAAAATGAAACATTATATCATCGATGGGAATAACGTTATCGGGAAATCGAAAGAATTACTTGAACTTCAAAAAAAAGACAAACAACTCTCTCGCGAAAAACTTGCGTTTAAATTGGGAAATTATTTTAGAGGGAAAAAAGCAAAGGTAACGCTTCACTTTGACGGATATAAGAATATGCCAATAAATATTTCAGGTATAAAAGTTATCTATTCCGATAACAAAGAAGCTGATACTTCAATAAGAACTCAAATTGAGCAGACTAAAAATAGAAAACTACTCATCGTTGTTACATCCGATCATGCTATTCAAAATTTTGCCCGCGCCTGTTCTTGCGAAATATTGCCGAGTGAAAATTTATTAAAACAAACAGCACATCAAAATGATTCTGATGATGAGAATAAAAAAATTGAATCGATGAATAACGAGCTTGATGAGTTTAAACGCTTATTTGGTTTAAAAGAATAAACAGTTTAATGTTGTTTCAAGAACATTTTTGCTTAACTTTTTTTTGCGCATTATGCGGCTCATAAATAAGTGTAATGTGCATTTTATGTTACGCATCTATTTCTGAAATGTTAACTGATAATTCTTTTTCCCACTTAACAAGCGCAATGTTATTTCCCAATCGTTAATTGACGACAGGTAATTCGATAAAAAATGTAGTTCCATCAATCTCGGAAGTTACAAAAGAGACCTTCCCCTTCAAATATTGCTCGGTTAATAGTTTTATGCTGTAAGTTCCCAAACCCCGTCCCGAACCTTTGGTTGAAAAAGAACGCTGAAAAATTTGAAGCTGTATAGGTCGCGGAATAAATGAAGGATTGTGAACAAAAAACGAAACGGCGCTGTTTTTTATTTTACAACCGATTGAAACCTCACCGCCGGATAAAGTAGCTTCAAGTGCGTTTTTTAATAAATTCCCAAGCACTCTCCTTAGCAGAACTTTATCTGATTTAATAATAACATTATTACCTTCAACATATTTTATCTCTTTCTGTTTTACAACTTCATGTTTTAAATATGTCTCAATAGTTTCTCTAATTATTTCATCGGTAGAAACTTCATCAATTGTCACTTGAAGTTCATCATTTTCGGCAGCGGTTAGATCTTTTTGAGTATTGATTTCTTCGATTAATCTCGAAGAAAGGCTGTGTATTATACCGGAAAACTCATCAATTTCTTCTTCGGTAGCTTCTTTTAAAATTTCTGCAAAACCGAAAATACCCCCGGCAGTGTTAAGTACGTCATGAAAAAATATTCTTTCGAGCGCCCTTTTTCTTTTTTCGTTACTTATATCCAAAAAGCTGAATATTGTAAAAAAATTTTCATTGATGGTAAATGGGGTAGTCCAAACTTTTAAATCTAGTGAAGTACCGCATGTAGTTGAAATTCTACATTCCTTAATATCATTTTTCCCCTTGTGGCTGCTTAAAATTGCTTGGGCAGCTCCGCAAGTTGTGCAAAACTCTGTTGTGCCGCAGCCAGTCTTGGTTTCCATCGCATGTGCACACTGGAGCAATTCGCCGGGTCTTTGACTTAAAACTTCAATTATTTCATTTTTATGTACAAGACTAAGCAGACTTTTATTACAAAAGACGGTTTGTCTTTCTTTATTTAAAATTAAAATCGGATCGGGGGTGGAATCAACTACTTTTAGTAATAAAGGTTGATTACTGAAGTATTCGAAATCTTTTTTTATAATTTCTTTATCTGCTCTTTCTGCAGACAAAAATTTAGTTCCTATATTCATAAATTATTTCTATGATTAAAATCGAGATCGTTATATTTATTATCGAAAAATTCAAGGGGCTTTACAGTTTTTAAAAAAACATAGGGTATTTTAAACTATAATGCCGTAATTTTCAACTTTAAAAATTTAAAAATGTGGAGTAATATGAAATCACTTATACGAACTTCCGTTATTCTTCTCATTCTTTTAGCAGGAAGTTCGCTTGCCCAGAGATTAGACAAAAAATATTTTCAGGAAAACTGGGAGGTTTATTTTCAATTTTACATACAATCACCAGTTGAACTTCAAAAACTAAACAGCATTATTTCTATCGATAACATTGATCAAAACCTTGTTCATGCTTATGCAAATGAAAAAGGTTATAATCAAATTTTAGATTTGGGATACAAAATAGAAATTCTGCCGCATCCTGGTGATGTTGAAAATGTTGCAATGAGCGGAAATTTAGAAGATATTGAAGCATGGGATGTATATCCTACCTACGATGCTTATGTGCAAATGATGCAGCAATTTGCTGTTAATTATCCGAATCTATGTCGGATTGTTGAGGCAGGTACTACAGTACAGGGCAGAAAAATTTTGTTTGCTGTGATTTCAGATAATGTAAATCAACATGAAGCAAATGAACCGCAATTTATGTATTCATCTACAATGCATGGCGACGAAACAGCCGGTTATGTTTTAATGTTACGACTGATTGATTATTTGTTGACAGGTTATGATGCGGATGGTCAGGTTACAAACCTTGTAAACAATCTTGAAATCTGGATTAACCCCGATGCTAACCCAGATGGAACATATCATGGGGGGAACAGCACTGTTAGCGGCGCGAGAAGATATAATGCAAACAGTGTTGATCTGAATCGGAATTTCCCTGACCCCGCTGCAGGCCCGCATCCTGACGGATATGCCTGGCAGCCCGAAACCACAACCATGATGAACCTTGCAGAGCATAATAGTTTTTCAATATCGGCAAACTTTCATGGCGGCGCCGAAGTCGTAAACTATCCTTGGGATACCTGGTCACGTCTTCATCCTGATAACACGTGGTGGGTTTTTGTGAGCCGCCGATATGCAGATGCAGTACATGTCAACAGTACCGACCCAACATATATGACTTTCATGCAAGATGGGATTACAAATGGTTATGCATGGTACAGAGTTACCGGAGGACGTCAGGATTATTTTACCTATTTTATGCGCGGCAGAGAGGTAACCATTGAGTTATCCGACTCAAAACTACTCGCCGCTTCCCAGTTACCAGCGCATTGGACGTACAATAAGCAATCATTTCTTCAATATATGGAAAACGCTTTTTACGGAATAAAAGGATTAGTAACAGACACAGCGGGAAATCCTGTGAAAGCAATGATAAAAGTAAACGGGCATGATGCCGATCATTCTGAAGTTTACTCAGACTCATTAACCGGTACCTATGTAAGAATGTTAAGTGCTGGAACATATTCGCTTACTATAACAGCAGATAGTTTTTATACCCAAACGATGAATAATGTTGTTGTTACAAACTTAACTTCAACTAATTTAAATATTCAACTTGTTCCAAATCATCCGGTGCCGGTTGAATTTACTTCTTTTACAGCGGTTGTAAAAGATGGTTCAGTATCATTAAATTGGAGTACTTCTACCGAGACTAACAACAAAGGATTTGAAGTTGAACGTCAATCGTCCAATGGTAAATGGTCTACTTTGGGTTTTATCTCTGGTAACGGGACTTCAACTGAAATGCACAACTATTCATTCATTGATAATTCCGTAAGTGGAATATTAAAATATCGTCTAAAGCAAATAGACTTTGACGGCAGTTTCAAATATTCAAACGAGGTTGAGGTTGAAACAACACCGTCTGCTTTTTCACTTCAGCAGAATTATCCTAACCCGTTTAACCCTGTAACTACAATAAAGTACTCGGTGCCTTCAACTCAGCATGTAGCATTATCTGTTTATAATCTGCTTGGGCAAAAAGTAGCTTCATTAGTAAATGAAGTAAAGACTGCCGGAAATTATAAAATTGATTTTGATGCCTCTAAGCTATCGAGCGGAATTTATCTTTATAAGTTCGAAGCAGGCGGTTTTGTTAAAACAAACAAAATGACATTGTTGAAGTAACAGGATCAGGCATTTGTTCTAAAAACTGCTCGGTAAGAAATAATTTAAATTTTAAATTCAAATGAAAGCGAGGATCGGCAAAGGCTCCTCGCTTTCCCTATAATTTTTGGAAAGGAAAACTCTTCTTTTTTTACTCGCTTAAATTTAGGAAATCTATACTCATATCTTTTATAAGTTGGCAATTAATGAAGCATACTCACCACAATTTGCAGCACAGCCACTCTTTATAAAAACGTACATTTTACAAAACATTCTAAGTCACATTTCTTTTAAATCAATATTAATGGGCTGGACATTTCCCCCATATGTTTATATTTAAACTACTTGAAAAACATTTAGGTTTGCAATCTGTATCTGTAAAAAGCTGCTGATAAATCATTCGGACTACGGTCAAACAAAAAATATAATTGCAGGCTAATAATATCAATTCGAGAATGATGATGAAAAATATAAAACCTCTAAAATGGTCCGGGCTTATATTGTTGTTCGGAGTGCCGACGATCTTAAACTTTATAGCATGCAGGCTTGTTATTCCTTTTATTGATTCGCAAAAACTTTTCCCGATAGAAATAACATATTTTTTTAGTGTTGGTTTTCTTGTTTTAGTCCCGATGTTTATTGCGGCAATATATTTGAGCTCAAGAGAAACAGAATCGAATAAACTTAAAGATATACTTGCAAGAATGAGGGTAAAAAAACTTTCAAAAACGGATGTAATATGGACAGTCGGAAGTTTTATTTTATTGTCTTTGCTCTCTTTTTTAATCGCCAAAATATTATTGCCTATTTTTAATGTTGATGCATCTCCCTTCTTTTTTAAAAACATGCCGTTAAATGAGAAATATTTCTGGATAATTTATGTTTGGCCGGTGTTTTTCTTTTTTAATATTTTCGGCGAAGAATTTTTGTGGAGAGGTTATATACAGCCAAGGCAGGAACTTTTAACAAAAAAATATACATGGCTTGTTCACGGTTTGTTTTGGGCAGTGTGGCATTTGCCGATGGGATTAGATTTAATTTATTCGGCATCCCCGATATTTTTTGTATTACCTGCCATTGTTCAGATAAGAAAAAACACTACAATTTCTATAGTTGTCCATTTTGTATTCGGTGCGTTTGGATTTTTGGCAATAGCGCTTGGAATAGTGCATTAAATTGAAACGTCTTATTTTAATATCGGGGTTAATATTAAATCAATGCTTTTATCCATAGGCAGACAACCGAAATTTTATTGATACAATAAAACATATCCTTTGCTCAAACCGCCGGAAACTATAAACGTCATTACTTCTTTAGCGCCCGCGTCTATAGCTTTTACATTAGCTGCCGGAACCACAATTAAATTACCGGCAAAGTTATATGCCTGCGGTATGTACACAGCAACTTTGCCGCTTTCACCAAAATTGGATAAATCATCCTCCGTAACAAAGCCAATAAGTTCAATCGTTGATTCATCTGAAAATTTTACCAATACAGGCCGGTTAAATTTTTTCTTATCGCCAACGAATGCCCCGGTTAAATCTTTTAACGATGTATAAACTATTTTAATGAAAGGAAGTTTGCCGAAAAGTGTATCAACCAATTGCACGGCGCTATGTGTAAATACGTTGGATGCGATGAATCCGATAATCATTACAACCGCCAGGGTAATTATAATTCCGATACCCGGAATTTTAAAAGGGTAAAGATTGTCGACGCTTGTGAACATCCAATAAAAGACGTAGACTGTAATTGTTATCGGAATTATTATCGCTATTCCCTCAAGGAAATATTTTGTTAATTTTTTCATGATTACTCATTTCTAAAGTTGTAATGCAAATATATAAATCAAATTTTTATAAATCTTGAGTTCCTATAACTTCTTAACTATTTTTGGAGTGTCATTCGTCCAATAAATGAAAAACACTAATGAAGACAAAATTACCGCTGCTACTGCTTTTACTTTTTTCAATTCAATTATTTTCTCAGACAGATAACGCAAAAAGAGAATTTAGAGCTGTCTGGATTGCGACAGTTTCAAATATCGACTGGCCGTCATCAAAAAATTTAACACCACAAGAACAGCGCAATGAATATATAAATATTCTTAATCAACATTACGCCGTAAACATAAACGCTGTTGTACAGCAAATAAGACCAAGCTGCGATGCTTTTTATCCAAGCGCGCTCGAGCCATGGTCAGAGTGGCTGAACGGTACGCAGGGACTGGCGCCAAGTCCTTATTACGATCCGCTTGAATTTATGATAAACGAAGCGCATAAGCGGGGAATGGAGTTCCACGCGTGGTTTAACCCTTACCGTGCAGTGGTAAACAAAAATACAAGCAGTGTTTCTTCAACTCATGTTTCGGTTGTTCACCCTGAATGGGTTGTTACATTCGGAAATTATAAATGGCTCGATCCCGGTCTGCCCCAGGTGCGTGATTATGTTACCGCTGTGATAATGGATGTTGTGCGGAGGTACGATATAGACGGTGTTCATTTTGATGATTATTTTTATCCGTATCCTCAAACCGGCGTTGAGTTTGGTGACTCGGCTACATTTGCGGCTTACCCGCGAGGTTTTACAAACAAAGATGACTGGCGCCGCGATAATGTAAACCTTCTTTTACAAATGCTGCAGGACAGTATTAACAGAGTAAAACCTTTTGTGAAATTTGGTATGAGTCCGTTTGGTATTTGGAAAAACAATACCAGCGATCCGCTTGGCTCGGCAACCGCGGGATTTGAATCTTACTATGGTATTTATGCCGACTGCCGTAAATGGGTTGAAGAAGGATGGGTTGATTATATCGCTCCTCAGGTATATTGGAGTTTTGATTTTACTGTAGCAGATTTTTCAGTGTTGGCTAATTGGTGGAATGAAAACTCATTCGGTAAACACGTTTATATCGGGCATGGAATATATAAAATCGGTACCTCCACACAGCATCCAAACTGGATGGATCCGGCTGAAGGACCGAACCAAATAAGACTTACCAGAACTCTCCCCGAAATAAAAGGGAGTATACTTTATAGTTCTAAATCGGTAATATCAAATCCGCTTCATTTTCGGGATTCATTAAAACTTACACTTTACAAACATCAAGCACTAATGCCTGTAATGGAATGGAAAGATTCAATACCTCCGCTGCCGCCGGTTAATTTTCAAGTAGTAATGAACCAGCAAAGGTTTACGTTATCATGGGAAAAACCACCCGCCGCTGTTGATGGGGATACCGCGATTAAATATGTGATTTACAGGTTCGAACATCCTGATACTGTAAATCTTGATGATGGTAAATTCATCCGTTTCATCACCCCTACAGATACAACAAAGTATTTTGATGCTATGCCGATTGATACAAGTAAACAATCAGTTACATTCGCGGTAACATCTGTTGACAGATTAAATAATGAAAGTACGCCTGCGTTATACACAATTACATTAACATCCTTTAAAGATGAACAGGCTGCTATTGTGAATGATTTTAACTTATATCAAAATTATCCGAATCCGTTTAATCCTTCTACGAAAATTAAATACACAGTTCCGGATGCCGCGTTGCCGCAATACATTGCGCTTAAGATTTACGATGTTCTCGGCAGGCAAATCACAATGCTCGTTAACGAACAGAAACAACCCGGCACGTACGAAGTTGAATTTGATGCCCGGAGTTTGCCGAGCGGGGTTTATTTTTATAAACTTATAGTTGGCGGAAAAACCGATGTCAAAAAGATGATTCTGGAAAAGTAAGCGTACGATTGAAATAAGTGAATCTTGTAGTTTACATACTATTAATTGCGTAGCTTTTATTGCAAAGTATGGATGCATGAAGTGGAATGGATGAATGTGAAAGGCCTGGCCTTTAGTTCATACAACTATTCAACCATACATAAGTATTGAAGCGGCTGAATGAATTTATTAACAATGTTTGAATAAGTTTTTCATTAAATCTAATTTATGAGCGAATATGAATTATCAACTTGAAGAAATAGAAGCCCGAATAATCGGGGCTTTGATAGAAAAAGAAAAAACAACACCGGAGTACTATCCCTTAAGTTTGAACGCGTTAAAAAATGCGTGTAATCAAAAATCAAATCGTAATCCGGTTGTAAATTATGAAGAAAATGAAATTGAAGAGACTCTTGAAAAATTAAGGGAGAAAAAATTTGCAATGCGGCGCACAGGTGATGACATGCGTGTACCGAAGTTCAGGCAAACGTTTACAGAAACTTTAAACTTGAATGAAAAAGAAACCGCCGTACTAACGGTATTAATACTTCGCGGCGCACAAACACCCGGTGAAATAAAAAGCAGAACAGGGAGGTTATTTGATTTTTCATCCCTCGAAGAAGTTGATGAGGTTATTACATTGCTTAGCAGCAGGGAAGACCCGTACGTTAAAAAACTGCCGCGGCTTCCGGGAACAAAAGAAAGCAGGTATGTTCATCTTTTTTCTGGCGAACCCGACCTGGAAGTGTTTACGAAAGTAGCAGAAAGAACCCCGCCGGGGCAAACAGAACAATTACAGGAGGATATAAAAATAATTCGTGAAGAGCTCGAAAAACTTCGAAATGAGTTTTACGAGTTCCGCACACAATTCGAATCATAATTTATTTACCGAATAAAAAGCGGAGCGCGCCGGGCAGCCTTTTTGCCCACGCTGCTTCGTTGTGTTCCGCATTATTATCTTTAATAAAAATAAAATCCGCTCCATCCGTATAACCTTTTAGTTTTAGCGCAGAAATCATCTGCGTTATTCCAGGTTGAAGAATTTCTTCAAGTCCTACACCACCGTTATCAATGTAAAGTTTTAAATTTCTTTTTGTAGTGTCATTTATTACCGTGCTAATGTAATCGTAGGGTCCAATTTTGTAGGCAGGCGACATACTGATGGCTTTTGTAAAAACATCGTTGTATTCCCATAAAAGCATAAATGAAATTAACCCGCCCATCGAAGAACCGCATGTGGCGGTGAACTGTGCTTCAGGCTTTGTTCTATAAATGCTGTCTATCATCGGCTTAAGTTTTTTTACAATAAATTCCATGTATGTTCTGCCAGTATCGTTGTTTGAGTACTCGGCTGAGCGGTGGAGTGTATTATTTATCCCGACAATAATAATCGGCTCAATTTCTCCTTTACGAATAAGGGTGTCGGCTGTTTCATCAGCCTGCCAGTCAGTGCCGAAGGATGATGTTGCCGGGTCAAAAACATTTTGCCCATCGTGCATGTAAAGAACCGGGTAACTATCATTTTTATCTTTCTCATAATTAGGCGGAAGCCACACAATTACATCGCGAGGGTATAGGTTTTTGAAAGTCAGATTTTTTATATATTCAACTGAGCCTGTTATTTGTCCTTTGATAACCGGTTTAAATTGATCTTTCCACGCCTCGATTTTATGTTTAACGATTGAGTTCAATATTGCTTTTATTCTATAGTTACCGGGGACCATTCCATCTTTTGAGGCGGCTTCTGTGTTCCAGGAGCCTCTTGTAAACTTGTATTCTACAGTAGCACCTTTCGGAAATATTCTTTTGAGCGTCCAGAGAGAATCATTTTGTCTTTTGAGAGGAACAATATTCGGCTGCCATCCGCCGATATTTTCAAAGTTGCCCGCAATAAAAACGGTATCGTCTGCCGCCTGCATGTGGGCAGTTATCTCAAATTTTACCTCAATCATATCTTGCTGACAAAATGAAACTGATGCAAGGGAAAGGGCTAAACCAAATAAAAAATTTTTCATTCTTTTTTCTCGAAATGTTGATAATCTTTTGTGCTGCGCCAGGTACCACCCCATTGCCAGCCTCGCTTTTTGAATTCTTTTACTAAAAACGAATTACCTGTTATAGTCCCATCTTTTTTCGGATTGTAAACAGCGTTTTCAGGCAATATTGTATTCCCTTTAATCTGCGGATTAAATAAAGGATTTATATCTATCGCTCTTCCGAGCGCATGAGCAGAAAGTGTTTTTGTTCCTTTAACTTTTCTATAATTAAACGCCGACGTATTATTCTCACACATCGAAATGTCATCGTTCCATTTATACCGGGAAATTGGAATTACCTTCTGAACGGGGAATTTCTTTTCCTTTATTAAGGAAAATATTTCAAGTATATCATTTGCAAGGCTGTTGTGGATGACTACCTGACCTTTATGAAGATGCCCATCGAAGGAGTAATAAAAGACGTCAATAATTGTAAGCATTTTTTTTATTGCTCCCGGAATATCATTCCCTTTTAGCGCATCCGCCAGACTAATGTTACTGTCCACAATTATGCTGTCCGATTTGTTCAGACCGGTTTGCCCGAGTGATGACGAAAAAGTTGCAGAGAGAAAAAATAAAACAGTAAAAGAGAGTCTATTTAATGATTTCATAAAAGTCGTAAAAAATTTGTTGGGGGAATATAAATACCCGGTGCTTTAAAATCTTTAATTCAGCTATTTCTGCTTATGAATTTTACTTTAAATATAATATTTTAATGATTCAAACTTTAAATTTTAAGGAAGATAATGAAAAAAGTTTTTGTTTTATTTCTGCTTCTAATAGTTGCTGCCGGATGTAATGAAAATAAGGTGGTAAAATTGGATAACGGTATCACATTTATGGAAGATACTCTCGGTACAGGCGTTGTAGCAGACAGCGGTACTTTTGTTTCAATTCATTTTAACGGTTGGGTTATAAAAGACTCGACAAATTTATTCGCTGACTGGTCGAAAGACTCAACCAGAATGGCAAGTTCAATCGGTAGTTCAAGAAGTTTCGGGCAGCCGGTTAAATATAAACTTGGTTCGGGCACTTTTATAAAAGGTATTGATGCCGGTATAGTTGGAATGAAGGTTGGCGGTACAAGAACAATTGTAATTCCATCAAAACTTGGTTACGGTCAGCAGGGAATGGGTCCTGTTCCACCGAATACAGATATGAAAGTTGTTGTTGAATTACTTGAAGTAAAAGCTCCTGTTGTAGTAAAAAAATGGGATGTTGACTCAACAAAATATCAAGCTACAAAAAGCGGTTTGAAGTATGTTATTATTAACGAAGGAACCGGTTCAAACGCCGATTCCGGTAAAACCGTTACGGTGCATTATACCGGTTATCTCGAAAGTGGAAAAATATTCGACAGCTCGATTGAAAGAGACGAACCGATCACTTTCGAACTCGGAAAAGGTATGGTTATTCCAGGTTGGGAAGAAGGAATAAAACTTCTTAACAAAGGCGCAAAAGCAAAATTAGTAATTCCAGCTTCCTTGGCATACGGTCCAATAGAGCGTGGCGAAATACCTGCAAACTCAACATTAATTTTTGATGTTGAACTTGTGGACATAAAGTAAATAATATTTTTGCAGTAGTGGACGCAAATTTTGTGTCCACTACATCTTATAAAAATTTATAAGATTTATAGCCTGCCTGTAATAACTCATACCGAATAAGTTTAAGTGATTTAACATGTGATATAATTTGTATATATTTTCACGGTACTGCCAGCCGTTTTTTAAAGGATATTCTTCTTGATAAGCAGAATAAAAATCTAAGCTAAACCCGCCAAAAAGTTTTGTCATTGCCAAATCAGCCTCCCGATGGCCGTAATAAACTGCCGGGTCAATTAAACAAGCGCCACCTTTTTCATCAACAATAAAATTGCCGCTCCATAAATCGCCGTGCAGCAGGGCAGGTTTTTCTTCCGAACAGGAAAGGATCGGGACTATTTTATTTTCGAGAAAAACAATTCCCTCAAGTAATTCATTAGCTGCATACCCGTTTTTTTCTGCAAGTTTATATTGAAAGAGGAGTCTGCGGTTAAAATAGAACTCTGCCCAATTATCTTTCTGGTTTTTCAGCGGAATATTTTTTTGCACATTAGAACCGATGTAATTGTCTTCAAAAAATCCGAAAGCATTTGTTGTCTTATTATGGAGCCGCGCAAAATTTCTCCCGAATTCTTCAAAAAAACTTTTCTTCATCTGTGCCGGGTGAATATGTTCAAGCAGGATAAAATCATCGCTGGCAAAAATAACTTCCGGTACTCTTATTACTCCGGCGCTCTTTAATTCCCTCAAACCATTTGCCTCTTTCGGAAACATATCATCCGGGAAACCGGGATTAATTTTTAGGAAATAATTATTACCTGTTTCAGTTGTGATTATTTTTGAATCGGCAATACAACCGCCGCTAACCGAAACAATTGATTTTAATTTTTCGCCGAGAAGTTCTTCAACTGCAATTTTTATTTTACTTTCCAAGTTCACCTTTTAATTGCTCAATCAAACCTTTTGAAGCGTCTTCAAGAATATCGAGAACATTTTCAAATCCTTGATAACCGCCGTAATAGGGATCAGGAACTGACGTTGCATTTATATCCCGGTTAAATTCGACAAGTTTATGAACTTTGATTAAATGCCTGTCATATTTACAGAGCTGTTTGATGTTGTCAAAATTTTCATCATCCATAGTTATTATATAGTCGAAGTAATCAAAATCGCGATTCGGGTTAAACTTACGAGCCGCGTGAACCAAATTGTAACCCCGTTTTTTCGCATGTGTTTTCATTCTTTCATCAGGCTGTTCACCGGCGTGGTAACCAATAGTTCCGCATGAGTCGATTTCAAAAAAATCTTCTAATCCTTCATTCTTTATAAAAGCTTTAAATACTCCTTCTGCCGCGGGTGAACGGCAGATATTGCCCATACAGACAAACAATATTTTTTTTTGCTCCATTGGTGTTCCTGTTTTATTCAAAACAAATCTTTCTTAATTTACCAAAGCTGTTATAAAGACTTCGGTAAAATAATAATTTCTTTTATTCATCAAAATAAGCGGTTGACATGAAAAAATTACTACTACTTTCTATTCTTGCTATTTTTCTTTTTACATCGATAATTGCCGCGCAAGAAAAATATCCCAAAAGAGAATTTCGCTCTGCATGGGTTGCGACGGTGGCAAACATCGATTGGCCCTCTTCCAGATATTCAACTTCCGGCGAACAGATTGCGGAATTAGTGGATATGATGGATAAGTTAAAAGCTGCAGGGATAAATGCAGTTATGTTCCAGGTGAGAACGGAGTGTGATGCTCTTTATGATTCGCCTTATGAACCATGGTCGTATTGGTTAACCGGTACGCAGGGGAAAGCGCCGCAGCCATATTATGATCCTTTAAAGTTTGCAATAGATGAAGCGCACAGCAGGGGTATGGAACTGCACGCCTGGTTTAATCCTTACCGTGCTGTTAAAAACATTGATGATTACGAAGCAAGCGATAAGCACGCCTCAATTCAGCATCCCGAATGGTTGTTGAAATTTAAAGATTATACTATGCTTGATCCCGGACAACCGGAAGTAAAAGATTATATTGCGAAAATTATTGCGGATGTAATTCGTCGTTATGACGTTGATGGGATTCATTTTGACGATTATTTTTATCCGTACTCGCCCAAAGTTTCAAATGAAGACTCGCATACTTTTGCAAAGTTTAAAGGAAGATACGATAATATTGATGACTGGCGCCGCTATTCCATCAACTCGATGGTTGCACAGGTTTACGACAGCATAAAAGCAATAAAACCAAATGTAAAATATGGCATTAGTCCTTTCGGTATCGTTGAAAATCATTATGCAGGTACAAACGGTTTTAACTCGTACCAAATTTTATATTGCGATCCTATAACATGGATAAAAGATAAAACGGTTGATTATGTGAATCCCCAACTTTACTGGGAACGGGGACATAAATTAGCCGATTACAGCAAACTGCTCCCCTGGTGGGATTCGATAGTTGGAGATACACATTTGTACATTGGACATTTTTCGAGCCGATTCGAAAGTAAAAGGTGGGAAGGCACAAAAAACGAAACCATTGAACAGATCAGAATGAACCGCCAATATAAAAACGTTCTTGGTTCGGTATTTTTCAGCGCAAAATCTTTGACTGAATATTACAACGGTTTTGCCGATTCCCTAAGAACCGGAGTTTACAAGTATCCGGCTTTGCTGCCCATAATGAAATGGAAAGATACAACAGCGCCGACAGCACCTGAAGAGTTAAAAATTGAAGGCGATGATACGAAACGTACATTAACCTGGAATATTCCTGAAGGCAAAGGGAAGAAACCTGTTTATTTTGTTATTTATCGTTTCCCATCGGAAGATAAAATTGACTTTGAAAATCCCGAGTTCATCATAAATATTACAAATAATGCACTCACAAAGTTTATAGACAACAGAGAACTTAAAAATGATGCCGAATATATTTATGCCGTGTCATCATTGGACAGATTGCAAAATGAGAGTAAAGCGGTAAGTGTAGTATTCAAAACCGAATAATGCATTTTTATTAATCAATATAATAAAAAACTGTAAACCGGTTATTAATATTTGCCAAAAAATGTTATTTGCCGGTTTAGTTTTTTTAACGCATAATTGATAGAACACAATGGCGCTTGCAAATTTTAGCATTCTATTGGATGTGAAAATTTCGGTGAGTGAATGAAGACTTCTTTTATTCAATCTATTACAGAATGAAAAATTGCAAAATACTATTTGTTTCCGGAACTGATACCGAGTATTTTTTTTAGTTTTTCGTTTTTCGAATCAAGCCGGTAAGCTTCTTTATAAAATTTTGTAGAAAGCCCTTTGTTCCCATCCTGTAAATAAGCCTCAGCTAAGCCAATGTATACTCTTGGATTTTGAGGCACTTCGTTAACCAGAAATTTGAAGTATTTTATAGCAAAAGTTGTAAGTTCTGCTGTTTGCAAATCGTTCCCGAACTCAAGCAATTCATCCTTATTCCACATATATTTTTTTTGCAATACGGAATCTGCTTCGGTTAAATGATAAAATGAAATTGCTGAATCAATCCCGGTCTTATAAGTTATTTCAAACAATTTGTCAGAAAGAGAGGGGAGTACTACCGGTTTTGCATCATCTAAAAGTATATGGACAATCGCCAATGCCGGTGAACCGAGATTACGATCGCGAATATTAATTAGAGAAACAGAAACTAATTTTTCTTTCGGGTAAATTACAAGGTGCGATGTAAAACCAGTTCCGCCTCCAACATGACCGAAATAAAATCTTCCTTCAGAGTCTGTTCTAACTTCGCAGCCTAATCCATAATGGATGATGGTTCCGTCCTTTAATTTTAGGGGCTCTATCATTTTCTCAACAGTTTCGGCTCTTAATAGAGTTCCATTTAAAAAACTATTTCCAAACCTAAGGAGGTCGTTAGTAGTAGAAATTATTCCACCACCCGGAAATTTTAAGCTCAGGTCAGTTAAAGGCGCGTTTAATATTTTTCTATAGATTCCCTTAAAGTAACCGTGTGCGCGTTCGGGTACTATCTCTGACTGAACTTCGAGATAGGAAGAATACATTTGTAAAGGTGAGAAAATATTCAGTTCAATGTAACTTCTATAACTAATGCCCGAAACCTTTTCAATTATACCCGCAAGTAAATTATAAGCAAGCGAGGTGTATAAATATTTTGTCCCAGGTTCATATTCAAGCGGGTAATCGGCAAGCATCTTTATCGCATCATTGATTGAGGGGTAAAAGGTTTTACTATCAAACTCTCCTGCTCTGTAAGTTCTTATACCGGAAGAATGACTTAACAACTGTCTGATTGTAAACTTCCATTTTTTTTCAGGAAAATTCGGCAGGTATTTTCTGGCATCATCATCAAGTTTTATTTTCCCTTTTTCAACCAACTGCATTATTGCAACCGCGGTAATCATCTTGCTTATTGAAGCGATACGGTAAACTGTTCGAGGAGATGCGTAAACCGAATTTTCGATGTCAGCGAATCCTTCAGCGCCGCGCCAAATAATTTTATCGTTTTGAAGTATCGCTGCGGAAATAGAGGGTATGTTTTTATTTTTTTGATAGTCAAAAATGTAACGGTTAAATTTGTTTTGAATATCCTGAGCAGGAAGATTAATAACAAATAAGGAAAAAATAACGAAGAGAATGTAATGAGGATTTAATTTTGAACGGAACATAACAACAGTTCTAAAGTTAGGGACTGCTTATGAGGCAGTCCCGTAAAAGTTATTTGTTTAATGGAATTCTTTTTTCAAGAATGTTATCTACAATTTTGTACTCTTTAGCTTCTTCAGCGCTCATAAAATAATCGCGGTCGCAATCTTTTGTAATTTGTTCAAGGGTTTTCCCTGTATGTTCTGCAAGAATTGTATAAAGAGTGTCGCGTGTACGTAACATTTCTTTTGCGTGAATTTGAATATCGCTTGTTTGACCCTGCATTCCGCCAATCCATGGTTGGTGTATCATAATTCTGGAGTTAGGAAGCGAGGTGCGTTTTCCGGTAGTGCCGCCGGCAAGAAGTATGGCGCCCATGCTTGCAGCCATTCCTACACAGATTGTAGCTACATCAGGCTTTATATATTTCATTGTATCGTATATTGCAAGGCCCGCTGTTACGCTGCCGCCGGGTGAATTAATATAAACATTTATATCTTTTTCAGAATCCTCCGCTTCAAGAAATATTAACTGGGCAATTGTAAGGCTGGCAATATGATCATCGATAGGTGTACCGATAAAAACAATTCTTTCTCTAAGCAGACGTGAATAAATATCCATTCCGCGTTCACCGCGGCCTGTTTGCTCAATAACATAAGGTACAAGCTGGTTATATATCTCAGGATGATTTTTCATTTCTATTCCTTTTCTTTTTTAGTGTACTGTTCGGGGTCCACTTTTTTAATAGAATTTTTTTCCTTTAACATATCAAACACTTTTTTATCAATAAGAGTTGCGCTGTAGTTGGAGGATTTGTAGTAATTCAGCATTTTATCAACCGGCAGACCAATTTTGCCAGCTTCTTTTTCTGCTTCAATTAATAACTCATTATCGGTTACTTCAAAATTCTCTTGTTTTTCAATTGAACGTTTTAACAAAAACCACTTAACTTCTCTCTCGGCTAAATCCTTGTAGGATTTACGCGCAGCTTCTTTATCGTAGGATTTGTAACCTTGTTTTTTTGCATCGACTTCATCTTGTTTTAATAGATCTTCAAGATAATTTTGTACAAGAGTTGCTGGCGGGGTAAAATTGTTTTTTTCTATAACAACTGTTATTAATTTAGAGCGTACCAGATTATCTGTTTGTTCATCAAGATACGACTGAATATCGTTTTTTATTTGAGCGCGAAGTTCTTCCTCGGTGGAAGCTTTTTCTTTTGATACTTTTTTAACAAATTCTTCGGTTAATTCGGGTGAAACTATCTTTTTGATGCTCTTTATGTTTGCCTTATAGTAAAAAACTTCTTCTGTCTCTTTTTCTTCCCCATCATCATTTTTTACTCTTCGTTTATCGGTAAGAGAAAAATCGAAAGATTCTCCAACTTTCTTACCGTGTGCTTTTTCAGGTATATTTTTATGTACTCTTTCATTCGAAAGATCTATGTCCATTGTTTGAGCTTGAACACCCTCAATCGGGTCACCTTTTTCGTCAACACCAAGAAGTTCAACATTTATAATGAAATTGTTGTCATCGCCAACCTGCTCGGCTTCTTCGTTTGTGCTGTTTGATTTTAGGAGGTGCTTAAGTTCTGCGTCAATAGCTTCGTCCTTGGCGTTTAACTCTGGCACTTCAATTTCATTTCCGGTATAATCTTTCGCTTCAAGTTCGGGCATAACTTCATACTTTACCTTGAAGTTCAGATCGGCGCCGGGATTAAATTTTATATCGGTTAGTGTTGGCTGTCCGATGGGATTGATATCTTTTTCTTTTATAATTTTCCAGAATTGCGTATTGGCAGCTTTTTCGGAGGCTTCATACTCAAGTGCATCGCCGTACATTTTTTTTACAAGGTGCAGGGGAACTTTACCTTTACGGAAACCGGGCATTTGAATACTTTTAGTCTGTTTCAGCACTTCCTTTTTAATATCATCTTTAACTTCATCATACGTAAGACTAACTTCCATCTCTTTTTCGGAGGCAGATAAGTCATTAATTTTAACTTCCAATTATAACCTCAAACTATCGTTGCTGGTAAAAAAAACTAAGGGAATTAAAGAAGTGCGAGAACGGGGACTCGAACCCCGACACCTCTCGGTACTAGATCCTAAGTCTAGCGCGTCTACCAATTCCGCCATTCTCGCATAAACATTTCTGTGGGTAAATTCCCAAAAATGAGCTACAAATATAAAGCTATACCGAGTGTTAAGCAAATAAATGAAAAGCTAATCTCGTCCGAAAACATTTATAAAAAAAAACTTTTATACACTATTGCGGTCTCCGATTTTTCAATTGTATGGTTTGTTTAATGCAAATCATTTCTTATTTTGACGGGGAAATTTTTAGTATGTAATACGCAACGATTATTTTTTTTATTGTTTTGTATTTACTTTTACTCATTAATCAGCATAATTGAATTTGCAACTTTTTTATGAAGTTAACATATAGGCAGTTCAACCACATAGGTCTTCGGAGGTTGAACAATGAAGACGCCGCTGAGATAGCAGAGATTGATAAGGGGTTGCTTTCAATTGTTTGTGATGGTCTCGGGGGCAGTAAAGCGGGAGATATTGCGTCTAAAACAGCAGTTGAGGCGGTAATTGATTTTTTTTCAACTGACAATAATCATCAGGACTATATTGAAAAAATCCGATCTGCTGTAATGTACGCAAATAAAACGGTATTTGACCGCGCACTTAACAACTCGTTATTAAGCGGTATGGCTACAACTGCCGAAGTTTTATTCATTAAAGATTATACAGCTTACTGGGCTCACATCGGCGATTCGCGAATTTATATTCTTAAAAACCGTAAATTAAAACTTTTAACAAAAGATCATTCATTAGTTCAGCGGCTTGTTGATGAGGGATATTTGACTTTAAAGGAAGCTGAGAATCATCCCAACAAAAACATAATCATGCGGGCTTTAGGTGATAATCTGAACGTTGAGATTGATCTGAGCAAAATGAAAATTTCACCGGATGATGAAAATTTATTTTTTATCTGTTCCGATGGAGTAACAACGGTTGTTGATAACACTGAACTTGAAATGATAATGAGTATTAATTACGACGACATGGAAGTAATTGAAAGTGAACTTGCCTCAACTATCAACCAAAGAGGAGCGCCTGATAATTACACATTTATTTTAATAAAAGTAGAATAAAAATGATTGGTTCCAGGATAGATCATTATAAAATTGTTGATATTTTAGGCGAAGGCGGAATGGGCATTGTCTACAAAGCTTTTGACTTAAAACTGGAACGATACGTTGCAATAAAAATATTAAATGCTGCCGCATTAAATAATCCACAGTTTATCGAGCGCTTTAAACGTGAGGCAAAAAACCAGGCTAAGTTAACTCATTCTAATATCGTTCCTGTTTACGGGTTTACCGAAGGAATGCAATTGCTCGGAATTGTAATGGAATATGTTGAAGGTGAAACTTTAGAAAAAATGATTATTCGCCAGGGCAGGTTAAATCTAAGTCAAGCAATTGATATAATGCAACAGGTTCTTTCGGGTGCCGCATACGCACATAAAAAAGGATTTGTTCATCGTGACTTGAAACCTTCAAACATTATTATAAGCAAAGACGGTATTGCCAAAATAATGGATTTCGGCATCTCGAAATCGCTAAAAGAAACAAAAGGAATTACAAGAACCGGCGTAAAAATAGGCACCGTTCTTTACATGAGTCCTGAACAAATAAAAGCACAGGAACCGACAATACAAAGCGATATTTATTCACTTGGAATTATACTGTTTGAAATGCTCACGGGTAAAAATCCTTTTGATTTTCCGACGGAGTTTGAAATACTTGAAGCACATTTGAAAAAAAATCCACCAAAACTTATAAACGAACATTTCGGTATACCATCGGAAGTTGATTCTATAATTTCAAAGGCAACAAATAAATCTACAAGTAAAAGATACCAGTCCGGTGAAGACTTTAACACAGACTTAAATTTGCTTTCGGCAAAACTTACTATAGCAGAAAACAAAAGGCAGAACAGGCGTACCCGCACAAGGCAGATAAATACACCTGCCAGAAATAAAATGAAGTTCGGGTTATTTGCGTTTATAATTACTATTGTTTTCTTCGGATTATTTTATTTTGTTTATCAAATAGTCGACAGTTACTGGCGTAATAACAGGATTTCAAATACCGAGAACGATTCGGGTAGTAATACATACCGGACAAACCCATCATACGCATTGCGAAGCGAGTGGAAAGGAATCTATACAGGAACCGATTTAAATTTGAATTCCATTTCTTTTGCCGATGATTTTTCGGCAGTGGCTGTGGGCAACGGTATTATAATACATTCGGATAACGGTGGGCAAGACTGGCATGCCGCAGTCGATTCAGGAATCGGAAGTATAAACAAAGTAGCTGCCGTATCATCATTTAAGTTTATTGCCGTTGGTGACAGTGGATTAATTTGGTTAAGCAGCAATAAAGGAATTGATTGGGAGAAAAGGCAAAGCCCTGTTAATTTTGCTTTGTTCGGTTTATACTTTTTTGAAAGCGGAAGAATTGGAATTAGTGTTGGGGTTAACGGGACAATAATAAAAACTATTGACGGCGGTTTATCGTGGCGCAAAATTTCTGCTCCAACAAACGAACTTCTTTATAGTATTTCCTTTTTTGATGATCGTAACGGTATAATTACGGGGTGGAACGGTACAATATTAAGAACAGAAGACCAGGGTGAGACGTGGACAAAGTTAGAATCATTCTCCGATAAATATATAAAAGATATAGCCATTCTTAATAAAAATAATGCCGTTATATGCTGCGGCGGAGGTGAAGTGTTTAGAACTGAAAACGGTGGTGAGGATTGGGATAAAATAAATACCCCAACTTTTTCCGGTTTATATTCCATTTTATTTATTGATGACAAAACAGGATTTGTTTTTGGCAGTAAGGGTGAGGTATTAATGTCTACAGACGGCGGAGAGTCCTGGGGACAGACTTCGAGCGGAACCTTTGGAACATTGAACGCCGCGGCTAAAAAATCGGGTGGATTTGTTTATGCTGCAGGGAATAATGGTATAATGATATATAGCGGCACTTCTTTAAATTGATTTTACCTTCTCTAATATTTAACTTATCCATCAATTAAACTAAATTTATTCTTTATACTTCAACTTTTCACTTTCTAATTATTAGAGGCAGCCTTGGATAAATTTGTAATTACCGGCGGCAAAAAATTGACCGGATCGGTAGAAATTAGCGGAGCAAAAAATGCGTCTCTTGCGTTAATGCCAGCCGCTTTGTTAGCATCAGGTAAATCGATCTTGAACTCCACCCCGCAGCTAAATGATGTTTATACTATGATGAAACTTCTAAATTATCTTGGCGTGGAATCAACCTTCCAAGATCATGTTATGAAATTAGATGCTTCAAAAATCAAATCATTCGAAGCGCCTTATGAACATGTAAAAAAGATGCGGGCTTCTGTTTATGTCCTTGGGCCGTTGTTAACAAAATTCGGTTATGCTAAAGTATCATTGCCCGGCGGGTGTGCATGGGGTCCCAGACCAATCAACCTTCATCTTGAAGGATTAAAAAAACTTGGCGCCGATATTGAATTGGATGCCGGTTATATAATAGCAAAAGCAAACCGTCTACATGGTGCAAAAATAAACTTTGATATTTCCTCGGTTGGCGCTACCGGTAATATTTTGATGGCTGCGGTGTTAGCTAAGGGAACAACATTAATTAACAACGCTGCAATGGAGCCCGAGATAACAAACCTCGCGGAATTTCTTACCAAAATGGGTGCAAAAATTGATGGAATAGGAACTTCATTAATAACAATTGAAGGTGTTGACGAATTGAATGCCGCTGAAATAGATACCATTGCAGATAGAATAGAAGCGGGAACAATGCTGATTGCAGGCGCAATTACAAACGGGCAAATTACAATCGGAAATGTTGCTCCGAATTTGATGGATGCTGTTTTATTTAAGTTAGAAGACAGTGGATGCGTTATAAATTTATCGGGTAAACAAATTTCGTTAAATGCTGAAAATAATGAAATAAAACCAGCTGACGTAATGACATCAATATTCCCGGGATTTCCTACCGATATGCAGGCTCAATGGACAGCTTATATGGCAATTGCAAACGGTACTTCTACAGTTACCGATTCCATTTATGTTGATAGATTTAAACATGTGCCCGAGTTACAAAGATTGGGCGCCAATATTGATGTAAATGAAAATAGCGCTGTTATAAAAGGAGTTAAAAAATTACAGGGCGCTAAAGTAATGTCTACCGATTTACGCGCAAGCGCTTCGCTTGTTCTTGCGGGGCTGGCTGCCGTGGGTACTACCGAAGTACTTCGTGTTTATCATTTAGATAGAGGATACCAGCGAATTGAAGAAAAACTTGGACAACTTGGCGCGGAGATTGTGCGTGTTGCCGGGTCAGAATTTTAGTTAAAATATTATGAAGAAATTTCCGTTTATATCTGTTCTTCTGCTTTTAACAATAAACGTATTGTTCCTTTTTTTGCCTCTTACTTCGGTATTCGGCTATGAGTTTTCCCTGTTTAATTCGCTGCTGGTAGTTGTGCTCTCCGGGGTACTGACGATTAATTCGATCACACATTTTAGAAAACAGGGGAGAGGTAAAACTTTAGCAGAGCTTGCAAAATGGCTGCTAATATTTTTTGTTATTCCTCTTTTAATTTCATTAGTAAACTCTTTGTTTACGGGTTTCTGCTCTTTTGTGCAAGGGCTATCTTTTTATTTCATTTTCGTATTTCCCGCTCTTATTATAGGTTCCGCAATCGGTGCTGCATCAATTTATTTATGGACGCGGTATAAGTTTATCATCTTCGCTTTATTGATGTTGCTTACCGCATTTATTACGGTTTACGAAATTTATTTTAATCCCCAAAGTTATTTTTATAATCCTTTATTCGGATACTTTCCGGGGACCATATTTGATGAAGGATTGAGTGTTGATTTGAAACTTCTCTTATATCGCTTAGCAAACATTTTGTATTTCGGAATATTGTTTATCGCAGCTTTCATTTTCATATTTAAAAAAATATCCTTAAGGAAGAGAATATTTATTGTTTCGTTTTTAATTGTTATTCCAGCCGGGTTTGTAACTGTATCGCCCTACCTTGGTTATTCAACAACAGTGGGAAGTCTAACCGGAGAATTAAATTACAAAATTGAAACAGAACATTTTACAATCAATTTTGATAAGGGCACTAGCGTAGAAGAAAAAGAACTGATCGCACAATATCATGAATATTATTACTCTGAATTAAAAAAATATTTTAACGGCGGTGTAAAACAAAAAATAGAGTCATTCATATTTTACGACAGGTTGAGAAAGAAAAAATTGTTCGGAGCTGAGAACGCGGATGTTGCAAAACCATGGCTGCGTCAATTATATGTTACAAAAGATAATATCAATGCAACCTTGCGCCACGAAATAGCTCATTGTTTTACAGCTAATTTTGGAGCTTCGATATTTAAAGTTGCCGAATGGTTTAACCCATCACTTACAGAAGGTATTGCTATGGCTGCCGACCCGTTTTATGGGGAAAACTATATCGATTATACGGCAGCGTTGGCGTATAAAAATGGATATAAAATTGATATTAAAAACCTTTTTACAGGGCTTAATTTTTTTGCACAAAATTCATCTCTTTCGTACATTTATGCCGGTTCATTTGTAAAGTATTTGGTAGATAATTATGGAATAAAAAAATTTAAACAACTTTACACCGATACTAATTTTGGCAAAATATACGGTAAAAATATAAATCTGTTAGAAAGCGAATATTTTAATTATTTATCTTCATGGAAAGCCGATAATAAAAATGAAGCGGATTACTACTTCGGCAGAAAATCTATTTTTGCAAAAGTTTGTCCACGCTATATCGCTGATCATCTGACAAGAGCATGGCAGTACTTTAATGATAAAAAATATTACGAAGCAGAAAAAATGTTTAGCAATGTTTTAAAGAAAAGTGAAAGTTATTCTGCTTTGACCGGGCTGGCGGCTTTATTTAAAGAAACAGGCAGAAAAGATTCAGCAATATTTGTCCTTTCAAGAGGAATAAAAAAATTTGAAAACACCGCGTATTTTTTTAACCTTCAATTTCAATTAGCTGATCTCTTCGCCGGCAAAGGGGATTACATACCGGCTGATTCGCTTTACAAAAAAATAGCGGCAGAGAAGCCCAACGTAACGCTTGTAAATTTATCGGTCATGAGAATAGCATTACAAGATTATGACACTTTGTTAACAACTTATGTAAATGGGAAAAATATTGATAGATATTTGATTCTTCGCGAATTAAATGAGCGAAGTTATAATTATCATTCTATACCTTCAATCATTAATCTATCTGCGGCGTTTGAAGAAAATTATCGTGTATTTTTAAAGCAGTTCGATAAAACACTTATTGTTAGCGACGAATACTCCGCATACGCTGTTTATTCTCTTTCAGAATATGCGTTAAAAAACTCAGATTTTGTGCGGGCAAGAAGGCTGGCTGCATTGGCTGTCCGTTACAAGGCTGATAAAAATTTTCTTTATATTGCAAATGAGCAGTTCAATAAATCCGATTGGTTGTATAGAAACATTTTATTAAAAAGTAATTTTATAAAAAATAATTAACGATATGTTGACAACTGAACAGTCCCTAATTAAACACACAAAAGCCGCCTCCTATTTTCTCGGTTTTATGTCATCTGTGTTGTTCGTTTATCTTTTAATGGCTCTACGCGAAATTCTTGTCCCCGTGGTCGTGGCCATTTTCTTAACATTTTTGTTCCACCCTCTTTTAATGTATTTTAAGAAATACAAAATCCCTACATGGGTTTCACTTCTTGTTTTAATATTTGTACAAATCGGGGTCTACTATTTACTTGTGTTGGTAATTATATCTTCCATAAGTTCAGCGCCTGATAAAATGCAATTATATATTACAAATCTAACGCAAATTGTTGAGTCGATTTTAAAACCGTTTGATCTTACTTTAAAAGAATTTGCTGCGATGCTGAATATAGATATTCAAACTCTCGATTTCGGTAAAGTTTTTGAAGGATTGATAAAAGCCGGGGTTATTCAAGGCGCGTTAGATTCATTTTCCTCGATGATGGGCAGCTTTTTTATAATGATGATTTTCTGGGTTTTTATGATAATGGGTAAAACACAATTTGAGGAGCGCTTGAAGGTTGCATTCGAATCCAATCGCGATACGGTTGAAAACGGTATTAAAGCTATTAACAGTCAGCTTCAATCGTATATCATTATTAAAACAATTTTAAGCCTATTAACAGGTCTTATTACTACTGTTATTTTGCTTGCATTCGGTATTGATTTCGCATTTATATGGGGATTGTTTGCTTTTGTTCTAAACTTTATACCAAATATCGGTTCTATTATTGCAACAATTGCTCCTATTTTGGCAGCATTCCTCGAACGTGGATTTGGATTTTCAACAATATCATTATCCGTTCTTCTTATGCTGAATCAAAACATAATAGGTAATTTTATAGAGCCGCAATATCTTGGCAGGCAGATGGATCTAAGCCCGGTTTTTGTTTTGTTTTCACTTATATTCTGGGGTTGGATTTGGGGGGTGGTAGGTATGTTTCTCGCGGTTCCCATTGCAGCGGCAATAAAAATATCATTTAGTAATATTGAGGCTTTACGTCCAATTGCAATATTAATGGGCAGCAAACCCCAAAAATTAAAAAACGATATTGTTACAACACGATAAAATATTTGTAAAAGTAGTTGATGAATTTATCCGATAAACTAGAAGAATTTGAATTTTTAAAAACAGTTTCCGATGCAGCCGATGGACTCGGTGTCGGGGTTTATGTTGTCGGCGGGTTTATTCGCGATTTATTGCTCAACCGAAAGCGGGATGAAATAGATTTTCTAATTATAGGCGACGGCTTAAATTATGCTTCGCATTTAGCTTCTAAACTTGGAATCGGAAAAATTTCAACATTTAAAAATTTCGGTACGGCGCATTTTAAATATCATGGTTTCGATCTTGAATTTGTCGGCGCTCGAAAGGAGTCATACAATCGCGACAGCAGAAAACCATCCGTCGAAACCGGTTCATTTTTAGATGACATCACGCGGCGCGATTTTACAATAAATACACTTGCCGTGGACGTTACAAAAAATAATTTCGGAGAGCTTATAGATACATTTAACGGAGTTGAAGATTTGTATCAGCAGATCATAAAAACTCCTCTCGACCCGCTTGTTACTTTCGATGACGACCCGCTCCGAATTATGCGCGCGTTTCGTTTCGCTTCGCAACTTCAGTTTGATGTTGATGAAAAAATTCTAAAAGCCGCAGAAACATTACGCGACAGGTTAAAAATTGTATCGCAGGAAAGAATTACTGACGAATTTTTAAAAATACTTTCTTCACACAAACCTTCAATCGGTTTAAAGCTTCTTTATAATACAAAAGTTTTGGATGTGATTTTTCCCGAAGCAACAAATCTCGCAGGCGTCGATCAGCGAAAGGAATATCATCATAAAGATGTTTTCTTACATACCTGCCAGGTGGTTGATAATATTTCCGAAGCAACAGATGATGTTTGGCTGCGTTTTGCCGCACTTGTTCATGACATTGCAAAACCGGTTACTAAAAATTTTGTTGAGGGCACTGGTTGGACATTCCACGGGCATGAGGAAATTGGCGCCCGTATGATGAAAGGAATTTTTAAAAGATTAAAACTGCCTCTGCATAAATTGGAATATATCGAGAAGCTTGTGCGCCTCCATCTTCGCCCTATTGCATTAGCCAAAGAGGAGGTTACGGATTCGGCAATACGACGATTTATTGTATCAGCCGGCGAAAATTTGGAAGATCTTATAACCCTTTGTCGTGCTGACATAACAAGTAAAAATCAACAAAAAGTTTCCCGTTACCTTGACAACTACGAAAGAGTAATGAAAAAAGTATGGGAAGTTGAGGCGAAGGATAAACTACGCGCATTTCAAAGTCCGGTTAGAGGAGAAAAAATTATGGAAATCTGCAATTTGCAACCTTCAAGAAAAGTTGGTGAAATTAAAACAGCAATTGAAGAAGCTATCCTCGACGGCATAATCGGCAACAATTATGAAGAAGCATACGAGTATCTTTTAAAAATAAAAGATAAATATTTACCTTTGCAGCAAAAATAAATAATGGTTGCTCTGTATGAGCCGTTAAACTTAGAAGGGGATAGGAAATTTTTTTTTTTAATCTGAATTAATCATATTTTTTTGGAACACTTCTAACAAACCGAACATTTCATCCCTGCGGTTGTCATCTACAAAACTTGCTTCGAATGAATTTTTTACGAGAGTAAAAACATCATCGTGCGTTAAATTAACGGCTTGTGCGGTTTGAAGAAAATTTTCATTTATATATCCGCCAAAATATGCAGGGTCGTCGGAGTTTAGTGTTGCTTTTATACCCTGCTCTAACATCTTTTTTATTGGGTGCTGACTCAGATCATTGATAACTTTTAATTTCAAATTAGAAAGAGGGCAGACCGTAAGAGGAATTTTTTGCTCGGTTATTCTTTTTGTTAAATTCAAATCTTCTAATGAGCGATTCCCATGATCGATACGATGAACATTCAAAACATCCAGAGCTTCCCATACATACTGAGGCGGCCCTTCTTCACCGGCATGGGCAGTAGTTTTCAAACCATCTTCATTTGCTTTTTTAAAAATATCGGTAAAACGTGATGGAGGGTATCCGTATTCGGAAGAGTCAAGCCCGACCGCATCAATCTTGTCTTTATGGATTATATAATTTGCATAAACTTCAAACGCGGAATCTTGATGGAGATGCCGCAAAAAGGACATTATTAATTTTGATGAAATTCCAAATTTATTTTCAGCGTCAACCTGTGCTCTATTAATACCGTTTATTACCGCTTCGAATGAAACTCCACGGGTAGTATGCGTCTGCGGATCAAACATAATTTCAGCATGCACTATATTATCGTTTTTCGCTTTTTCAAAGTACGCCCATGTTAGGTCATAAAAATCCTGCTCGGTTAATAAAACCTTTGCCCCGATGTAATAGAGGTCTAAAAACTGCTGCAAATTATCAAAATTGTAAGCCGCCTTCAGTTCCTCAACAGATCTATATGCAAGTTTTATATTATTTCGATCAGCAATTTTGAACATCAATTCCGGTTCGAATGTACCTTCTATATGAAGGTGCAATTCTGCTTTGGGAATGTTCTTGATATAATTTTCTAAAGAGTATTTTTTCACAGTTTTCTTTTATTCTTATTTTTATGTGGATATAAAAATAATTAATAATCTGTTATTTGCAAACGTAGTTTTTATAGGTTAAATGATTAGAGGATTTCCTTTCATCGGGATGATATTTTTTACCCTCACCATCAGATGAATTAATTTTTATTAGATGATTGAAGAAACGATTACCGATATTTTTAAAATAAAAAAGCCGGACAATTTGCCCGGCTTTTGTAATACTGTATTATCAGTTAAAATTGGAATTTTTTCTTAGTTCTGTTTGCATATTCTAGTACAAGCGCGCTTGCAACAAATATCGATGAATACGTTCCGATAATAACACCAAAGAAAAGTGTGAATGCGAAAGCTCTTAAAACATCACCGCCCAGAATTAGGAGTACAAAGACAGAAATTAAAGTGGTACCGCCTGTTAAAATGGTACGGCTCATTGTTTTGTTTATACTCATATTCATTACTTCGAACAGCGGTTTTGTTTTATGAATTTTTAGATTTTCTCTCACTCTATCAAAAACTATTACGGTATCGTTAATTGAATAACCGACGAGAGTTAAGAACGCAGCCACAACCGTCAAATCAATATCGAGGTTTATCGGTAAAATATTGTACAATGCGGCGTATAAACCAAGAGTAATAAGCACATCGTGGAAGAGCGCCACAACCGCTCCAACAGCAAAAATAAACTTAAACCTGAACCCGAGATAAATGAGAATAACAAGCAAAGACATTAGCACGGCTATTATTGCATCCTGTTTTAGTTCTTTGCCTATTTTCGGACCAACCTGTTCTTCTCTAAGAACCTTAAACGGATTGTCCTGCAATTTTTCTCTCATATTTATTTTAATCCAATCGGCAATACCCACCCGCACTACCATCTGGAGGTTATCAGGTTCCTCGGAAACTTTACCTGTTTGAAATCCCGCATCAAACAATTTGCTGACGAGCTGATTTGTAGTGTCGGCATTTGCAAATTCAAATGTAGCAGAAGTTGCAACAGTATCAACAATTTTATATGGAAGTCCGGGGAAGTCTTTATTTATTTCATTCCTGATGTTATCAAGAACTTTTGGATAAATATTTTTTGGAACTTGCTGAAGTTCTGTTCTAACAAGAATTCCTGTTTCACCGCCGAATGTTTTTAACTCAACATTTCCGAGACCAATGTTTTCAACATAACCTCTCATTTGTGAAACACTAATTGGTTTTTGGAATTGCAAAACTATTTCCGTTCCGCCTTGAAAGTCGATGCCGAAATGAAATCCTTTTACAATAACGCCCAGAATACCGATTAGAAAAAGGACAGCAGAAACAATATAAAATGTTTTGCGTCGTCCTAGAAAGTCATAATTTAAATTTTCAAATATTCGCATTTACTATTTAGCTCCTTAAAGCGATTATTAACCAATAGTTATTTTAACACCTTTTGTTACCATCAAGTCCATAATTACGCGTACAATTACAAGCGCGCTGAACAAACTGGCTACGATACCAATCATAAGAGTTAAAGCAAACCCCTGAACAGGCCCGGTACCGAACTGGTAAAGAATAAGTCCGGTAAAAAAGGTGGTTATGTTCGAATCGACAATAGCCGAGTTAGCTTTTGCAAAACCGCTGTCGATGGCAGCTTTCATAGTCTTACCGGTTGAAAGTTCTTCTCGAATACGTTCGTAAATAAGAACGTTAGCATCCACCGCCATACCTATAGTAAGAATGATACCTGCAATACCGGGGAGTGTTAATGTTGCGTTAAACCCGGCAAGAATACCAAGAATAAACAAGATTGAAAATATTAGAGATAAGGAAGCAACCGAACCCGATTTTTTGTACCACAAAATCATAAAGAAACCTACAAATAGGTAACCCAATAATGCCGATAAAAAACCGCTGTTTATTGAATCCTGACCAAGCGATGGTCCAACTGTTCTTTCTTCGATAATATCAACTGGTGCAGGAAGAGCGCCGGCTTTTAACACAATTTCTAACAGCTTAGCTTCGCTTGCGCCTGCCATACCTTCAATCTGGCTGCGTCCACCGGTAATTTTGTTTCTAACAACAGGGGCTGAAAAAACACCGCCGTCTAAAATGATAGCAACTCTTTTATCAACATTGGCGCCTGTAATTCTTGCCCATTGAGTCGCACCTTCACTATTCATCTCCATATTGACTATCCAGTTGGAACTCATTTGGTCGATGTTTGCCTGGGCATTGGTAATAACGCCACCGGTTAATTCCGGTTCTTTGTTTACCATGTATAGGGTATAGAATTTTTTGCCGTCTTCAGTAATAAATGTTTTGGCAGAAAATAAAAATTCTACATTATTCGGAATTGCATGTAAAATTTCCGGTCTGTTTAAGAGACGCTGAACTTTATCTTTATTTTTATCGAGCACAAAACCGTCAGCAGAGCCTCCTTGAGGATTAATGGAAACGACAGCAAAAAACGGGTGCTGCTGTTTAAATTCTTCTTCGCTCAGTTGTTGTTGTGTTGTGTCATTTTTAGCTAAACTTGTATCTGATGTAGAATCTGCCGAGGCTGTTTTGTTCACTGATGAATCAGCAGATGTTGAATCATCAAGAGATTTTCCGGAAAGAACATTATCAATTCTTTGCATAATAGAATAAGTAACCTCGGGGTCTTTCACAATTCTAAACTCTAAAAGGGCAGTTCCCTGTAAAAGTTGTTTTGCTTCTTCTTCTTTTGCAACACCCGGCAATTCAACAATAATTCTGCGGGTGCCCTGGCGTTGTATTGATGGTTCGGAAACGCCATATTGGTCAACGCGGTTTCTGATTATTTCCATCGCGCGGGCAACAGCGTCTTCAGCATCCTTTTTTAATCCGTCAAGAATTTCCGCATCATCTTGAGTAATGCGTCCAAAATAACGGCTTACACGGATATCTTTTTGGCTCATCAGTCTACCGAAAATATCAACAACCGATTCATCAGAAAGGTTAGATTCCGTATTTGCTTCAATTAGTATTTTGCGGAAATTTTCATCCGGGTTTTTTGCAATTTTTTCGAGAAGCTTTGCGGTGTTCACTTCGAGAACAACACGCATACCGCCCTGAAGATCTAAACCAAGTTTTATTCTTTTCATCCGGTTTTCTAGGATGGAGGGATTAGCTTGTTTTATGCTATCATCAACAGCTAGTAGCTGATCCTGTAGCTGGTTTTTAGATATTTTGGGATTTGTTTCTTTTATCTGCTCGCTTTTTTTCGAAAGGGCTTCCTTAATCTCTTTTGAATAGAGATAATCTTGAAAGGTTGGCCAGAGCAAATAAATGCTTAATGCAACAGCGCCGAGAATTAGAATAAGTCTAAATCTGAATTCTTTCATATTTCACTTTGCTTCTGTAATGTGTGTATTAAAAAAAATTAACTGCCAAAGTTACCAGTATGGGTAAATAAAGTCAATAAAATTAAAGAGGGCAAATATATAAAAAATGGCTAAAAGTGACACCATTATTTCCCTAAAAATTATTTATTTTAGAATCACTCAATAAGAGAAATCGTTTTTTTTACAAGTTTTTCAAATTTATCTTCAACTAATTTTGCAGTTACGGTTACTTCTTCATGCGAAAGTTTTTGACCCGTAATTCCTGCTGCAAAGTTAGTTACGCATGTTATTGATGATGTTTTTATGCCGAGATAAGCTGCAAAAATTGCTTCGTGCACAGTTGACATTCCAACAGTATCGGCGCCAAATTTTCCCATCATTCTTATTTCTGCCGGGGTTTCATATGCCGGTCCCTTGTTAAACCAGTACACTCCCTCTTTTAATTCTATTTTTTCCTCTAACGCTGCTTGTTTGATAATCCAATTTAAGTAGACTGACGGAAACTTATTAAAATTGTTTTTACCGGTTTCATCGGTGAGACCGATTAAAGTGGTAAGCTCTTTTTTAATATTAGAACTATCAACAGAAAGGTTCAGCATTAAATCGCCGGGGGCAAAATTGGGGTTTACGCCGCCTGCGGCATTGGTTAATAGAAGATATTTACACTTTAGCTGACTTGAAATAAAAGAGGGGAGAATACACTCCGCTATATTATAACCTTCGTAAAAATGGATGCGACCCTGGAACAATAAAAGTTTTTTCCCCTCGCATTCTGCAAAGTGAATTTTCCCATCGTGTCCTTCTATTGTTGAAGGGGGGTAACCGGGAAGTGCAGAGGTATAAAAACTTTTTATAATATTTATTGATTTTGCAAAGCTACCCAATCCGCTGCCGAGGACTATTCCTATTTCAGGTTTAAAAGGCGCTTCATTTTTTAAGTAACTTAATAATTCTTGATATTTAAATTTCAAATCTATTTTCATCTGAACCTTTACTTAAAATAATATACCGGCAAGTGTAGCCGTAGTGAGCGTTGCAAGTGATCCCCCTATTACAGCCCGTACACCAAGCCTGGCAATGTCCGACTTGCGCCCCGGAGCCAGTGGACCAATACCTCCGATTTGTATTGCAATGGAACTGAAGTTAGCAAAACCGCAAAGCGCGTATGTTGCCATCAAAATTGCTTTTTCGCTCAAAATAGTTTTGTTTTGAATCATGGTACTCAAATCAAGGTAGGCAACAAATTCATTCAACACTATTTTTGTGCCTATCAAACTTCCGAAATTTAATGCGTCTTGCCAGGGAACTCCGATACCATAAGCCAGATATTGTAGAACGAGACCAATCATCAACTGAAAGTTTAGCGGTTTACCATAAGTACTAATCAATATCGGGTTCAAACCTACAAATCCGCCGAACCATTCAAGTAAATAATTTACAAGGGCAATAAGCGCTATAAATGCAATTAACATAGCGCCTACATTTAATGCAAGCATTAAACCGTCGCTTGCACCGTTGGCGGCGGCTTCAATTATATTAGAAGCATTTTTTTCGATATCTACTTTTACCGATCCTTTTGTTTCCGGCTCGCCGACTTCGGGGGATAAAATTTTTGAAATTACAAGTGCGGCGGGCGCAGCCATTACGCTTGCCCCAAGCAGGTGAGTTGCAAAGAGCTGTTGCGCCTGCAGCAGGGGAATGCCGTGCTGCTGTGCGTAAGATGTTCCGAGAATTTGAATATAAGCCGCCATAACCCCTCCGGCAATAGTTGCCATCCCGCCAATCATCACGGTAAGTATTTCGCTGTTTGTCATTCCTTTAATAAATGGTTTTATCATCAGCGGCGCTTCGGTTTGACCGACAAAAATATTTGCCGAGACAGATAATGACTCAGCGCCGCTTGTACCCATTACTTTAGCCATCACCCATGCCATACCCTGGACGACACGCTGCATAAAACCGACGTAATAAAGAACAGACATTAAACTTGCAAAAAATATTATTGTCGGCAGCACCTGGAAAGCGAAAATCATTCCGAAACTACCTTCTTGCCCCGGGCCGATTGCGAGAGAGCCGAAAACAAATTTTGCCCCCTCAGTAGTAAAATTAAGAATGAGTACAAAAAAGTAGCTGACACCTCCGAAAAAATCTTTCACCCAACCGAATGGAGCAAAATAGTGTCTCAACGAGTCGCCTTTGATTACCAGTATGGCAAATAAAAGCTGCAGCAGCATTCCGCTTATAACTAACCGCCAATTAACTTTCTTTTTATTATCAGAGAGAATGAAAGCGATACCGAGTATAAGTAAAAGCCCAACGAATCCTCTAAAAATATCCATTAAATTCCTTAATCTTCTTCGGGTATGTAGTGACACTTACGGCAGCGGGCTTCATAAATATTAGCTGCACCTACAATCACTCTTTCAGAGGATGTAGTTTTTCGCTGGGTTTTGTCGGCAGGATTTCCGCACACAACACATATTGCCAATGTTTTTGTAATATATTCGGCAGTGGCAAGCAATTGCGGCATTGGCTCAAATGCAGCGCCTGTATAATCTTGATCTAATCCGGCAACAATTACACGCTTACCATCGTTGGCAAGTTTATTACAAATATCGACAATATCGTTTGTAAAAAACTGGGCTTCGTCAATTCCTACTACTTGAGCATCGGATGAGTGATTCAGAACCTCATTTATATCTTTAATTAGTATTGAAGGTAAAGACTGTTCGCTGTGTGAGACAATCGAATCGTCGGAGTAACGGAGGTCAATTGCCGGTTTGAATATTTTAACATTCTGTTTTGCGATTGTGGCTCGTCTTAGCCTGCGTATTAATTCTTCGGTTTTGCCGCTGAACATACAACCGGCTATAACTTCAATCCATCCGGTATCTCTCGGAGTTGAGTGGGGGGTAAATTCCATCATAAATTTTTGAAAATTCGTTTATTTTTTTAGGTCTTCATCTCCGAATGCAAAAGGAAGCAGTTCGGAAATTTTTAATACTTTTATTTCTTCTTTTGCGTTTATCATCACTACATCCACATCACCGCAAAGGTCTTTTATTACCTGTCTGCAGGCTCCGCACGGGGGGCAGTAATCGGGAGAGTCGCTTGCAATTGCAATAGCGCTGAATTCTCTTTCCCCTTCAGTAATAGCTTTGAATATTGCGGTACGTTCGGCACAAACCGTTAAACTGTAAGAGGGAGTTTCAATATTTCCGCCGAGATATACTTTCCCTTCTTTTGTTAATAAGGCTGCCCCGACATGAAAATTTGAGTAAGGGGGGAGAGCAATTTTTTTTGCTTCTACTGCTTTTTGTGCTAATTCTTTATGATTCATTTTTATTTTTTTTTGTTCAAAAATATAGCATTTGATTTATAAATCAAACAGATCAGTTTTTCTTGTTTGCTTTATTCTGTAATAAAAAGTAAAAAGTCGGTGTAAAATATCTGTTTAAAATTCCATCGTTATTATTAATAAGGTGAAGAATGCATTTTTCAATTTTTAGAATTTTGATAACTACAAGCAATCTAAGATGAAAATTGCTCCAAATTATGCCTTTGTTACCTTTAAACAATTCATTTACAGCGGTAACAGTTTTTAATTCTAAATTGAAATTATCTTTAAATAGATGCCTCAAATTTTTAATAGAGAAAAGTTCGGCTGTATCTGTCCGGCTAATTTCGCTTTTTCTGAAAAATGCGAGAAAATATTTTTTTTGCTGCTTTCTGTTCATCAGAGCGACAAACGGAAATCCCCAGTGCGGATCAGCAAAAATATTTAAAAAAGAATATTTGTTCGGAGTGCTGAGGAAGATTGTACCGCCCGGTTTAAGAATTTTTGAAATTTCTTTTACGACTCTTCTCGCATCTGTCAGATGTTCGATAACATCCTGCATAATTATAAGATCGAAACACATCTCCTTAAAGGGAAGCAGGTGAGCGCTGCCAAGCACTTTATCAAAGTTAGTTTTGTAATTATGTTGTCTTTGGAGACGAGTGCGGCTTATATCAAAACTTACAACTTTATTATCATTCGCAAAAGAAACTGATGTTCCTCCTTCGCCGGAACCAAGATCGAGAATAGTTAATCCACCGGTTTTTATTTCCTCTTCAACTATAATTTTTACAAACTTCCCCCGTTGAAGTGAAATCTCCCTGCTCCGTTTCCATCTCATATAATTCGGATGATTTTCGTCTAACCATGGTTCCAAAATTTTTTTTATTTCCATTCTTTTTTTAGGAAAAGAGCATTAAAAAAATTTACGATCAACATCAATTCATATACAATTTGATAAAACAAGATTTTGTAAAGTTTGAATTGGTATCCGAGTTTTTTCTGTACTGAAAAGGTGAAAAAAATATCGACAATTATTTTTACAAAAAACGGCAGGGCTAAATGCCAGTTCAGAAACAGCATAAAAACGGAAAGCAGACTTAAAATATTTATTAAATGCCATGCAGTTAAAGCCGCCTGTCTGCCAGATGAGTAATACAAAGAAGTTTCCGTATGCCGGCTTTTTTGTCCCAGGTATTCTTTGAAATTTTCTTTGGCTTCAGAATAAACAAAAGCATTATTATTGGTAACAGTCCCGATCTTCATTTTATGTTTTATTGCTTCACGAAGCAAAAGGTCATCGTCCCCGCTTAATGTTTCGAGAGTATTTTTGTAGCCCGAAACATCCTCAAACGATTTTTTTTTGAAGCCGAAACTTCTTGCCGCTGCCGAATACGGAAAGTTTAGTGCCGCGGCAGAAAATGATAACATCGAACTTTTCAAACTTTCAAATGAAGCAAGTTCACCGGTAAAGCCGCCGCTGTTTAATAGAGGCGCTATTCCGAAAACAAAATCACAATCGGCATCAAATTTTTGAGAAAACATTTTTAACCAGTCCGGCTTAATAATGCAGTCTGCATCGGTAATCATAATAAAAGGATATTTCGCTTTTTCTATACCTAGTTGTAATGCTCCTTTTTTTGCGGGAAAAATTTTACCTGAAGCTTTTATTAATGAATAATCACTCTGCCCGATTATCTCTTTTTCTATACAAATATATGTGTCATCTGTCGAATTATCATCAACAATTATTACCTCAAAATTTTGAAACGGGTAATCGATAGATTTTAGAGAATTTATAAGACCTGTAATATTTTTTTCTTCATTTCGCGCCGCAATTACAATGGATACATTTACCACGCCGCCGGCAAGATTTTGCTTTCTTAATGCAATAAAAATTCCTACTGCAAGAATTAGATGCATAGTTAAAAAAGTTGCTGCTAAAATAATTGGGACGGTCAATTTTATAACATTATAATATTAATTATTCGAATACAAAAATTTACAAAAAAGATTTTTGATTTAAACATAAATTTGATTATTTATGCAAACCAATTTAGATAGTTAACCAAATAAAGCCCGTATTTGTATAGAATAATTTTTGTTTTGATGTTTTCCGGCGTTTGTTCTGCACAAATATGGAATGATTTAAGCCTTAATAGAGATATTTATCTTCATTCAATCGCCTTTAGTGATTCCACAACGGGATGGATTGCAGGGGATTCCGGTTATGTTTTAAAATCTGTTGATGCCGGTAACTCGTGGAATAAGGTAGATAATTTTCCATTTTCAGAAAATTTGTTAGATATTCAGGCATTGGATTCAGCAACCATATTTTTTTTATCGGGTTCCACATCGAGAGGCACCTATTTTTTCCTTTCAACCGATGCTGGTGAAAGTTGGCAGGACAGTAAGTTTTTTTTAGATGATGTTTTTATTACTGATTTTGATTTTGTTAATGCCGACACAGGTTATGCTGTGGCGTTAAACGGAAAAATGTTTAAAACCGAAGATAAAATGAGAACCTGGGTTGAACTAACCGATACGGTAAACGCTTTTCCAAATAGGAAAGTATCTTTTATAAATGATAGCACCGGGTATGTAACCGGCGGCAGGTTCGATATTCTTGGTTTTATAAAAAAAACTACTGATGGCGGAAATAGCTGGAAAAATGTTAGTATTACAATTGAACCAATTAATAATTTGTACTTTATTAATGAGGATACAATTTTCGCCGTAAGCGGCGACCCCGACCTGGGCGGCTGGATTTATCGTTCTGATGATAAAGGTGAAAATTGGCAGCTTCTTGATACTCTTGGTGGATTTTTTCTTCTGCAGGGTATCAATTTTTCGGATAGAAATTTAGGCTGGGTTAGCGGAGCAGCAACAATATTAAATACAACAGACTTCGGGAACTCATGGCAAATCGTACGCCATGACCAAAATTTTGTGGCTTCAATTGCTTCAAATAACGGTCGCGATTTCTGGTTTGTCGGATCAGGCGGATATATCTATAAATATACTGATACTTCCGGTACAGTGGTTAATGTAAAGAGTGTGAGGGCTTTTTCTGAAGAAGAGTACTCGGAATCAGTTTTTCCGAATCCATTCAATTCATCGGCAAAAATAAATTTTACTTTAAAAGAATCTTCGTATACTTCAATTATGTTGTACAATCTGCTTGGAGAAAAATTAAAAACAATTTGTAACGAGTTTAAAACCGCAGGCAGTTATGAAATATTTTTTGATATGAAAGATTACGCATCTGGTAATTATATTTTATTATTGAATTTTAATGGGAACTTAAGAACGTTTAAAATTAATTTAATCAAATAACTTACTAAGGAGAAAAAATGAAAAGAAGCGTAACTATTGCAGTCGCTCTTTCACTCTCATTCTTAACCGGCTGGACAATTTGGAATTATTCCAATGCGCCAAAAGGTGAAGATGAAAGTACCCAAAAACCGAAATCGGTATTATACCAGGAAAAATTCGGGAATGCGGTTAATTATAACGGCAGCCAGATTTTTGCGGATAAAGGTATTACCAACGTTCGTATTAACTCAACATCCGGTGTATCAGAACCAAAGATTGCTGTAAATCCAAATGACGACAATAATTTTATTGCCGTGTCAAATGACTTTAGTCTTTCGGGCAATAAAGCACGTCTATTTCGCTCTAATGATGGCGGATTAAACTGGACAGCAGGAGTGATAACACTTTCCGGTTTAAACGGGTTTGATGACGCAACCGACCCCGCTGTAACTTTTGATGCTGATGGGAACCTATATTTTGCGGTAATCCATTACCAGGTGTTCGGAAGCGGCGACGGAGTGTTTGTAAATAAATCAGTTGACAAAGGCGTTACATGGAAAGCAACAGCAACCGAAGTAAAAAGAAACAACGATGCTCTTGTTTTTGAAGACCGTCCGGCAATCGCTGCTGATTTATCTGATCTGGCAACTAGAAATAATATTTATGTCGCATGGACTTCAGTAAAAAATAACAACAACACAATATTATTTTCATACAGCACAAATGGGGCACAATCATTTTCTGCTCCGGTTGCATTAGCTTCCGGAAATGTACATACCGCTGAAGTAAAAGTAGACATGCTTGGAAACATTTATGTCGCTTATCTTCAAAACAATAATACTATCCTGGTTACAAAATCCATTGATGGCGGTAATTCATTTGCTCCTGCTGTAACCGCAGCTTCATTTGAACATGCAGGCGAGGTTGTAAATAATGTTTATTTGTTAAAGAAAAATAACAACGGTAATGGTGTGCGCGTTCGCAGTTATCCGGCTATTGCTGTGGATAATAAGACCAACAACTTGTACTTAGCTTACACCGCAAAAAACGATTCTGATTTTGCTGATATTTTCTTAACACAATCTGTAGATTTTGGCACAACATGGTCATCCCCATTGCGCATAAACGATGACCAAACAACGAATGATCAGTTTATGCCTGCACTTGCAGTTGATGGAAATTCTGTTGTTCATGTTATGTGGCAGGACAGCAGAAGCGACGCTCAGAATATGATAACAGATACTTACCTTACATCATCAAAAGAAGGTAATTTTGTAAACCAAAAAGTATCTTCCGGTTCATTTAATCCTTCCTCCATACTTCTCGGTAATTATATGGGAGACTATAACGGTCTCGCAACAAACGGTAATATTGTTGTCCCGATCTGGACAGATGGACGCAGCAGCAATTTTGATGTGTTTGTTGGATTGGTTGTTTCTTCGGTTACTTCGGTATCCGACAAAACCATTCCCGAGCAGTTTACTGTATCGCAAAATTATCCTAACCCTTTTAACCCGTCAACAATTATAAATTTTTCAATTCCTACTGAAGGTTTTGTAACTATAAAATTGTATGATATACTTGGTAAAGAAGTGGTTACTTTATTTAACGGAAACACAACAGCCGGAAATCAATCCGTGGTGTTTGATGTCGCTTCAAATAATTTATCGAGCGGTACATATATTTATTCTGTTAATTACAGTGGCAGTACCATTTCGAAGAAAATGGTTTTAACTAAATAGGAATTGATAACAAAAAATTTATTGGAGAATAAATGAGAAATTTTCAAAAAGCGCTTCTTACAATAATGTTGCTAAGCGCTATTGTGTTTTCCGCTTTTGCGCAGGAACCCACTCTGCCAAAAATATGGTCGAAGGTTACTATTGATCCGGATGCAAAACCCCTGGATTTGAACGGCTATCAATACATTCCGGCACCGGATATAAAAAGATTTGTTAGGGTTGGAAATATTGAAGCAGTAGTTGACCCAAACTACCGCCCTCATCCAACTAATAACACTACACAGTCCGAGATGAGTATTGATGTTCATCCTCTTAATGCGAATATTTTATTTGGCTCGGCAAATACAACCAACTGGCCTGTAACCACATTATACGGAACCGGTGGTTACATAACCACAAACGGCGGAACTTCCTGGACAGGTTTTGACAATCCGCCATACGGTGCAAATGACGGTGATCCCGCCTCTGCGATTGGAACTAACGGTTACTTTTATGAGGGTTTTATAGATGGCGGTTCTAATGAATATGGACAGGGAATAGCACGTTCTACCGATAATGGAGCAAGCTGGACGAGATACATTGTCGGCAATGCACCTCCCGGTTTTAATGATTTATTGGACAAAAACCATCTTACAGTTGATAAAAAAGTCGGCAGCCCTTATGAAAATAGAGTATATGCTGCGTGGACAGCATTTGTAACAGGCAGCCCGAATGATGTGAATCTTGAATTCAGATATTCAACTAATTTTGGAGAGACCTGGAGTGCAATAAAAAACATTTCATCAGCAATAAATGCGGGCAGCCATAACCAGGGTGTAAACATATCTACCGGACCAAACGGCGAAGTTTATGCAGCCTGGGCAGTTTATGATAACTGGGGTACCGGTGTTTACGGTGAAGATGCAATGGGTTTCGCTAAATCAACTGATGGCGGTAACACCTGGACGACTGCACAAAGAATATATTCGAGTTCTAATTTCGGGATAAGAGGAAACCTTCTAAATAAAAACAATATTAGAGTTTCATCATTCCCCTCAATGGCAGTTGATAGATCGGGCGGACCGAATAACGGGTATATTTATATTTCGTGGACACAAAAAGGTGTTGCTCCTGCCGGCAATGATCCTGACATCGTTATGATTAGATCTACAAATGGCGGCACAAGCTGGTCGTCTCCTGTTAGGGTTAACACCGATCCTCTGAACAATGGAAAAGATCAATATTATAATTGGATGACTGTTGACCAGAGCACCGGACATATTTTTACGGTATTTTACGACAGTCGTAACACTGCAAACGACAGTGCGCAGGTTTATCTTGCCCGGTCAATAGACGGCGGTTTAACTTTTGAAAATCTTCTTGTAAGTGATGCACGTTTTAAACCTAAATCAATTTCCGGACTCGCAAGCGGATACCAGGGCGATTATATCGGAGTTGCAGCATTAAACAACAATGTATATCCTCTTTGGGCAGATGATAGAACCGGTAACTATCAGGGTTGGATGACAAAAGTTTCATTTGGCCCTACCATTGCGCACACGCCTCTCTCAAATACTGAAAATCTCGCCGGTCCGTATACGGTAACCGCGGAAATTGAATCTGCTATTCCACTTAACCCAAATCAAATTTATGTACATTGGGGAAGAGGAGCTTCGATAACAGATTCTGTACTGATGACAAACTCGGGTGGAAATACATATACCGCAAACATACCTGGAAACGGAAGTCCGGCGGTTTACAACTATTATATTTATGCTGCCGATAATACAGGCGGATACAATTCGTTCCCGTCCGGAGCTCCGGCTAATTATCTCACTTTTGAGGCAAACACAGATCTTGTTCCACCGGTAGTTGTCCACACAAGTCTTGGTAACCAATTCCGTGAAACATGGCCCGCAGAAGTTGTAGCATCGGTTACGGATAATATCGGTGTTGATTCCGTATGGGTTGTTTATAAAGTTAATACCGGCGGCGCATCAAATAATTTCGGTCTTTCGTATTACGGTAATGAAAACGATTTTTCAGGTTACTTTAATATAGATACTTCATTAATAGCTGTGGGTGATACTTTGTATTACCGTGTTGTTGCTCGCGATGCTGCAACGGCACACAATCTCGGCTATTTCCCGGGCGCGGCAACTTACAGCAGTTTTGTTTTCGTAAACGATACCGAGTTCCCGGTTGTCTCCCATCTACCTTTGCGCGACCAGGCAAGGATAAAATGGCCTGCAATGGTGAGAGCCGAAGCAACTGATAATCTCGGTGTACAATCTGTTGTTTGCGAATACACTGTAAACAATGGCGCTATTATCGGTTCGTTCCAGCTGCTCCCTGAATTAGCATCTAATATCTGGTTCGGTACATTTGACGTTGATACAACTTTGATTCATGTTGACGATGTAGTACAATATCGTCTTGTTACTACAGATGTTTCAAACTTACACAACGTTACTTATACGCCAAGCAGTGGATATAATCAGTTTAATATTATAAACGCAAAAGGTATTGTGCTTGTTGTTGATGACGATCTCACTCTTGCTGGAAGACACTCAAACGATAAAGCCGGTGAAGATGATTTAAAAACTCCGCTCGGAGCTTCTTCATCTTTATTTACAAGTACACTTATTCCTGCCGGATTCGTTGTAGATTCAACATCATGGGCAAACTTAGATACTACGATGTTAAACTACTACGATTTAGTAATTTTAACTGCGGGAACAAAAACTGCTGCACAGTTTGATAATGCTCCGAAACGTCTTGCCTTGGTACGTTACACACTTCGCGGCGGCAAAACGTTAGTTGAAGGCGGTGAGGTTGGTTATATCTATCGTTTCTCATCTTCTTCTTCGGACAAAGATCCGCAGTTCAGAAGAAATCTTTTGATGGACAGCTCATGGGTAAGTGATTACTCGAATGGTTCTGTTATGCCGAGAATTCCTGCTCACGCCATATTTAATCAGCCAAATCACTTAACCGGTCCATTTGCAGTTACAAATTACAGCGGGTCAAGTTATGCTGCTCGCGACGTAGTGAAAATGTTACCCGGGAAAAGAGGTATTGTTAGAGCCGCCGGCTGGATAGGCGGAAGTGTTAGTTACCCTGATACCGCTGGTATTTTAATTTATTATTTAAATGGCGATACAACGATGGCAAGGAATATATTCTTTACATTCTCCATCGCACAATTTACAGATCAGCTTGTAGCCCGTAAATTGATTGAAAACGCTGCGGAACTTTTGAGCAATTCTTACTTAATTATTCCGGTTGAACTTGTTTCGTTAAAAGCCAGTGCTTCGGATGAGAATGTAACAATCTCATGGGCTACCGCTACTGAAACAAACAACGCCGGTTTTGAAGTTGAAAAAAGCAGCGATAAAACCAATTTCGTCAAAGTCGGTTATGTTCAAGGAAACGGAACTACAACTGAGTTATCTTCTTACTCATATACTGATTCCAAGCTGCCGGCGGGTAATTATTCATACCGGTTAAAGCAAGTTGATTTTGACGGTACAGTAAGTTATTCGGGTGCAGTAGATGTCAGTGTAGAAATTCCGGCTATTTTTGCTCTTGAGCAAAACTATCCCAATCCATTCAATCCGAGCACAATGCTAAAATATTCAATACCAACAGATGGTTTTGTAAATTTAAGTATTTATAATATGCTTGGCGAAAAAGTGGCAACACTTGTTAATCATAATTCTAAAGCAGGGCGGTACGAAGTAAAATTCGATGCATCAAGATATGCAAGTGGAATTTATTTCTATAGATTAGAATCCGGTCAAAATGTTTCAGTTAAAAAGATGATGCTTCTGAGGTAATCGTTTTAACATAGCTAAACTTAATAAAGTGAGAGGTTAACAGCCTCTCATTTTTTTTGGATTGGCTTAAAATCTTATTTTTAACTTCATTCTATTTAGCTAAATGGATATTTTAGCTTAGCCACTTCACAAATAATTTTAAGAATTTTTCTCTCCCCACTTGACTGAAAAGTATATTTTGAATATCTTGAATTCCCAATGACGCAACTTGCTTAAAAGATCGTTGAAATAATCATATACATTAACTTTACGGAGGCTCGATGAAAAAATTTTACTTTATCATTTCTGTTGTCTTGTTTTTTGCTTTTACAAGCAATGATATATTAGGACAAGCCTTTACAATTGGAAATGGCGCATACAGTGGTTACACTTACGGACCAATGAGAACACCCACGACAGCCAATTATGCCAGCCGGTGTGCATATATTTACGCTGAAGATGCTTTAGGCGGAATACCTCACGGTGCTTCTATCACTAGCATAGAATGGAACCGGGTTGGAACTACTGGGATGGTAGATACATCTACTTTTAAAGTTTACATTGGACTTACATCCCTAAACGATTGGGGTTCAGCATCTTTAGATTGGGATACTGTTGTAACAAATACAACACTAGTTTTTGATGGTGATCCTGCTCCGATACTTGGAACTTCTGCAGGTTTCAAAAAATTTAATTTCAGCACTCCTTTCACTTATGATACTACACTTGGAAAGAATATTGTAATCCTTTGTGACTATCATCAGCAGATGGGACAATCAGGAATCACGTTTACTTATGATAATGCAACTTCATTTCCTCCTTATGTTGATTACCAAGTAAAATATTATTACTGGACTGGCAGTGTTGGTAATCTTTTGACAACATCGAATCAACGTCATCCTCAGATAATCCTTAACGTACCTATTACAAATAATATGAAACCAACTGCTATTGTTTCACCGGCTGGAGTTGCTAATGGTGCAACTGCCGATGTAAAGGTTGCTTTTGAAAATGTTGGTTCAAATCCTTCCTCGGGAAAATATTTTGTAAATATTAAAGATCCTGCCGATGTCATAGTTTATTCTGATAGTAATACTTATACAGGATTAGCGGTTGGTGGAATAGACACTGCCACATTTTCACCCTTCAGCGCATTTTCTACAAATGGAACATATACTGTTGATGCTTGGGTTAACGCAGATGTGGATAATTTCCATGGCGATGATAGTCTTTCAGGAACATTCGAAAGATTCTTGCCTTCCAAGCCAATGGTTGTGAGCTGGACAAGCCAATACACAAACGGTATTTCAAATAGAGATAGTGCTTTCGCTGCTCTTGATGCGCTTGGTGTTGTGTATGATGCATATGATCGATACCTTGTGAACATTACCGACTTTACTGCTTGGCGCACAGTTTTCTGGCTTGAAGACGGAAGTCTACTTGATGATGAAAGACTTGCAGTCAATAACTTTCTAGGCGCAGGTACCGCGCAATATCAGAATTCACTCATTATCCTTGGTGATGATATAGGCTATTTCCATGATATCGGAAGAACTAACGAAGATTCGCTTTTTTTCCAGGGTTATTTACATGCAGATTATTTTGCAGATGACCCTCAATCGGCGGACCAAACAAGAATTTGCGGCGCTGCTGTTAATGTAGGCTTATGCGACTCACTTAATTCAGCATATCCTGATGCGGTTGGAGCAATTAATGGCGGTCTTGCTGCTTTTCGTTATGCCGATCTTGCTGCTAGCAGCGATACAGTTTGCGGTGTTGTTTATGACGGCGCAACATACAATACTGCCTATCTTCCATTTGAAATACGCGAACTTGTACAGTCAGTTACAAAAGCTGCTAACCAGGTTGTGAATGGTGTTATGAACTGGACAATTAACGCCGGTGGTTCAATCCCGGTAGAATTAACATCACTAACTGCTAATGTTAATGGCTCAAATGTAACAATAAATTGGAAGACAGCAACCGAAACCAACAACAAAGGATTTGCCGTTGAAAGAAAAATAAAAAGCGGCACTTTTGAACAAATAGGATTTGTTGCCGGATACGGTACTACAACCGAAAGAAGATCCTACGCATTTACAGATACTAAATTAGATGTCGGTAATTATACATACCGCTTAAAACAAATAGATTTTGACGGTACCTTTAAATATACTGATGAGGTTTCAGCGGATGTTACTGCGCCGAAAGTATACGCACTCGAGCAGAATTATCCGAATCCATTTAACCCTGCTACAAAAATTAAATACGCAGTACCGGTTGATGGTTTTGTAAATTTAACAATTTACAATGCACTCGGCGAAAAAGTTACAACACTCGTTCAGCAGATAATAAAAGCCGGAAATTATGAAGTAGATTTTAATGCTTCAAGTTTTGCAAGCGGAATTTATTTCTACAGAATGGAAGCCGGAAACTTTGTTTCAGTTAAAAAGATGATGCTTATCAAGTAATTATTTTTAATACTTAGAATTCAAGCAGCCGCCTGTTAATAGCAGGCGGCTTTTTTTATGAGTAGTTTAATCGCAATACTAAATTTATAAGGTTAGCATTAACTAAAGCGAAGGGGGAAAAAATCGGCTTCTAACAAACTTATCAACCAAATTTTCTTTATCCCAAGTAATTTGCTAATATGTTAAAAAGGTAAATAAATAACTGAAAAAATTTCAAAGAACCTTCTTTTCTAAAAATATTTTAATTAATTTGCAGGTAGAATGAATGCTTGTAACAACTATGGGGAGTGTTTATCGGTGTAATTCAAATAACCCGTGACGGTTAAATATTTTAATATTACTTCATCCGGAAAACAACTTCCAATTTTATCATCCCTTAGTATTTCATCCTTCATTTTTAATTAAATAAAAATATCGGAGGTTCTATGCGCTCTTTTTTTGTAATTGTTTTTGGTTTTTTATTTATTGGTTTTGCATTTCCTCAAGCTGAATTCACACCCTCAACCGAAGGTGCAACAGTAATTGTTGCGGATGTATTAGGCGATTTCCAGGAAGGAATGTGCCCCGTTAAAAAAGGTGAAAAATGGGGTTTTATTGATACTACCGGAAAACTCGTAATTGATTTTACTCTCGACTTTAATTCGTTCGATTTTGCCTATCCATTTTTCTCAGACGGTATTTGTATGCTGCCATACTCTGATAATGGACACAAAGCATTTAAGTATATTGATAAAACCGGCAAGACAATATTTAGTATTAAAAATATTCCCGGTGCTACTCCCTTTAGCGGAGGTTATGCAAGAATTATGGAAAAGGGAAAAAAGAACCGTATTTACTCAGTTGATAAAAAGGGGAAAGAGGTAAAAGGCTCATCTATTTCCTTCAAGGCATTCGCCCCGCAGCTTAAATATTTTTTATATTCAGAGGGAATGGTAAAGTACATTGATCCTGCTTCAAGTCTCTACGGGTATTTGAATGACAAAGGAAAAATTACTATAAAACCTGAATATGAAGAAGTGGAAGACTTTAGCGAGGGACTTGCTGCAGTCAAATCTGTATTAAGTACGGGAGAACGTAAATGGGGTTACATAGATAAAAGCGGAAAAAAAGTTATTGATTTTATCTATTCGTACAAACCCGGTAATTTTAAAGAAGGAAAAGCCCAGGTAACAAATAAAGATGATAAAACAGGTTTTATCGATAAAAATGGAGATGTTATTATTGAAACAAAATACGCTTGGTGTTCATCATTCAAAAACGGATTTGCGTTTGCTACCATTCCTTTTAAAGAAACTTTGATGATTGATACTGCAGGAACTCAAATTCAGAAATTTGATATATCGGGATTTCAGATTCGATACGAAGTTGGCGATGATTCGCAATATGTTTTTTCTACCGGCGGCGGTTATAGATGGGGATTAATTACGTACGATGGTAAAATTACAATCCCGTATCAATCATTCGAATATATAGGTCGATTTTGTGATGGATTAGCCCAGGCTCGCGGGTTTGTGAACAAAAAACGTGTATACGGATTTATAAATACAGAAGGAAACTTTGTTATAATAAAAGGAGAAAGTCAGTTTTAATATTGGCTATCTAAAAATATTGAGGGTCGTCTTCAAATAAGTTTTTCCCGCGGTTTTGTAAAAGAATCTCTTAATAAACCCTATTCCGGGAATAACTAATTTACGATGGCCCCAAATTTTTGGGGGACGGTAAAAAGATATGGCTGATCAAACTATTTTTTTCGTATGGCATCAAAAAAATTCTTAAGCATCTGTTCAGATTCGGAAGCAAAAATACTTGAATATACTTTTATTGTATGATTATACTTTCCTTCGGAAGCCAAATTATATAACGAGCCGCACGCACCAAACTTAGGATCGAATGCGGCAAAGTATAAATTATTGATACGCGAGGCGAGTAGAGCACCAGTGCACATTAGGCATGGTTCAAGTGTAACATAAATATCGCACTCGTTCAAACGCCAGTCATTTAAATTATTGGAAGCTGCAGTTAGAGCAATCATCTCCGCATGCGCAGTTGCATCTTTTAATCTTTCAACCCGGTTGTAACCGCGTCCTATAATTTTGTTCTGATGTACAACTACAGCACCGACAGGCACTTCATTTTCGTCATATGCTTTTTCTGCTTCCTGCAAGGCGGCATACATAAACCGGTAAATATCCTCCGAAAATTTCAACGGCGCGACCCGAACTGTTCTAATATTTCGGCGTTTACCCATTGAGGAACGGTTAAATAATTATCCTCCAATTTAAATATTGCCACTCCTTTGAACAGCGGTATATTCTGAAAATCTTCGCCTCGAATTGAAAGCAGATAATTATTGACCGGAATGTTGAGCGGTCGTCTTAGAGGATAAGAACTTAAACCCTTCATCTGGGCGATAAGCGTTATTTTATCCCCGACATTTAAAGTGCGAAGCGGCATACCTGCCGAAGATTGATTTGGAAGGGGATTGTCGATATTGACAAAATAGAAACCATAATTTTTATCGAAATAAGGATCGGCGTAAAATAAAAATTTCTCTGCCTGAATTTCTAATATATAACCTCGAAGTTGGAAATATTTGTTGAAATAACGATCCGGTTGATTTTTTAGTCCATCAAAATTTACGGTTGTAACTGCGGAATCACGGTATGCCGAAATTATTATTAATAATTTGTCCTCACTGGTTTGGGGTGTCTCATTAAAAAGATAATTAAATACCGAGCATCCCTGAAGTGAAGTAAAAAATACAATCAGTATAAAAATAACAGAATGTTTTTTCATATTATACAACCGCATGGTTAAAAACTCATCATAATTTAATAAATCCATGTTATCTGCTTTGTTATCAAAAATTGCATCACCTTGCGTTTTTCACAAAAGCAACTAAAATGAAAAACATTCACTGGAATAATGTTAAATTAAACTTCAATAAAAAACAATTATTCTTGAGTGAGACGGTATTATTTTATTAACCCGGACTCTTGAACTAAACGGCATGTGCGAACAATTTAGCAGAAGTAATATTTATAACTCATTATTTTATAAATAAATTAATAAATTTGTGAGCACGCTAAGAATATTTTTACTTTACGAAAAAGCCGATTATGTAATTATGAAACCGTCTATAAATTATTTGGTTTATCTAAACCTGATATAAATATTTTTGTATCCCGAAAGCAAAATATTCTTAAAATATAAGAAGTTAAGAAACTAAGTGTAACTTTCTGGTTTATTTGTTTGTCTAATTTTGAAAATAATTAATTATGATTGGGAGCTAATAATGCGAATTCTCCTTTCTCTTATTTTGACACTTTGTTTAACTGCTATTTCGCTCGGGCAAAAGCAGATTAATCTTGATGAAGCGATACGGATTGCTTTTCAGCGAAACACTTCACTTGAAAAAGGGAAAAATAATATCAATACATATGAAGCAGGTGTAAAATCGGCTTGGGGCAATTTTTTGCCTTCATTAAATGCAAACGGAGGGTTTGGCTGGACGCGTTCCGATCAAAAAGGAACTACTCGTAACCTCGGCGGATTTGTAATTGATGTTCCGGCTACCGTATCCGAAAGCAGAAGTTATAATGCCGGTATAAATTCATCGATAACTTTGTTCGACGGACTTGCAAGTTTTGCGAATATGGAAAAAAGTCATAATGATCTTGAATCCGCGCAACTTCAACTTGAAAGGTTAAAACAGAATTTAGTGTTCCAAACTATCAGCCTTTATTACGATGTTATAAACAATCAGCAGTTGTTAAAAGTAAAAGAAGATAACGTTAAATGGAATCAAAAAAATCTTGAAACTATTACCGAGAGAAATAAACTCGGCGCTGTTACGATGGCAGACGTTTATGCCCAGCAGGTTCAAACAGGAAACGCCGAGCTTGAAGTTATCCGTACCCGGAATATGCTTGAAAATTCAAAGAGCACTTTGTTGGATTATCTTGGTTTAGATGTTTTTGAAGACTATACTTTTGAAGATGTGAGAACAAAACTTGAGATGGAAGGTGCGGAAAACACTGATGAATTATCGGTGCTTGTTACCCGCGCAATGGCAAACCGGTTTGATTATAAAAGCGCACAGTTAGGTTTAGAAAGTGCAAATAATAGTGTTACTATTGCACGCTCGGGTCATCTCCCATCCCTTTCGGGTAATTTTGGATTCAGCACGTATGCAAATAATTTTAACACGCTGTTTGAAAATAAAAACTATTCTGCCGGTATATCACTTAATATTCCGATATTCAATGGTTTTAGTGTTTCGGAGCGTGTTGAACTTGCCGAAGTTGGAGCAATGAACAAAAAAATTGAACTTACGGAACTTGAAAGAACTATCAAAGTAAATCTTCAGAAAACTTATCTCGATCTTCAAGCCGCGAAAAAAGCGGTTGAAGTGAGCGAAAGAAATGTTAAAGCCTCTGTGGAAAACAGAAAAATTGAAGAGGAAAAATACTCTCTCGGTTCCGGAACTCTGTTGAATGTATTAATTGCAAATTCAGAGTTCACTGTTGCGCAGACCAATTTAATTAATGCGCAATATTCTTACGAGACCCTTAAAGAGCAGCTCAAGTATTATATCGGCGTTCTTGATTATAAAAGTTATGAATAAAAATTTTAATTTATAGGAGTATAGTTAAATGGCTAACGGAAAAAAGAAATCGAAAAAGAAAATTATTGTTTTTTCGATAATAGGTGTAATTGTAATAGCGCTTATTCTTCTCGCATTCCTGGGTGGAAATAAAGAAGAAATAATCTCTGTTCAGACTGAAAAAGTTGAAAAGAGAAACATTACACAAACAGTAACGGCAACCGGAAAAATTAACCCGGAATTTAAAGTGGCTATAACTCCTGAAGTTACGGGAGAAATAGTTATGCTGCCTGTAAAAGAAGGTGACTTTGTAAAAAAAGGTACGCTTCTTTTAAGAATAAAATCAGATGCTTACGCAGCCCAAAGGGAAAAAGCGGAAGCAATGCTTCAATCATCCAAAGCAACATTATCTCAGCGCGAAGCTGAATTGGTAAAAGTGGAATCGGATTATAACCGAGTGAAAGAACTTCACCAGAAAGGACTTTCGAGCGACAGTGAACTTGAAACTTCAAAAAGCAATTTTATTAGTACGAGAGCAATGTTTCAGTCGGCGGAGGCAAATGTACTGCAGAGCGAAGCAAACTTGCGAGAGAGTAACGAACAGTTAAATAAAACCGCAATATTTTCGCCTATGGAAGGCACAATTACACAGCTTAATGTAGAACTCGGCGAACGTGTACTCGGAAGCGGTTTTAGCCAGGGCACAAATATAATGACTGTATCCGATCTCGGTAACATGGAAGCTACCGTAGATGTTGATGAAAATGATGTGGTTCTTGTTTCGATAGGCGATACTGCAAAAATAAAAGTTGACGCTTTCAGCGATAGAGTTTTTAGAGGAACCGTTACTCAAATAGGTAACAGCGCTCAATCGTCCGGCCTGGGCACTCAAGAACAGGTTGTAAACTTTGGAGTAAGAATAAAACTTATTGATATCGATCCGAATTTAAGACCCGGTATGTCCTGTACATCTGACATCGAAACTGAAACCAAATCAATGGTATTATCTGTTCCTATTCAGAGCGTAACGGCAAGAGATGAAGAAATGATGAAACCGGAAGAGGGCAGCGGTGATAACGAAGAAGCTGCACCGGTTAAAAAAGATAGTGAAAAGAAAGAAATTCAGGAAATAGTTTTTTTGGTGGAAAAAGGTAAAGCAAAATCGGTTAAAGTTAAAACTGGAATAAGCAATGATAATTACATCGAAGTTAAAACAGGTTTATCCGGTGGCGAAGAAGTTATTTCCGGAAGTTACCGGGCAATTTCCCGCGAATTAAAGAATGGTTCAATAGTACGTTTAGAAGAGAAGAAAAAAACTTTCGACGCCAAGTAAATAAAACGGGAATAATGATGAATATAATTAACATTGAAAGTATTGCTAAAGTTTACCAGGTTGGTTCCGAGCAGGTACACGCGCTTCGCGATGTTTCTCTTCGAATTGACCGGAATGAATACGTGGCAATTATGGGCCCTTCGGGCTCCGGCAAGTCAACTTTAATGAATATGCTTGGTTGTCTTGATACACCGTCTTCGGGAAAATACGAATTCAAAGATGTTAGCGTCAGCGATATGTCTGATAACGATCTTGCGAAAATTAGGAACAAAGAGATTGGTTTTGTTTTTCAAACCTTTAATCTTCTTTCCCGTTCGGATGCCCTTCATAACGTTGAACTTCCCCTAATTTATGCGGGTATTTCTTCAGCGGAAAGAAAAGAACGTGCACGACAATCATTGGCTGACGTAGGATTGGGTGATAGGATGCACCACAAACCAAATGAACTTTCTGGTGGTCAGCGGCAAAGAGTTGCAATTGCGAGGGCGCTTGTAACAAAACCGGCAATTATACTTGCAGATGAACCGACCGGTAACCTTGATTCGAAAACCGGCGAGGAAATTATGTATCTGTTCAATGAAATTCATTCTAAAGGCAACACAATTATTTTAGTAACTCACGAAGAATATATTGCCGAACATGCCGCCAGAATAATAAGATTAAAAGATGGTTTGATTGAAAAAGATGAAATGGTTCCGAATAGATATATTCCGAAGACAAAGATTGCAACTACATAGTTCAATTTTGTTTCTTTGGATTTATCTGCTTTGTTAAATAAAACATGAATGCAAAAAATTGTTTTTGCATATTCCGATAAAAGAATATGAACAAAACGTACATTCATACTTTTCAATTTATTGTATTACTGTTTAAAAACAGTTGAGATAAAAAAATATAGGCTGAAAAATGAGCGCGTTGTTATTTGAACTGAAAGAAGGAATGATGATAGCGTTGAGGGCGATTAGAGCGAATAAAATTCGGTCGGCGCTTACAATGCTTGGAATATTTATAGGCATAACGGTAGTTGTGCTGATGTCTACCGCTATAAAAGGAATTGACAACTCTTTCCAAAACGGAATAAGTGCGCTCGGTTCCGATGTTCTTTATATTGATAAATGGGCTTGGTTTTCAAACGTTGAATGGTGGAAACTCCGTAACCGTAAAAATATTGATATGGAGGAATTTGAAAAATTTAAGTCGATGGCTAAAATGCCCCTTGCTGTAGCACCTGTTGTTTTTACTCGGCAGACGCTAAAACATGAGGACAAACGAGTTGAAAGCGTAACCGTTAATGGGTCTTCGGCTGAATATGTTAAAACCACAAATTTTACATTTCAACTCGGGCGTTTTTATTCAGATGTCGAAGGTAAAAGTTCGCGTCAGGTAGTCGTTCTTGGAAGCGAGGTTGCAAAAAATCTTTTCCCGATGGGGAACTCTCTCGATAAAGTTATAAAAATAGGGCAGGCAAGTTACAAAGTTATTGGAGTTTTAGCTGAACAAGGTAGTTTTATGCTTGGGGATATGAATCCGGATAATCAGGCATTCATACCCATCGGCACAATATTTAAAAACTTTGTGGGTCATATGCGCGGTACAATTACAATAAATGTTCGTGCAAAAAACCCTGCATTGCTCGAAGAAACCAAAGCCGAAGCTGAGGGTGTGATGAGGAAAGTGAGAGGTTTAAGCTACAGTGAAGAGAATGATTTTTCCATAAACCAGCAAGAAGGTTTGATGGATACTTATAACTCGGTTGTTGGAGTTATTAAAATTGCCGGTTTATTTATTACAGGTTTGTCCTTGTTTGTAGGTGCAATTGGTATTATGAATATTATGTTTGTTTCTGTGAAGGAAAGAACAAAAGAAATCGGTTTACGTAAAGCAATCGGCGCAAAAAAACGGACTATTCTTGCTCAGTTTTTACTGGAATCCTCAGTTATTTGTTTGGTGGGAGGGTTAGCCGGGTTAATTGCGGCGGCGCTGTTAAGTATGCTAATAAACCAATTTATTCCAACCTCAGTTCAAGTAGATGCGGTTGTTATTGCAATTGGTGTTTCATTGCTTACTGGAGTTATTTCCGGGTTTGCACCCGCGTATACGGCTGCTAAAATGGACCCTGTTGATGCGCTGAGGTACGAATGAAAAAGATTGGTCAAGTATTATCGTTATCATTTCAATCAATACGTGGCAATAAACTTAGAACATCATTAACTGTACTTGGTGTTGTTGTCGGTATTTTTTCAATCATCGTTATTATGACTATTATTAGCATGCTGCAGAGCAGTATTGAAAGCGGATTTTCGCAGTTAAATAAAAATACTTTTCAGATTGAAAAGTTTAACCGTATGGAAGCCCGAGGAGGCGACCGTGACAGAAACTGGCGTAACCGTAAAGATATAACAATTGAAGACGCGCAGCAGTTAAAAGAAATGCTTACAACCGCTAAATACGTTGGCGCAGAGCAGTGGCAATTCGGTAAAGTTATCAAATTTCAAAATCTAGAAACTAATCCAAACATCAGCATCGCCGGTGTTAACCTTGATGCAATGAAAACAAATAATTGGAATGTGGATTACGGGCGGGATTTTATGGGAAGCGATGTGCAATTCTCAAACGATGTTTGTATACTCGGCAAAGACGTAGTTACAAAAATATTCCCGAATTTAAATCCAATTGGTTACACCGTTAGGGTCGACGGTTTTCCTTTAAAGGTAATCGGGGTTTTGGAGGAGCAACCTTCTATGTTCGGCAATTCGCGTGATAATTATGTGATGATTCCGATAACCACATTTCAATCAATATACGGCAGGCGCTCATTTAGCGTAAACATTACTGTTATGTCTAACAGTAAAGATGATTATAATGAGGTAATTGATGCTGCTATTGGTTATATGCGAACTATTCGAAAAGTTAAGCCGGGCGCAGAAAATGATTTTTCAATCTTCAGTAACGAATCATTAATAAGCCAGGTAAATGATATTACCAGCGGTGTTAAGGTCGGCGCTATGGTCGTCTCAATCATCGCTCTATTTGCTGCGGGTGTCGGTATAATGAATATTATGCTTGTATCGGTAACTGAAAGAACAAAAGAAATTGGTATAAGAAAAGCCATCGGCGCAAGAAAGATGAATATTCTTATGCAGTTTTTATCAGAGGCTGTAATATTATGTTTGTTTGGAGGGGTGATTGGTATTGCGTTGGGTGTAGGAATAGGAAATTTAGCCGGCTCACTAATAAACGCAAAATCCGCCATCCCTATTGATTGGGTTCTGATAGGTTTGTCATTATGTTTATCCGTGGGTGTTATATTCGGAACATACCCGGCATACAAAGCAGCGAACCTCGACCCGATAGAAGCTCTGCGATATGAGTGATAGCAATAAGCAAAAGAATTAAAATTTTTGTAAAACCCCGTTTTTTTGTTCGGGGTTTTTTATTTTTATTTGTAGTATAAAATTTATTGATTCAACAGGAAGTAAAATGCAGCTTGGTCAAATATTTGCGATGTCCCTTCAGTCGTTAAAAAATAATCGATTGAGAACTTCATTGACAATTCTCGGTGTAGTGGTTGGAATATTTTCGATTATTGTAATAATGACAATTCTCACCATGCTTCAAAATTCAATTGAAGAAGGAGTATCTTTTTTAAGCAAGAACACTTTTCAAATACAAAAATATCCACCAATACGAACCGGCGGACATGGTGAATGGGAAAAATATAGAAACAGAAAAGATATTACTCTTGATGATTATTACCGATTACAAGAGATGCTGCCGCGTGCAAAATATATCGCCGCAGATCAGGGAATGGGCGGTAGAGTTGTTAAATATAGGAATAAAGAAACAAACCCTAACATTTATGCCACAGGTGTAACTTCTGCAGTTATGCAAACAAGCAGTCTTTCCATACGAGAAGGACGTGGAATACAGGAGACCGATGTTGATTATTCGCGTAATGTGTGTGTATTGGGCCCCGATGTTGAAGAAAAACTTTTCGGCGGACTCGACCCGGTTGGGAAAAAGGTAAGATTAGATAACATTGAACTTCAGGTTGTTGGTATTTTTGAAAAACAACCCGGTATGTTCGGACAAAGTTTTGATACCTTCATCGCATTGCCTATTACCACTTTTCAATCTATGTACGGTAAAAGAACAAGAAGTGTTGATATCACTGTAATGTCGCACAGCGAAGATGATTACAATGACGTTATCGAAGCTGCCATAGGCGCCATGCGCACTATTAGAAAAGTACAGGCAGGTGAAGAAAATGATTTTAATATTTTCAGCAATGAATCGTTAATGGGACAAATAAACAATATTACCGGTGGAGTTAAAATTGGGGCAATGGTTGTTTCAATTATAGCGCTAATTGCCGCGGGTGTAGGTATAATGAATATTATGTTGGTTTCGGTAACGGAAAGAACAAAAGAAATTGGAATTAGGAAGGCAATTGGTGCAAGAAAAAATAGCATTCTAATTCAGTTTTTAATTGAAGCAGTGGTTTTATGCTTGCTGGGAGGGTTTATCGGTATTGCCCTCGGTGTTGGGGTTGGCAATTTAGCAGGCGCGGCACTAAACGCCACAGCAGCCGTTCCGGTGGATTGGGTAATTATTGGCTTATTGTTATGTGTTATTGTTGGTGTCATTTTTGGGACATACCCTGCTTATAAAGCTGCCAATTTAGACCCCATAGAAGCATTACGGTTCGAATAGATGAGAGAAAAAATTAAAAATATTTTTGGTCATCTTCCCGAGGATTTATCCCTCGAAGTTTTTGAGACAATTCTAAATAGTAGTAAAGTTAAACTTGAAAGGATTGTTTCCAAAGGTCATTCATCCCCGGACGGATTTTGGTATGATCAGGATGAAAATGAATGGGTATTATTACTTCAGGGTCGTGCCGAAATAAAGTTTTTTGAGGAGGATAAAAACATTATCCTAAAATCGGGGGATTACTTTAACATACCGGCGCATGTTAAACACCGGGTTGAATGGACGTCCCCAAATGAAGAAACAATTTGGCTGGCTTTATTTTATTAGTTTACATGTTGAATTTGTATTACTGATCAGACAGATTTTTATAATCTGATGTGTAAATAATAATGTTCAAAGTTAAAATGGTTTTTATTTACCGCAAACTCAAGGAACTAAAAGCGACTCATGCCACTCATCATCTTTTACAACATACAGTAACCTCTTTGGAAGTTCATCTTCCTTTCCATCATCCATCCAAATTTCAATTTCGGTAGGAACAAGGTAAACTCCCTTTACATGTTCGGGGAGCGCTAAATTAGTGGTATCGGGGTAAGTTTCGGTTATCAAATTCATGTTATCGTTAAATTTATTTTCCTCCATCTGGTTAGAGCTTTGGTCCAAAAACATTGAGTGAAAGTAATCCAATTTTTTAAACCGCAATGGTTTTCGTTTCCAGTACTCCCCGGCAACATCTTTCTCCGCCATAAAAAAAGCGCCGCATAACCGGGCTTGCATAGAGACCGTCGGGAAATAAATCAACGCTTCATATGAAGCGCTCGTGGTCAACTGTTCCCACTTGGGGCTTGTGTCGTTTATTAAAAGCAATAACGCGCCGTCAACCAAATCATGCATTTGCAAGGCTCTTACGTGAGGGCTTTTGTCATACTGTGTAGTAGCAAGAAAACAAATTCCATTAAGGGGGTCGTTATTTATCTCTGCAAGTTTTTTAGCTTCGATAATTTTTTCAAAAGGATTTACCTGACTTCTCATATCTTTTGATCCGTTTTTAAAATAAAGTTTATTTAATCTGCCTAAAAATTTCCCTTTCTACCTACTAATATGTGGTTTAATTTTATTTATCGCAAACTGATTTTAGGATGATTAATTTTTTATAGGATTATTCATCCCGGTAAATTTATCCCCATTATTTCTATTCATAATAAATAACAATTGATGTTGATTATAAAATTTTGAAGTTTTAACTTCCTATACAAAATCAGACAAAGCTTAAGAAATAATTTTTTCAATTATAAAGGAGATCTTTATGTCCGAGAAAGAGCTATCGGGCGAGGTTTATTACCCGCCGAAACATATTGTAAAAAAAGCGCATGCAAAATGTGAAAAAATTTATGAGGAAGCTGCAGAAAATTTGGAGGAGTTCTGGGCTAAAGAAGCAAAAAATTTACACTGGTTTAAAAAGTGGACAAAAGTATTAGATGATTCGAAAAAACCTTTCTATAAGTGGTTTATCGGAGGGAAAACAAATATTGCTTACAATTGTCTCGATGTTCACTGCGAAACTTCCCGGCGAAATAAAATTGCAATGATATGGGAAGGGGAGAACGGTGATTTTAGAGCGTTGTCTTATTTTGCTATGAGAAGAGAAACATGCCGTTTTGCGAATGTATTAAAAAGTCTTGGAATTAAGAAAGGCGACAGAGTTACTATCTACATGGGAAGAATTCCAGAGCTTGCAATTGCCATGCTTGCCTGCGCCCGAATCGGAGCAATACATTCTGTTGTTTACGGAGGATTTTCTGTGGAAGCGTTACACGAAAGATTAGAAGACAGCCAGTCCAAAGTATTAATTGTTTCCGATGGCGCCTACCAGCGTGGAAAAATTGTTGAGCTTAAAAAAATTGCAGATGAAGCTCTTCAAAGGGCAGCAACGGTTGAATCGGTTCTGGTTGTTAAACGTACCGGACACAATATATATATGGAAGCCGGAAGAGATATGTGGTACCATGAACTTATGAATTTACCGATAGCAAACAACAATTGTAATGTAGAGGTAATGGATGCTGAAGATCCTCTCTTTTTACTTTACACTTCCGGCACAACCGGCAAACCCAAAGCAATATTACACACCCATGGCGGCTATATGGTAGGTACATACTCAACATTAAAGTATGTGTTTGATATTCATGAAGAAGACCGCTATTGGTGCGCTGCCGATCCCGGCTGGATTACAGGGCATAGTTATATTGTTTATGGTCCAATGCTTAACGGCACAACATCCTTTATGTATGAAGGCGCACCAACACATCCATATCCTAACCGCTGGTGGCAGATGATTGAGAAGTACGGTATTAATATACTTTATACCGCTCCAACGGCTATACGCGGTTTAATGCGTTTTGGAGATGCCTGGCCAAACCGTCACGACCTATCATCTTTACGTTTGCTCGGCAGCGTGGGCGAGCCAATTAATCCTGAAGCCTGGCGCTGGTATCATAAAGTTATCGGAAAAGAAAAATGCCCGATTATGGATACATGGTGGCAAACCGAAACCGGAATGTTTATGATTACACCGATGCCGTGTACTCCTCTTAAACCGGGTTCCGGTACAAAACCGTTTCCAGGGGTAGTAATGGACATTGTCGATGAAGAAGGTAATAGTGTAAAAGCAAACGATGAAGGTTATCTTGTAATTAAAACTCCCTGGCCTGCAATGCTCCGTACAATTTATAACGATCCAGATAGATACGTTCAGCAATATTGGAGCAGATTCCCCGGAATGTATATGACAGGCGACTCAGCCCGCCGCGATGACGATGGATATTTTTGGGTGATCGGGCGTGTTGATGATGTAATAAAAGTTAGCGGTTACAGACTTGGTACTGCCGAAATTGAAAGCGCCTTAGTTAGTCATCATGCTGTTGCTGAAGCTGCAGCAATTGGTTTACCTCACGAGGTAAAAGGAAATGCAATACATGCGTTTGTTATTTTGCGCGCGGGCAACGAACCAAGTGAAAAACTCATAGAAGAACTCAGGCAGCATGTAGGGCACGAGGTTGGTCCCATTGCAAAACCCGAAGCTATTGAGATTGTTGAATCACTTCCCAAAACAAGAAGCGGAAAAATTATGCGGCGCGTATTAAAGGCAAAAGCGCTGGGTATTGACCCGGGGAATTTATCAACATTGGAAGAATAATAGTTAAAATGATATTGTAGTGAACGCAAACTTTGCGTTCACTACATTCCTTTAAATTACGCACTGCTAATGAACCACATTAGGAACTAATGTTAATAAAAGTATTTTAACTTGTTTTTCTAATCTTTTTCTTAAATGTATTTCATAGGTTTCTTGATATTTTTTTAATCCTTGTTCAACAAAATCAAAACCTTTAGTCAAAGAGTTGTAAAACATAACAGCAATTTTTCTGGCGGTTGCCTTTATTGCTACACCCGCACCGTGTTTAGATTTGATCCTTCTGTAAAAACCTATCAAAGCATCGTTTTTACTATTTGCCACTTCAAAATTTGACATAAAAAACCTTTTTTTGTTTGTTAATAAATGTAATTAAGATGATTAGACAAGCCCGAAGTTTTTTATTGTAAATGTATACTGCTAAGCAAGATTACTTCCCAAGAAGAATCAGGGGAAAGTATCACCAAAATATTTTTCACAAACTTCGGTACAATGCTCACCGCGGGCGTTTTGCACCAAGTTAAAATTTGTTACTTGCTCGTTTAATCTCTCTGTTAAATTTAAAGTTCATTTATATCATTTTTAATATCCCCAATTATCTTTTGCTCACCTTATGCAGATATTGTGGTTCGCGTTAGCCAACGGATTAGTTAACGGATAAAAACAAACATTTTATCGAAGCTTCGCTACGATTCACAGTCCACTCTCAGAATTCTGCGTAAGTTGGAAAATTAACATTTATATCTTAATTTTTTTTATCTTGGTTACCTGTTATTTTAAGGCAACTGACTTATATTTTAGTAAATTTGTTTACTAAAAGAATATTTTTTTAAGTAATTTAAATCAAATGAATCCAATGACCTTGATTCGAGTTATATTACTTTTTCTTTTGATATTTTATAATAGTAGTATAACTCAGACAGAATTTTCCAGCATTGAAATTCCATATTCTTCTCAAGTAATTAACCTGGATGGTGATTTGCTTGATTGGGATACCTTTTTGAACTTTCAGTTTGGAGACACTCTAGAAAAGTTTACTTCTCAAGGTAATTATAATCTAAAAGTGATTTACCCTCCTGATTTTGATTTTTCAAAGATTAATAAGCCAAAGTCAAAGAATAAAGTTAATTTTTATTCATTTTGGAATAATGTGAGTTTGTTTTTTGCATTTGAAGTAAAAGATCAACATCTATTTGCAGAAATTGCGAGCAAAATAGACAAGCCACGAATTCATATGAATGACGGTATTGAGATTTATATCGATACAAAAAATGATAGCCCTTCAAAAATGGATGTTAACGACTACCAATTTATTATCGATATTTTGGGAGAATATGTGGTATTCCGCGGGGACAGGAGACAAATTTTAATTGACTCGGTTGCAGTGCCAAAGGACTTTGATCAAAATGTATTATTCAAAACTTCAGTAAGTGTTAAAGGAACCATTAATGATGATTCTGATTTGGATTCCTCATACATAATAGAAATCGAAATTCCATTTGCAGCAATTGGCATGATTCCCGAAACCGGACATCAAATAAAATTAGATATATGTATAAATGATGTGGACTATTTTGAAAACGAAGGGATTATAATTGAGGAAATTTCGTCGAACAATTGGACATTTAATTGGAGCGGTTACAGTGATTTTGGATATCCAGAATATTGGAAACCAGTCCAATTAACCGGCTCGCCCGGCTGGTTCGAAAAAATTTCCGAAAAGTACCGAAAATCCTGGTTTTGGATTTATATTTTTACTTTATTTTCAGCACTTACAATAATATTCTATCTATTTTATAGGACAATAAAATTAAAACGGTTACCTAGAAGTGAAGAGATTTCGGAAGATAAATTTATATTTATACAATCATCGGAAGACAAATCCCTTTCACAAAATGAAATGATTTTAAAGAATGCCTCAGATTTTATTGCAAAAAATAGATCCGAAATAATTAATTCCGAGCAATTATCTAATGCACTTAATATTTCGTTACGTAACTTACAACGTATAACAAGATCCGAACTTAACCTAACGCCAACAAATTACATATATGTAATAAAACTAAAATTAGCAGCAGATTTTTTAAGAAACAAAAAGGGAAATGTTACAGACGCTGCATATGAATTTGGATTTTCCGACCCCTCCTATTTTTCCAAAATATTCAAACGTTATTTTGGCCAATCACCATCAGAATTTGTAAAAAATAGCTATAGCTGATTACACTCACCTTTTTTACCAATATTTACACGTATTTGTCGTAATCGTACAGGCAAATTTTTCTATTCAAGCTTACATTTGACACGTGAATGAATTACGTACACATATAATCAGTTCGATTTACCTTTTGATATTGCTGATAATCGAGTGGTTCACATTAAGGAGTTCTTACTGGTTTATTGGAACTATTCTAATTTTAATATCTATGCTGGTAAGAGCCTATAAAAATGAAATTACCCGAAAATCAGAATATTTCTTCTTAGCACTGAACATTCTTATAACAACTATTATAATTGTGTTAATGTTAGCGGAATAAAATAAATTGTTGGAGTCGATATGAAACAAATTAAATTTATGAGTATTATCATGCTTCTTTTGGGAAAAATCATTCTTCCCCAAGTCCCCAATTTTACATCACACTTAATAACAAGCTCACTCGTTGGCCCTTTTGAAATTTGCAGTGCCGATTTGGATAATGACGGTGATCTCGATATACTAACAGCCGAATTTTCAGGCGATAAAATTAATTGGTACGAAAATGACGGCTCGGGAAATTTTTCGGAACATAATATTTCAACAGAAACCGATGGTGCTTCTGCTGTTATTGCAGTTGATCTTGATAGAGACGGTGATATTGATGTTGTAACTGCATCGTGGGAAGATGATGAAGTATCCTGGTTTGAAAATGACGGTTCACAAATCTTTACGATGCATATTATCAGCACAGATGGAGACCAATCAGTCTCGGTTTTTGCAATTGATATGGACCAAGACGGTGATATTGATGTTTTATCTGTTTCCGCAAACGATAATGAACTTGCCATATTAAGAAATGACGGTTCACAAAATTTTTTGCGTGAGATTATTAATGATACCCAAAGTTCTCCCCGCGAGGTTTTTGCAGCAGATATGGATAATGATGGCGATATGGACATTTTTACGGCATCCTATAACAACGATAAAATTTATGCTTTTAGACAAACCGATCCGGGAACGTTTGTGCGCCAAGATGTTGGAACGGTTGAAAAGGTAAGGTCTCTATTTGTAACGGATATTAATTTCGATGGGCAGTTAGATGTAATTGCCGGATCAACATGGATAAATAGAGTATATTGGTTTGAAGCTTCAATCAGTCCAGTTGGTGTTAATTATTCAGCTCATCTGATAGATATTAGTCTAAATTATGCAATAGATGTTTCTGTTGCAGATATTAATTTTGATGGTAATCTTGATATTTTAGCTGCTGCGATGGGGGAGGACGAGACCGCCTGGTTAGAGAATGACGGCAGTGAAAATTTTACACTTCATACAATTTCAACGAGCGAAGATGGTGCGGCGGCATCCTGTATCGGCGACTTTGACGGAAACGGCAGTCTTGATATTGCTACTGTATCTTATTACGATGGAAAACTCACATGGTTCAAAAGTGATTTATCAAGCGACCTTCCTTCTTTTACTTCTCATACAATTACAACATCAGCCAGCGGGGCAAATGATGTTTTTGCAATTGATCTCGATAGAGACGGCGATTATGATGTTCTTTCTACTTCTTATTCAAGTGGAAATATTGATTGGTATGAAAACGATGGCTCGCAAAGTTTCACGTCCCATAATATTGGAAATGTTGCGAATCCTTCATCAGTGTATGCTTTTGATGTCGATACAGATGGTGATATCGATATAGTTGCAGCCTCAACCGGGGATGATGAAATTCTTTGGTATCAAAACGATGGTTCGGAAAATTTTACGGAAAACGTAATTTCAACAGTAGCAGATGCAGCAGTTTCGGCATCAGCAGCAGATATTGACAGGGACGGTGATATTGATATTGTATCGGGCTCATCAAATGGTAACGATGTTGACTGGTATCAAAACAACGGATCGGAAAGTTTTACTTCACATCGTATAAGTAATATTGCAAACAATGTTAAATCTATTTTCCTGGCAGATGTAGATAACGATTGCAGATTGGATGTTTTACATGCTGACGCTAATAATGATGCAATTAGTTGGAATCAAAACGACGGAACAACAGGTTTTGCAGCTAGACCTACTATTACTTCTTCCGCCGATTATGCAACATCGGTTTATGCAATCGATCTGGATGCAGACGGTGATATGGATGTTTTATCATCTTCAAAATTGGATAATAAAATTGCGTGGTATGAAAATAACGGATTGGAAAGCTTTACAACACATAATATTTCAACTACGATTAATGAAGCCTCGGCCGTAATTGCCGCTGATATTAACTTAGACGGGAATATTGATGTTGTTGCAGCTTCAAATTTTGATGATAGAATTTCTTGGTTTCAAAATGATGGTTTACAAAATTTTACTGCTCGAACAGTTTCGCAAACTGTTAATGGTCCTGAAGCAATATTCGTTATTGATCTTGATAGAGACGGAGATCTTGATATACTTTCAGCATCTCAAAACGATAACAAAATAGCATGGCACGAAAACGGATTATCTATTCTTCCAGTTGAATTAAGTTTATTTACAGCAGTTCAAATAAAAAATAGAATAGAACTCTTTTGGAAAACTGAAACCGAAGTAGACAATTACGGCTTTGAAATAGAAAGGAAGAATGCATGTCTGGATGAATGGATGAATGTGGGATTTGTAGAAGGACATGGAAATTCAAATTTACCGAAAGATTATTCATTTATTGATTCAGATCCAATTAGCGGAACAATTCAATACCGCTTAAAACAAATCGACACAGACGGAAAGTTTGAATATTCGGAAATAGTTGAAGTTGAAACAGAGAATCTTCCGTCTAATTTTGAGCTATTCCAAAATTATCCTAATCCGTTTAATCCAAGTACAACAATAAAATTTGGTTTGCCGAAAGATTCAAATGTAAAATTAGAATTATTCAATATTTTAGGCGAAAAAATAGTGACATTAATTGATAAAGAAATGGAAGCCGGTTTCCATAATTATCAATTATCAATTCTCAATTTTCAATTTACAAGCGGTGTTTACTTTTATAAAATTGAGGCGGGAAGTTTCGTTTCCGTTAAGAAATTATCGCTGATGAAATAGCTTTTATAAAAAAGTAAAAAGTAACTTACCTTACGCAGATATTGTAGTATCCGTTATCCGTTTCCGTCAGCAAACGGACAACGGAAACGGATTAGTTAACGGATAAAAAACAAACATTATATCAAAGCTGCGCCTCGATTTACATCCGATTAACTGTTTCTTGCGTAAGGTTACTTGCTAACTTCTTTTAACCTGAATTTTACCATTTTTATTATCAACTCTTTTGGAATTGGGCTGTCTAATGGAAACTGGACTGATCCTTTGGCTGATTTGTATAATGATAATTCTTTTTGAAATTTCTCAATGGTAGTTGGATGCGGGTAAAATCCTATATGATTTTTATACCCGGCAATCATAATTTGTTGTTCTCTTTTTCCTCCTTTAATTAGAGTAAATGCAGGGATTTGATAATTTATTGTTTCTTCGGCATCAGGAGCCGCGGCTTTAATATATTCCCAAATTTCTCTAAGAGCTTTTTGGGTTTTAGATGGCTGATTCGATATATACCGCTCTATCATATTATCATTAGTTACCATAAATGTATCTTCTTCTTTTTTAAAAAGAATAACGGCGTGTTAACCGTCAGGCCGCCAGCTAATGGAAGGACGAGTAATAAAATACAACACCGTAGTAATTTTATTTTTGGAATCCGTACATTCGGAAAAAGATTCCTTTTTAATTTTTACATATGTAAAAAGGAAAGGTTGTTTTCTTCCTTCGGAGGAACCACGACCCGAAAGCATTAAAAAATTTTACGAAAAGCTAATTTTCGAGCTGACTTTAATCGGAATAAATGGTTATGTCCAATTATTTGTCATTTTTATTTTTCAGATATGTATGCATAAATTTTCCGAACTTTTTATCCTTCTGTCTCTTTTCAAAATATGACATCTCGTGATACACAGATTCCTTATACATTTTTATATAATTCTGATAACGTTCATTGGAAATTGTCTCATCTTCTAACGCTTTTAATACTGCACAACCTTTTTCAATAGTATGTGTGCAATCAGCGTAACGACATTGGTTGGATATTTCGACAATTTCATTAAAGGTATCATCAAGACCGGATTCAATAGAAATAATTCCAAGTTCGCGCATTCCGGGATTATCCACTACAATTGACCCATTTTCCAAAACAATAAGTTCCCTGCGTGTAGTAGTATGTCTCCCTCTACCATCATTCTCTCTAATTGGTTGAGTTTTATACAGCTCATTGTGTATCAGATTATTTAATAATGTAGTTTTGCCCACACCGGATGAACCAAGTAAACAAAAAGTTTCGGAAGGAGTAAAGAGTGTTTGAATATTTTCTATATCGGTAAAATTGTTATTACTAAATGCTGATATTTTTATATCCGGTATAATTTTATAAATATCATTTATTTTATTTTCAATTTCATCTGCGCTTATAAGGTCACTTTTGCTAAGGAATATTGCCGGTTTAATATTGCTTTCGTTTACCATAACAAGGTAACGTTCTAATCTTCTTAAGTTAAAATTGGAATCAAGTGATTGCATAATAATTGCCGTATCAATGTTGGCGGCTATAAGTTGATATTCGATTTTTTTGCCGGCTGTCTTTCTTTTTAATAATGATTTCCGGGGGAAAATATCGTGAATAATTGCCAGCGAATCATCGTCAAATAATTGAACATATACCCAATCACCGACAGCTGGAAAATCCAGAACGGAATCTGAATTGAACAAATATTTTCCTGTTAATTCAGCATAAATATCATTTTTGCCGTTCGAGACAATAAAACTATTTTTATTTACAGTTATTACCCTGGCAATTCGAAAATTAGATATTTTAGATAAATCAATTTTATCTTGAAACCATTTATCGAAGCCAAGTCTTTTAATATTTTCCATATTCTTTTTGAGTTCCTAACGGACTGACAAGTTGTAAAATACAACACCGTATTTAATTTTTTTAAAATTATTTTCTTCTTTTAACTTCTGCAAAAAGCAAAGGTTATATTTTTTTTGTTAATTATTTTATATAAGGTAAACTGTGAAACAGTTGCTGGCATCCAGCAAATTTATTTCTGCTAAATTATTCAACTTCCGTATAAACTGCAAAAATTTATTTTCTGTAAATATTATTTAGAGGAAAAACTTCGCTTTCGAGAAAAGATTTTATTTTTTAAACGGCATTCATAAAGTTCGGAATGGTATTTTACAATTGTCATGGTGCATTCGTAACGTTCGGAATAGGGTTTTACAAATGTCAGTAACTGTTTGCGATTCAAAAATCCAATTTTAAGGGGGGTGACATTTTCGTGTTTTCGCAACAAATATTTTTAGTGTTTATCATGCCCGCCATTTTTAGCAAGGCAGTAATAAATAAATGAAACAACTTTAGCCGCATCCAATGTGGCTAAAACCAATATTCTTTCGGTATGTATGTAGTCAGCCCTTAAACAACACCTAAAAATCAAATCATTTATCGGGTCAATAGAAAATGCAATGTGGTTTTAGATTTGGACAGCAATGAATAGCATATAAATTTTATGTCATTTGAAGTCGTAGTCTTTTCTGCTTAAGTGAAAACTTATAAATTTTAATTTCCTTCTTGCTATTTAAATTTCCAGTAATTAGTTTTCATTATAGAGTAGTTTATTTCATATAGAACGATTATCAAATAGTAACGGACAATAACTATGAGCAAATCAAAAAAACGGAATTCACCACAAGCTTATATGGAAAAGTTACAGAAGCTAATAGCCAGGGACCTTGTAGAAAAAGACTTTAAATCTTTAGAAGAAGCAAACAAATATATTCAGGAAAAGTATATCGATAAAGAAATAATATTCGATGAAACAAACCAATCTTCCAGAGAAAAAGCAGTGGATTTAATTTATGAGGCATGGGGGAGTGATGATGTAGATGAAATGATTGCCCTTGCTGAGAAAGCTATTAAGCTGGATGAGAATTGTGCAGATGCTTATAATCTGCTTGCCGAGGTTAAAGCAAAAACTTTGATGGAATCGATTGAGCTATTTGCCAAAGGAATTGAAGCTGGAAAAAAATCTCTCGGCAAGGATTTTGATAATTACAGGGGGCATTTCTGGGGATTCCACGAAACGCGTCCGTTTATGAGGGCTATGGCAGGTTATGCCGATGTTTTATGGCATTCCGGAGAAAAAAGTAAATCAATTGAAGTGATAAAAGAAATGCTGCTGCTTAATCCAGGTGATAATCAGGGCATGCGGCATATTCTTATAACACGACTTTTAATCTTAAACCGCCTGCTTGAAGCTGAAAAACTTTACGAGGATTACAAAGACGACTTCTCCGCTGAGTGGCATTACTCAAAAGCATATTTATACTTTTGTAAGCGAAGTAAACAGATATATGCAAACAAAGCCTTGAAGGAAGCTATGCAATTTAATCCTTACGTTCCTCTTTATCTTTTTGGAATAGTTGATATGCCTGAAGGTATGCCGGAATATTTTGGTGTTGGTGATGAAAATGAAGCAATCTTTTATGCTGAAAAAGCTGTGGAACTCTGGGTTAATAATATAAAAGCATTAAAGTGGTTTGTTGACATGTACAAAAAAATGGAAGAAGAATTAGACATGCTAATTGAAGAAAGGGATAGAGAAAGGGAAGAAAGATTTGGAAATTTGCCTGATAATATCTAAGAAATGATTGTAGAAGTGCAGGATATTTCAAAGGGAATGAAAATTAGAACAAAATAAGAATGGATCATTAAAAAAAATTTCAAGATTCTCGGAACCAATTGTCATTCTTAATTGTTTCGGGCAACTTAAATCGGTAACTTTGCATTAAATGAATAACATTTATAGAAATAGCTTAAAAAGAACAGTTGTTATACTCTTTCTTGGAGCAATTGTTTTTACGTTTTTGCATTCAGAATTAGGATTTCTTAATTTTGACGGCGATAATCACGGCGCACATGATTACTGTGAAATTGTTAAGAATACGAACACACATTCAAAGATATTACGAGAAGATCAACCAAAACTAGAACTTAACAAAGATATTTGCATTCATTGTTTTGAAGAAATAAAAGAACAAGAAACACAAACTTCTTTTGAAAAAACTGACCAACATCTAAAAGAAAAACCATTTACAGATTTATATCTGTTTAACAACACATTTCTGATTTAACCAATCTCTTTTCATTTCGTTAATCCCTTTACGGGATAGGTGTCTTTAAATCATAAAAATTAATTGGAGAAAGTATGTTGAGTTATGCCAAATCCCGTTCAACGGGAAACAAACTTTATGTTTTGTTCACTATTGCATTGCTGACGCCTTGCGTTTACGGACAAATTGAAATTAAAAAACTAAGTTTGAAAGAAGCTGTTGAAATTGGATTAAAGAATAATCCGGAAATAAAAAGCGCAATAGAAAATATTTCCGCTTCCAAAGGAAGATTTTGGAGCGGAATATCACCACCTCAACCCGGGGTTGGCGTTAGTTATGAATTCGCGCCGGTGAACAGCAGTTTAAGTAATTACAGCGAAAAAACTGTGGCGGTGAGCCAATCATTTGAGTTCCCTTCCAATTACTTTTTGAAAGGAAGCAAATTCAACAAAGAAGAAGAGATTGCAGTTTATGAACTAAACTTGACCGAGAGAAGCATTGTCAATCAAGTGAAAACCAGCTACTACAAAATTCTGGCGAAACAATATCATGTAAAATTTGCTGCGGAAAATTTATTAATCTCGGAAGATTTTTTTAAGAAAGCGGAGATAAGGCAAAACGTTGGGGAAGGAACGAATCTTGAAAGATTGACCGCAAAGGTTCAATACACTGAGGCGCGGAACAATCTGGAAGTTACTAAGAACGAACTTACGACAGCTTTTGCCGAACTGAATTACTCACTTGGATATGGGAAACAAAGTTATGAATCGCAATTAGTACTTACTGATTCATTAGTCTTTGTTGATCACAAAATTAGTTTAGAAAAAATCTTCAAATCCTTGGAAGAAACAAATCCACAGATTAAGATTGCCCAATTAAAATATGCAATAACATCTGTTGAAAAAGAGCTCGCGTGGTCATCAGTTCTGCCGAGTATTAATCTGGCATATTTCAAACAAACGCGCGATGGCAATGCCGGATTTTATGGAGCTTCTTTTGGAATATCTGTTCCGTTATGGTTTATGTTCGATCAGAGAGGCAAAATTCAGGAAGCGGCTGCAAATCAATCAATATCGGAATCGCAATTACAGTTGACAAAAAATGAAGTTGCGTTAAAACTTAAAAGCGCATTTATAGATCACGAAAATAATCTAAATCAAGTAAAACTATATGTGAATGATATTCTTCCGCAAGCTGAAGAGATTTACAGAACAGCGATAAAAAGCTACGATGCCGGAGAACTGACATATCTTGAATATCTACAAGCGAAACAAACTTTGATAAGCTCGCGGAATAATTACATCAATGCCTTGTTCAATCATTATCAATCGGTATTTAGGATTGAGGAAATAGTCGGGCAAAATATTTTTGAAAAACCAGAATTGGAGAAATAGATGAAAGTAAGTATCAAATTATTAATTGCTGTTAATGTGTTAGCGTTTGTTCTCCTGGGATGCGGCGATAAACAAGAACCTAAAAAGGAAGAAAGCCATAATAAGCATAGTGAAGTAGTAAAGCTGTCTGCTGAATCAATAAAACAAATAAAATTGGAAACCGAAACAGTATCGTTGCAGCCGTTTACCGGTTATTTAACAATTCCGGCAAAGGTTATAACTAATCAAGATAATGAAGCGCAGATCGGTTCGCTTGTTCAAGGAAGAGTTCACAAAGTATTTGTAAAAGTTGGCGACTTCGTTTCATCCGGACAAGTCTTGATGACGGTTGAAGGTCTTGACGTTGGTGAAATAAAAGCCAGTTTCTTAATTGCGAAAGCGGCGCTTGATTATACAAAAGCAAATTATGAAAGACAGAAAAAATTATTTGATGAAAAAATAGGATCGCAAAAGGCGTTATTAGAAAGTCAAGCCGAATATGAGAAAGCTCTCGCTGAATTTAAAGCAGAAGATAAAAAAATACATTCCGTTGGTTTGAGTGATGAAGATGTTACAGATGGAAACAAAAGCGAAGATCATACATCCGGCACGCTGCCAATTAAATCATCAATTAACGGAATTGTGGTTGAAAGAAATGTTGTTATAGGGCAGTTAGTTGACGCGACAACAAACGCTTTCAAAGTGATTAATACAAGTTCGGTTTGGATTGACGGACAGATTTATGAAAAAGATATAACTAAGATAAATCAGAAAACAAATGCATTATTCACTTCGGAAACTTACCGGAACGAGAAATTTAACGGAAGAATAATATATATCGGTCAAACCGTTGATGAACAGTCAAGAACGATCACCGTGCGCGGTGAGTTTAAAAACACTAACAGCAAATTGAAGCCGCAAATGTTTGGTGAGTTAAAAATACCGATAAGTTCAAATGCAAAAGCAATTTTGATTCCAGAGGAAGCGGTGGTTAGAGAATCTGGAGAAGATTATGTGTTTGTTCAAACGAGCGATACTACCATGCCTAACGGCGGGCGGGCTTTCGAACTAAGGAAAGTGATTACCGGATCATCTGTTGATAACCGGATTGAAATTAAAGAAGGATTGAGAGAAGGTGAAAAAGTAGTATCGAAAGGTGTGTTCTATCTAAAGAGTGAACTGAAAAAAGAAGAAATAGAGGGAGATGAACACTAATGTTAGAAAAAATAATTTCATATACGCTAAAGCAGAAAGGAATGATAATATTTCTTTCACTGCTGATAGTTGCGTTCGGATTATACTCATATTTGACTCTTCCGATTGATGCTTTCCCGGATGTAACGAATATACAAGTTGAAATTGTAAGCCATGCCGATGGACTCTCAGCAATAGAAATTGAGAGAAATGTAACTTATCCAATTGAGATGGCTATGCGCGGTTTGCCGGATGTAGAACAGTTGCGTTCGGTAACAAAATTCGGGCTTTCAATAGTTACAATTATATTCAAAGATAATGTTGATATTTATTTTGCGCGTCAGCTTGTCTTTGAGCGGCTGGGTGAAGCGAAAGAAAGTGTTCCCAAAGGAGTTGAAGTTGCGATGGGACCAATTGCTACAGCAATGGGAGAAATATATCAATATACTCTCGAAGGAAAAATGCCAAGCGATTCACTTGCAAAGGTTTCTTATTTGACAAACTTAAGAACTATTCAAGAATGGATTATTACGCCGCAGCTAAAAAGTGTTGCCGGAGTAAACGAAATAAATTCTTTCGGCGGCTACTTCAAACAATACCAGGTAATTGTATCGCCGGAAAAATTGTTGAAGTATGCTGTAACGGCAGATGAAGTATATTCCGCAATCGAGAATAACAACCAAAATGTGGGAGGAAATATTCTTGAAAGAAATTCCGATCAATTTATAGTCCGCGGAGTTGGATTAATACAAGATGTTAGTGATATAGAAAATATTGTATTGAAATCTCACGAAGGAACACCGACTTACATAAGAGACGTTGCCGAGGTAAAGATTGGCGAAGCTGTAAGAATGGGCGCCTCGATGAAGAATGGAGTCGATGAATCAGTCGGCGGAATTGTAATGATGCTGCGCGGTGAGAACAGCCGTGATGTTGTCGAACGCGTTAAAGAAAAAGTGAAAGATATAAATGAGAACAACATCCTTCCGGATGGTATTAAAATAGTTCCCTATTATGATAGAAGCGATATAGTAAACGCAAGCGTTAATACTGTAAACAAAGCTTTGATAGAAGGGTCTCTTCTTGTTCTGCTAATTTTGTATCTATTGCTCAGAAGTTTTAGAGGAAGTTTTGTTGTGTTAATTGCCTTACCGCTTTCGCTTCTTGTTACATTTATTGTGATGAAACTTGTAGGATTGAGCGCAAACCTAATGTCACTCGGCGGACTGGCAATCTCAATTGGAATGATAATAGACGCGACAATAATTCAAGTTGAGAATGTTCAAAGACATTTAAGCGAGGGTGGAAATGAGCATACAAAATTATTGACGGTTCTTAAAGCAGTTCTGGAAGTTAGAAAGCCCAGTATCTTCGGTGAATTGATTATTGCAATTACATTTATTCCAATTCTTTCACTTGAAGGAATCGAGGGAAAGATGTTCGGACCACTTGCCAAGACTGTTGCCATTGCTCTTCTTTCATCATTGTTCCTTTCAATTTTTGTTATACCGGCTCTTTGTTCAATGTTTTTGAAAGCTCAACCGGAAAAAGAAAGCATCATAATGAAGTATGCTACTAAAATATATTTACCGCTTTTAGAATACGTGATGAAGAAAAAAATAATGATCTTGAGCGTTGCCGGAGTTTTCTTGATAGCCGCTTTGTTCCTCTTTACAAGATTAGGAACGGAGTTTATTCCCACAATGGACGAAGGCGCGTTTGATATGGATGTTGCGCTGCTGCCCGGGGTATCTTTGTCGAAAGCAATGGAAGTAAACCAACTTGCCGCACAAAAGATGATAGAGTTTGACGAACTTGATGTAGTTGTATCACGAATCGGTCAAACCGGCGTTGCAATGGATACCAGGGGAGTGGATAAAACGGGTTACACCGGAATATTAAAACCCAAAAGTGAATGGAAGAGAAATATTTCAAAAGAAGAGTTGACAAATGAAATGCGAGCTTCTTTGGAAACAATACCGGGAATTGGTTTTGGATTCAGTCAGCCGATACAATGCAGAATTGATGAACTTGTTGCCGGAACAAAGGCGCAATTGATCCTAAAACTTTTTGGTGAAGATATAGAATTGCTAAAAAGTAGGGCGGATGAAATCGCTAAAGTTATTTCTTCGATTGAAGGAGGAACTGATTTGATGACTGAAAAAGTTTCGGGGCAGCCATATTTAACCATAAATATTGATAGATCAAAAATAGCGCGGTATGGTTTGAATATTAATGATGTGCAGAATGTAATTGAAATAGCTATTGCCGGAAAAGCTGCTTCTAAATTTTATGAAGAGAACCGGAGCTTTGATATTACCGTCCGTATGCCGGAAGAAAAAAGAAATTCGATTGAAGCTATAGAAAATATTTTAGTTCCTACAAAAACGGGAATGAATATTCCGCTGGCGCAATTAGCGGATGTAACAATTATTGAAGGACCGGTTCAGATTAGCCGTGAGAATGGTATCAGAAGAATCGGTATCGAGATGAATATAAGCGGAAGAGACATAGGTAGTTTTGTTGCGGAAGCAAAACAAAAGATAAAAGAAAATGTGCAGCTACCGGCTGGTTATTATTTAACGTGGGGAGGACAGTTTGAGAATCAACAAAGAGCAATGAATAAACTGATGATTATTGGACCAATTGCAATCGGTTTAATACTGCTTCTATTATTTGTCACGTTCAAGTCTGTCCGTTTGGCATTGTTAGTAATATCAAATCTTCCATTTGCATTGATTGGCGGAATCTTCTCGCTCTACATCTCCGGCTTGTATTTATCCGTTCCGGCATCAGTTGGATTTATCGTTTTGTTCGGAGTTGCCGTTCTGAACGGCGTTGTGTTGGTATCGCGCATCTCTCAACTCCGCGAAGAAGGAGTTGAACTACAAGAAGCGATTCGGAAAGGAAGTCTTAACAGATTACGTCCGGTATTAATGACAGCATCAATAGCAATTTTTAGTTTGATGCCAATGTTGTTTGCAAGCGGAGCGGGTTCAGAAATACAAAAACCATTGGCAACCGTTGTTGTTGGTGGATTAATCACTTCGACTCTGCTAACGTTGTTAATCATTCCGGCAGTTTATAGTTGGTTTGAAAAGAAAAAAGTTGAAGCGGAAATGTAATTAATATTTTACGACATACTTCTCAGCGGTAAGCCGCTAATTCATTATTAAAAGGATAATAAAATGAAAGAAATAAAAGCAATAATAAGACCATTTAAATTGTTAGATGTAATTGAAGCACTTCAAAAAATTGAAGGACATCCGGGCGTAACAGTATCTGAAATAAAAGGATTTAGAAAAAGCAGAGCTAAAAACGCAATAGATAAAATAGTTTATGAAATGGTAGAATTTATTCCCAGAATTAAGTTAGAAATTGTAGTTGTTGATGAAATGGCTGAAGAAGCTGTAAATTTAATATAGAAATATTCGCATACAGGAAATTCAGGTGATGGGATAATATTTGTTATTGATGTAGAGAATGTAGTAAAGATAAGAACGAACGAAAGACGAATAGAGGCAGTATAGATTTGAAAAGTAATGAATATAAATTGAGCATAAAACAAACATAAATCGAAGGGAAATATTCGATAAACGTCTTCTGTTTCATTTAACCATGAAGTGAAATTCAAACACCGCTGGCAACCGTTGTTGTCGACGGATTGATAACATCAACTTTACTAAAATTAATTGTATTGCCGGCATTTTATAAAAAGTTTGATAAGAAAACGACGGTTGAATAATTTCATGTAGACTTTGTTAAAGTCCTTTGTGTCTTTCTGGCATTTAAAATTTGCTTTCCCATTTTACTTAAAAACATTGCCACCAAGGCACAATGTACTTTTAAGATTGATTCAGCTATCACCTAATTTTAACTGAATCTGAACTAATATTTTCCTAATTTTATGGGGTAAAAAATATTCATCAGGAGTAGACAATGTTGCAATGGAGATTTTCATTTGTATTTTTAATTATTTTGTTAAGTGCCAGTCAGATATTAGCACAAGATGAAAACGCGGCTAAACCGAAAACAAATATTTCCGACGCATTAAAATACGAACGGACTGAAAATTCAATGCCGGGCAAATATCCGGGTAAGGTTGTTCGTGTGAATAATGAAAACAGCATCGCTGGGAATAAAATTAATTACGATGCCGCGTATAATATGGTTGAAAAAGGAATGCTCGAATTAACAGGAGCTCCATCTTTAAAGGACGCATGGCTGCAATTTGTAAACGTTAATGATAAGATAGGTTTGAAAGTTAATCCCGTTGCGGGTCCGACGCTCTCAACAAGTGTTGAAGTTACACAGGCAATTGTAAAACAGCTTGAAGAAGCTGGAGTTCCGGGGTCAAACATAATCGTTTGGGATAGACGCGAAGAGCAGCTTGCCGAAGCCGGATTCACTGCTGAAGCATTCCCCGGAATTAAAATCATCGGAACGGAGCGATTGGGCGATAACGGAACTATGTATGACGAGAACGGAGTTCTTTACAGTAAAAGAATGATTGATACCACATGGTATTTTTGGGCTGATTGTGAAGAGGCTTACGATGCCGAGACGATGCCATATATGGTTAACTCAGGTAAATATTCTTACTACTCAAAAATCGTTACAGAAATGTGCGATAAAATTATCAACGTTCCGATTTTAAAAAATGCTGGTTCCTCGATTACGCTTTGTTTGAAAAATTTAGCGTACGGCGCCATTACTAACACCGGCAGGCTGCATAAAAATTTGTGGAGTGAAACTTGCGCGGAAGCATGCGCGTTTCCGCCGCTGCGCGATAAAGTTGTTTTGAATATTGTTGACGGCATTAAGGGGTGTTTCAACGGCGGTCCCGGACCTAATCCCCAATTCTTCGCCGAATACAAAACTATTTTGATAGGAACCGACCCTGTAGCAGTTGATAGAATTGGTTTTGAAATAATTACTAAAAAAAGAATTGATGAAGGATTACAAAAGGAAGCTGCCGAAAAAGGGAAAGCATTTTTGTTCATGGCGCAGGATTTAAAACTTGGCGTAGCGGATCTCGATAAAATAAAGTTATCTGAAATTAGTGTTAAATAGTTGGTGTGTAAAATGAAATTCTTCGGAATTATTGTTATCAATATTTTATTCTCAATTATTTCAGTCGCGCAGATAGGCAATAATTTTCCTGTTCTTTCGGAAACGGATTTCGAAGGAATGAAAATTCCACGCAAAGAATATTACGACGGCAATTCATTATGGGGATTGATTAACGGCGGCGCAGATGTTTATCTTGAATACGGATTTAACGAATTGGGATTCCAGGAAGTTGAATGGAAAGGATTCAATTTCCGTGTCGAATTGTATCGCATGCTTGATGCTATTTCCGCGTATGGTATCTTTTCAGCATCGCGTTATAAGTGCGCTTCACGCGATACGATTACAAAATATATTTGCGTCAATCCATTCCAGGTACAGGCGGCAATTGGTGATTACTACATTTCAATTGCAAACGACAAGGGAACAATTGAAGCTCAATCGGTTACGTTGAAAATCTTTTCGAAGATAGTGTCCAGGATAGAGAAACACTATTTTGCGATGCCGCCTTTTTTTGATAAAGAAATTTTCTCACCGTACATCCATAACTTTAAAGTTGTGAAGGGGCAATTGGGATTTCAGAATGCTTTCCCGATGTGGGAGGAAATGTTCGAAGATTTTGAAAATTATGAAGTCGATATTCTCCCGATAGAAGATGAACGCGGATTTGCCTATGTCTCACTGATTAATTTCAGAACTGAAAAAGATGCAAAGAGATTTGTTGCTGATAATCCCGAAGGCGATACAAAAATTATTAAAATGATTTCTTCAACTGAAATGATCTTCATCGAGACAAATATGAACAAAAATAACCTGCAAGAAATTTTGCATTTGCACGAAAAATGAGAACCGATTTATATGCTGGTGAATAGGGGGAAATTCTTGACAGTGATTTCTCTATGTAATTGAATCGTTCTCATAACCGACTCTCTCGGTATAACCTCTTTTAGCAAAGTATGATTCTTACCGATGAATTCATATTATTACTCTTCTTTTATTTTTTTTAGCAATCCTTTAAATAGTGGATTTGACGGACAAAACTCATTTTTACACTTTGTGCAAACAGTAAATTTTATTTCTATAGCCGCCGATATTAATAATAACCAGTAGGTGATCAAAAATTCCATTTGTCGGAATAGCCAGTACTGCGGAATTCCGACAATCAAAATAATAATAAAAGATAGCAGTAGTAATTCTTTGTTTGTGAATGGCTTTGAGGTTACGCCGGGGAAAAGTTTCGATACGATGATGCCCGGAATCAAGTGTCCGCAAGTCTCCCGTCCCGGGCATTTGGCGCAGAATACTCTTAAAATAATTACAAGACAAATTAAACAAAAAAAAGAATAACATGAGCCGAGTAGTAATGAATGATTGATTAGAACGTAAATCGATATTGTTATAGCGATAGATGCAAGAAACAAACTAAATATTCCATGGAAATTGAGTTTAATACGCTTCCTTTTTTTCTTTTCTTCTAACTTCAACTAAATTCAGCTTTGATGTTTAGTATAAACTTCACAATTCGTCCCATCATCTTATAACGTTGGTCATAAAGGTCATTAAAAAGCTGTTTCCCGCAAAACAATAAATTTAAATTCACATAACCTTACCTGGGCAAGTCAGAACCAAATTATTTGAGATAGGTAATTGTCCGTTAGATGACGGATCATTCATTCATGCTTTTTAGGCTTTTAGTTTGCAAATATTCTACCATATATTACAAGAATATTCGTGTAGGGCAATAAATATTAGTTCGGTTTCATAATTCCGTTCGTAGGTTATTTTGTAACAATTTCATCATAGCTTTTCATAAAATTACGATGAAGCATTTGAAATTGGAATATGAGCGCTCCGAATAATATAGCATGAATAATATTCTTTTTGTTAAAAAGGAATGTACCTAATATCAACTTCCAAAAATAAATTCTGCCTTTACCTAAAATACCCGCAAAGTATATTACTCTTAATAAAACTATACCATCCGCAAAGCCAATCCTTTTTTGTATTGGGTTCTCGGCTTTATGACTCCCATAATTTGATAAAAATTTATTCGATCGTTCATAGATTTTTTTGGGTTGATATATAGTATCCAAAATATTCTTATAGCCTTTATACAAAACTTGTTTGTCCATCCTGGTAAGAATGTTAGTTTTGTTCTCGTCAAAATCAAATGGTTCGATAAGTCTGTTTTCCTCTAAGAGCTTTCTATGCAAATCCGTTCCCGGTGGAGCTTTTAATACATTCACGGTTGCCAAAACTATACCGCTCATCTGAATGAATTCAAGCTGTTGATCAAAAATTGTTTCTTTATCCGAATCAAATCCAACAATAAAACCGGCGGTTATGATAAAACCCTTTTTCTGAAGCAGTCTTACATTTTCAAGCATGTCCCGTTTTAAGTTTTGTGTCTTTTTACACAATTCAAGACTCTCAATATCGATGGTTTCGATTCCGATGAATATATGCCTAAATCCTGCTTCAATCATTAATCTCATCAGTTCTTCGTCGTCAGCAAGATTAATGGTAACTTGAGTTGCAAATCCCGGCGCCGTTTTATTTAATCGTCTCCATTTTATCAATTCGGGCAATAAATTTTTTTTCAAATCCCTTTTGTTGCCGATCAAATTATCATCCGCAAACAAAATCATTTCGGGATAACCGGCTAACAGAATTTGATCCAGCTCCCGGATTATTTGTTCTGATGTTTTGGTTCGCGGTTTTCTGCCAAACAGAGCAGTTACATCACAAAAGTCGCACATATACGGACAGCCGCGTGAATATTGAACTACGGCATATGCATATTTATTCAGCTCAATTAAATTCCAATCGGGTAGCGGCGACACTGTGATATCAGCAAATTCTTCGGTAGAATAAATTTTTCTTGGATTTCCATTCTTAATATCGTCGATAAACAAAGGCAGTGTGATTTCTGCTTCATTAAGAACAAAGTGATCAACCTCCGGGAATTTATCGTGCTCATGTGTAAACAAAGGTCCGCCGGCAACAATTATTTTACCATATCTTTTACACTCTCTAATTGCCTTCTTGACATACTCCGTTTGTACATTAATTGCAGAAATAAAAATATAATCCGCCCATTCAATATCAACCGGCTTGAGTGTAGTTAGATTAAGGTCGATAAGTTTTTTATTCCATTCATCCGGTAAAAGTTTTGAAACCGTCAATAATCCCAATGGGGGATAACTCGATTTTTTTAAAATCATTTTCATCAAGTATTTCATCGACCAGAACGTTTCCGGCATTTCGGGATAAAGAAGCAGAATGTTCATGAGAATTTTTTCCTTTTATGAGCGAGGTACAAATCATATTTAAAACCGAAACTCATTTATTCAAAGACTTTGTAATTATCATCGTGATGATGATATTCAAAATATCCGGAGATTAACTAATTCGGCATCTTTGTAATGCAATATTTGCTTTTTTTACAAACTTCGCAAGTAAGTTATTGTATGCTGCTATTTGATGTATTCAGATAATTGCTTGCTTGGTTTAGTTACAAACAAAATAAAAGTTTAAAACAACATGCGGCAAACCTATCTTTTTCAAACATTTTGTTTTTTCATACTTAATCAAGTAGTTTTCGTTATAAACGAACATAAAATTACATTTAGTCTTATTAACGCAATGTGTTTATTGAGACGTTACGCCATGCAAGACAGTGTCATACAGACAACTTTAAGCATGATAGAAAAATGAATAAAATGGATTCAAAATTATTTACATTCCCGATTGGTTACCATCGTTTTCATGATAAGCAATTATATAATTTTCAACTCAATAGATGGTATTCATTAGGGTATTTAGCGTACGATGATGTAATCAAAGCTGGAAAACAGATTAAGAAGTTCACAGATTGGAAACCTGTGATGATTGAATTTGCAGAGCGGAAATTAAAACAGGATGAATGCATTGAAGCAGCATTTTATTTTAGAGCCGCCGAGTTTTATACACTTCATGGACAAGATGACAAAGAATTGCTGTATGACAAATTTATTGATTTGTTTTATACACATATGTCATTGAACGGGGCAATTCAAGAAAAAGTGCCTTATAAAGATTCATTTTTATCTGTGTTGCGGTTACAACATTATGGAAATACAAAAAAGGGAACTATTCTAATTCATGGTGGTTTTGATTCCTTTATCGAAGAGTTTTATTCTATGGCTTCGTATTTTGCAATAAATGGATATGAAGTAATCGCATTTGAAGGGCCAGGACAGGGTAAAACTTTGAAAAAATTCGATATCCCGTTTGATTTTATGTGGGAAAAACCTATCAAAACAATCTTAGATTATTATAAAATACAAGAAGCTGCTTTGTTAGGCATATCACTTGGGGGATATTTATGTTTGCGAGCCGCAGCCTTTGAGCCTCGAATTAAATGGGTAATATCAACAGGGGGGGCTTACGATTATTATAAGATTCCACCTGCAATAGCACAATGGACAATGAATTTTTTTAAAAAATATCTTAGGGCTGCATCGAATAAAGTATCGATAAAAAAAATGAATAGAGGGGGGATGGATGCATGGCAGATATCTAATACTATTTATATTACTAAGATTGATGAACCAATGGATGCGTTTGAATATGTTTGGCAAATGAATAGTAAAAACTTACATACTGAAAAAATAATTCAGGACGTAATGGTAATTACTGGAAAAGATGACCATTTTATTCCATTTAAACTTCATAAGCCTTTGATTAAATCTTTAACGAATGCTAAATCTGTGACTGATATTGTATTTACTAAAAAAGACCATGCAAGTAATCATTGTTCGATTGGAAATATTAAACTTAGCCTTGATACGATGATTAATTGGCTTGATAAAAAAATTGAAGAAAAATAATGCACGAACGAACAAGAATGTGTATAGTGCATTAAAACACCACCATACACAAAACGTTGGCTGCAATTACGAAGCGTCAACAAAACAGAAATTATTAACCAAATAAAAGAGAATAAAAATGCAGAAAATTTTGATTATCATCAATGACGCACCCTATGGAACAGAGAAAGCATACAATGCTTTGAGAATGGCAATGACACTTCAAAAAGATCATGACGACAAAGTAGAAATAAAAATTTTCTTGCTTGCCGACGCTGTTTTTTGTGGTTTGCCAAACCAAAACACACCAAATGGTTATTACAACATTGAAAGAATGTTAAAAGTTGTGATTAGAAACGGTGGAGAAGTTAAAAGTTGTGGAGGATGTTCGGAAGCACGGGGAATTGACAAAATTCCTTTTATTGAAGGCGTCAAACTGAGCAATATGAAGGAATTTGCACAATGGACTGTTGATTGTGATAAAGTTTTAACATTCTAAAAATGAACGATAATCCATTTGACATATTCACTGACGAATACGAAAATTGGTTTAAAGAAAATGAAATTATATTTCAATCAGAACTACTTGCAATGAAACAAGTGATTCCGGTTGAAAAAGAATGGATTGAGATTGGAATTGGAAAAGAGTAAACTTATCAATTGCTTGATTGAATTAAAAATCAACTGGTTAAAACACGCGGTATATTTAACAAACTAATTAACATAACAAAACTATGTGAATTTAGAAGACCTACAAAAACATTTTGACAAAGTATTCAATGAACAGAACAATCAGGGTATTTCTGATTTCGAAGCATATTCACCGTACCAAATGACTCAAATATTATATTTTACCTTTGAGCCGGAGAGTCCGATTAAATTTCAAAAACTCTCCGAATCTGATTATCAAAAGATTCCGATCTTTAACCAGATTAAATATCTAACCGGTTTGATTGACAAAGCAGGAGAAATTAAACTAACAAACAAAGGATTTTTACAGACAAAAATCGTTTCCGAACTATATCAACAATGGTTTATGAAAGATGAGTTAATTGAAAAAGAGATTTCCAAATTGTATAAAGAGACTGATTCAATGTCCGTTAACCTTACAAGAATACTGATTGAAATTGCAGGATTGACTAAAAAGAGCAAAGGGAAATTGAGTTTAACAAAATCATCTACTAAAATTCTTGCAGACAATTACGAGTTATTGCGTTTGATACTATCGACATTCGCCATAAAATTTAATTGGGCATACTATGATGGATACGGCGAAAATCAAATCGGACAACTTGGATGGGGATTTTCATTGATCTTATTGTCAAAATACGGAAATGAAAAAAGATTGGATTCATTTTACGCTGAGAAATATTTTAAAGCATATCCAAAATTATTAGAATCTATTAAACCGAGTTTTGGAACGTTGGAAAGTTATTCATCGAGTTGTTATTCAATTCGTACATTCGACCGATTTTTAAATTACTTTGGATTGATTAAAATTGATAAAGAAGGCATAGGCTTTAATAGCAAAAAATATATCATCAAAACAGATTTATTTGATAAATTAATAATATGTACGCCGCACAAAACACGGTTGTAAAATTCACGCACTGAAATATATATGAAGTCCATTATCCGGCACAAAAGCTAACCGCAAAATAATTTCTTGTCTATAATATTACTAAGTATGTACCTAAACTTGTACGTATAAAATATAGAGGACTTGATTGTGATTGCTGCAAATTTTTCCAAACCCAGAGGTTGTAACCGTGTTTCCCCGGCATTTATGTCGGGGATTAAATTACCAAGATGCACCTGGCTTTAGCCATATTTCCGCATTAATTTTTACTAAAGCTATCTATTTTTTTCTAATTATTCCACGGCATAAAGGTCGTGGCAATTCAAAATATTATTTTGGGTAACATCAGTAATTCACTTCAGACAACTTAGCGCAACTTTTTTCTAATAGCGGTCATTAGAAATTTATGGCTAATGATAAACATAGGTTAATATTTCCCCAACCTAATTAGACCGAGCGCGGCCGAATAACTTTCATATTCTAAGATTGTAAAGGTAATCGAGTTCGCTCACAAAAAAATTTGCCTTAATCCGCGCAGGCAGCGTTATCTGTGTCCTATTTTTTGGGTATCCTTAACATATTCACTTTTTCTCCTCTTTACTTCTCCGCTTTACTTTCAATTAATTAACGCAAAGTTAACACTCGCTTAATATTGGCTTAACATCGGAGGGGTAACTTTGCAGCGTCGAAGAAAAATAGTAAAAACAATTTTGGAGAGATAAATGAACTTTGAATCTACAACAATTAAAGTTTTTTTTAGCGCAAGTTTTATGATGAAGAAATTCTATTCGTACTCTGTATTGACAATGTTATTGACGGTTAGCGCATTTGCGCAGCCCGGCACATTAACCGGCAGTGTGGTTGATTCAAAAAATGGCGAGCAGTTAATTGGTGCTAATCTATTATTAGAAGGCACAAATATCGGAGCTGCGACCGACCTGGATGGAAAGTTCATCATTAAAAATATCGCTGCCGGCAGTTATAATCTTATAGTCTCAATGATAGGTTATACTAAAGTAACCGTTGCAGGCATAGTAATTAAGCCGAATGAAATTTTGGAAACTAACATCTCTTTAAGTCCAGAGGCATACCAAACCGAAGAGGTTATCATTTCAGCTAAATTAATCTTGAATAATGAAAATTCTTTGTTGAAATTCAGACAAAAATCGAACTCGGTAAGCGACGCTATTAGCTCCGAATTGATTTCGAGAATGGGAAGCGGCAACGCAGCAGACGCAATGACCAAAGTAACTGGCATTTCGGTTGTTAGCGGAAAATATATTTACGTGAGAGGACTTGGCGACCGCTACAGCAGCACACAATTGAACGGAACTGAGCTTCCAAGCGCCGACCCGGATAAAAAATCATTCAATCTGGATCTATTTCCTGCCAACATTTTAGATAACATTACTACTATAAAATCTTTTACCCCTGATAAACCGGGAAGTTTTTCGGGCGGAATAGTGGACATTTCCACAAAAAAATATCCCGATAAATTTACTCTTAATTTTTCCTCTTCAAGTTCATTTAATTCCTTAACAACATTTAACAGCGAATTTTTAACATACAGCGGTGGAAGCAAAGACTGGCTTGGTTATGACGATGGCAAACGCTCTCTGCCCGCTTTTTTTGTCGATCCCGAATCTAAACTCCCTTCGCCAAATTCTTCAAGAAGAAATAGTGAACTTGCCTATCAATTAGATGCGTTCACAAAATCATTCAATCCGGAAATGTCACCAATTTCAAAATCAGCGCCGGTTAATCAAAGTTATTCCTTTTCTATTGGAGATCAATATTTACTTTTTAATAAGCCGCTTGGCTTTACGGCGAGTTTTAGCTATAACCGAAATTATAACTATTACGATGGCGGCGCCGTTGGCAGATGGGAACTAAGCGGAAAATATAAAGATGCTGCGTCACTAAATAATTATATGTACTTGTCCGATTCCAAAGGAGTTGATGAAGTTTTAATGGGCGGAATAGTAAATCTTGCTTTCAAAGCTCATCCGAATCATGATATTAGCTTAAAGGCATTATACACAAGAAGCGGAGAATCAACGGCACGCTTTCAAGAAGGGGAGTGGGATTATCAACTCGGCGAAGGTCCTGTTTATCAAACGAGAAGTTTGCTTTACACAGAAAGAAATTTATATACATATCAGCTTAACGGCGAGCATTTTTTCAGCGCATTAGGCAACTTAAATGCGCAGTGGATCGCTTCATTTTCATCAACGCAGCAAAACGAACCGGATTTAAGATTTTTCTCTAATGACTATCAGGTTGAAGCAGAAAGTGGGGAAAGAATTTATTCTATTAACATAAATAGTTATAACGCTCCAACTCGTTTTTTTCGAAAACTTTCTGAAGAAAATAAAATTTTCAATTTGGATTTGTCATTACCTTTCTATCAATGGAATGGATTAAAAGGGAAGTTTAAGTTCGGAGGCGCGTACCAAAAAATAGCAAGAAGTTTTACGGAAAGAAGATTTGAATTAAGGAGCAGCAATGCTGTTTACAGCGGCGATATTAAAAACTATTTTGTGGATCAAGCCGGTATAATAGATTCGTCTAATAACAGATATTTGTTTGGCACTTATGTTTTCGACGCTTCCGCTTCGAGAAATAACTACACCGGGGATCAAAAAATTTCAGCGGGATATTTAATGTTTGAATTACCAGTTTTGGAAAATGTAAAATTTATTTCAGGCGCGCGTTACGAAATGACGGACATGACGGTTGAAAGTGCTGATACAAATCAAAGAAAAGGAATTTTGGATAACAACGATCTACTTCCATCTGCGGCGTTAATTTATCAGTTACAGGAAAATATGAATCTTAGAGCGTCATATGGGAAAACATTAGCCCGCCCTAATTTTAGAGAAATGGCGCCTTTCAGGTCGTTCGAGTTTCTCGGCGATTTTCAGTTTGTTGGTGTGCCGGACTTAAAACGAACGCTGATAGATAATTTTGATTTAAGATGGGAGTGGTTCGAACGCCCGGGTGAACTCTACGCCGTCAGCGCTTTTTATAAAAATTTTCAAAACCCGATAGAGAGAACTTTAGACCCGACAACAGAAGTTATAAGCTATCAGAATGTCGAAAGAGGTTCTATTTACGGAGCGGAATTTGAAATTAGAAAACGTCTTGATGTTCTTCACAATTCACTTTCAGACTTTATATTCAATGTAAACTTTTCTTTGATTCGTTCGAAAGTTGATATTCCGAAAGACGAATATGAAGTGAACATATTTCCACAAGATTCAAGCGCGTCAAAAACACGTCCGCTCTTCGGGCAGTCGCCTTATCTTGTAAATTTGGAACTGTCATACTTCAACACCGAAACGGGAACAACGGTTGGATTTTTCTACAATATTTTCGGCAGCCGCCTTTCCGAAATTACGCTTGGCGCAACACCGGATGTTTACGAGCAGCCTCGCGGAATATTTGATTTAACATTTTCACAAAAAATGTGGTACGGATTTAATCTTAAGTTCTCAGCAAAGAACCTATTGAACTCACCTGTTAAAAAGACTATTGAGTTTAAAGGAAATGATTTTATTTATCATCAATACAATAATGGCAGAAGTTTTTCTGTCGGAGTAAGCTATTCAATCTAATCTTAATCAATCAATTAAACAAAGGAAACAAAATGAAAAATCTTTTATTGTTCTTAATACTTTCTGCGTCAGCTCTGTTTGCGCAAAACGTAATAACAGTTACCGACGCCGATATAACCGGCTCCAGTGGAACTGTAAACTGGACAAAAAACAACATCTACTTACTCGACGGTTATGTTTACGTGGAATCTCCAACTATACTTAACATCGAAGCGGGAACAGTGATAAAAGCAAAAGAAGCGCCAACCACAGGTGACGTTGCTTCGGTTCTTGTAATTACAAGAGGCGCTAAAATTAACGCAGTGGGAACTGCCCAAGAACCAATAATATTTACCACCGAATATGACGATACGAACTTGCCCGATAATGGCACTGATCCGGGTGTTGATTATAGAATAGACCGCGGACTTTGGGGTGGAGTTGTACTGCTTGGTAAAGCCGTTTTGAACGTAGCTTTTGAAAAAGTTGTAGAAGGCTTGCCGGCTACAGATGATAGAGCCAAATACGGAGGCAGCGATGATGCTGATAATTCAGGTGTATTTAGATATGTTTCGATTAGATATACCGGAATTACGGTTGAAGCCAATAAAGAATTACAGGGTCTAACGCTTGGCTGCGTTGGCAGTAATACTGTTATTGAATACGTGGAATCTTTTAATAGCAGCGATGACGGTTTTGAATTTTTTGGCGGAACTGTAAATACAAAATATTTAATATCAGCGTTTGCCGATGATGACGCTTTCGATTATGACCAGGGTTTTAGAGGGTTCCATCAATTTTGGTTTGCCATTCAGGGTGATTCTGTTGGCGATCACTTAGGTGAATTTGATAGCGGTGACAGCGGCGCATTAACCAACGAGCCTCTTTCAAAACCTGTTATTTATAATGCTACTTTTATCGGTCGCGGAGCAAATGCTGCCGGCGGCGATATAGCTTTAAATTATAAAGAATATGCAGGCGGTGAAATTTATAATTCAATCATCACCGATTTTGATAAATCGGGAGTTAAAATCGATTCGGGTTCAGGCTTAACAAGCTACAATAGATTTGTTGATGGACAGTTAATTCTTCAAAACAATATTTGGTACAAAAACAGTTCATCTACTATAAATGATATTGCCGGACAATTTTTTATGCAGCAGTTCCTTGGAAATCCCGCCAATAGTAATACTCTTATTAATCCGCAATTATATTCAATAGCTCGCAGTGGAAACAATTTATTAGACGCGCGCCCTAAGCAGAACAGCCCTGCATTTACCCTGCCGAGAAAACAACTACCGGCTGGAAACAACATCTTTGCATCCGCAGATTTTTATGGCGCTTTTGGCGCAGATAATTGGGCGGCAGGCTGGACTAACTTGAATAATATCGGTTTATTAACCGGCGTTAAAAATGCTGATGAAAGTAATACTCCTTCAGAATATTCGCTCGGGCAAAACTATCCTAATCCTTTCAATCCGTCAACTAAAATTAACTTTAGTATTCCTGAAGCGGGTAATGTTAGATTAGTAGTTTACAACATATTAGGGCAGCAGGTTGTCGAGCTTGTTAACGGATTTAAAAACATCGGCGCATACGAAATTAATTGGGATGCTTCTAAATTTACAAGCGGAGTTTACATTTATAAATTAGAAACTTCCGCAGGTTCATTCACTAAGAAGATGTCTTTAACAAAGTAATTCTTCACTCCTTCAATCTCTTTCTTCGACTAAAATGAGATTGACCAAAAAAGCGGAAGCAGACTCAATAGTTTACTTCCGCTTTTTATTTCCTACACTTATTGCCTGAATATTTTTAGTTAACCTGCAAAGGAAAAATCTGACAGCGATAAATATTTTTGACCCAACGGAACGAATGTATGGTGAGAGTACAAATTCCTGTTTTAATATTTACGGCTATTTGACTCTAACGTAAAAGCGATTAGTATTTTAATTTTCAAATTAATATAGGCGAAGCGATTAAGAAGAATGAAAAAAGTAATTTTATAGATTTATGCGAAATTCAGATTTGCTAGCAGGACGAAATACCGTGTGCAATGAATAAGAAAATAGAACCGCAGAAATTACACAGAAGAACCGGCTTTTTAGAAAAAGAAAACGAATGGCAGCAAGAATACAAACTCATTTATGATGCCTATATTCTTGAGGAAGACTACTGATCCCATTCATTAATTCAGCATAATAATTTTCGCTGGTTTTTCTACCGCAGTTATCGAGTATTCCTCGATAGCTGAATTCTTATCTAATTCTTCAATGAAGGAGTTTTTAAGATGGAGTGAAATATTATCAACCGAGCAATCAAAATAGTTTTCAAGATGCCTTACCATTGGCTGAAAGAAAAAATAACCTTTGTAATAAAATTAAAAAGTTCAATCAAAATTGAATAATTGGAGAATATTCATTGCCGGAAGGAAGGGACGAACATATACTAAAAGATGAAAAGGTTAAACTGACAAAAGTTTATCGAATTTAATAACTTTTTTAAGAATGAACTTGTTCGTAAAGATTATTTTATTTACAGAATGGTTGAACAATCCGTGTAAACCACCGGAGGATCATTCTTTAAAAAATAGAAAACTATAATTAGTTTAGAGGGGGTCAGAAACTGAAACTGAATAAAATCTATCCAATATGGAAAAACATAATCAATATTTTATTAATCTTTATTTATTTTGGGCAGCAATGGCTCATCCAATCATTTTCACAATTAGAGACGTATTAATTTGGAAATAATTTAATGGATATCTATATTTCGGTCAATAACGAATTGAGAGTATGAAAGAATCTTCAAACATATTTAAAGTGCTTTCGGATAAGAACCGACTCCGTATTTTGAGGATGCTGCAAATTAAACCGCTATATGTTTGCGAAATAACAGACATTCTCAAACTTGCAGCTTCAACAGTATCTCAACATTTAAGCATACTGAAAAAAGAAGGATTTATTTCAGAGGAGAGGGACGGCAAGTGGGTTAACTATTTAATAAATCAGAGACCTGGTGATCAAAGGATTTCTGCAATTTTAAGCCAGTTAGATTTTTGGGTTGGCGATAGTCAATTGATTGAAAACGATAAACAAAAAGTAAAAGTTAGTAATCGTTACAAAGTTTGCGGCTCATAATTATTTTTGATTGAACAATTCGGTTAATGGCGAATTAAAAGAAAGAAAATATAAAAATGGAAAAAAAAATATTAATACTTTGCACCGGCAATAGCTGCCGCAGCCAGATGGCGGAAGGATTTTTGAAATCGTTTGATTCCGAATTAGATGTTTATTCCGCCGGAACAAATCCATCCAAGCAAGTTCATCCGAAAGCGATCCAGGTAATGAAAGAAATAGGAATCGATCTTTCGAAAAACTATCCCAAGATGGTTGATAAATTCTTAAATGAATCATTTGATTTTGTAGTTACCGTATGTGACAACGCAAAGGAAACTTGTCCGGTATTTATTGGAAAGGTTGGAAAACAATTGCACATTGGCTTTGAGGACCCGGCAGACGCGACCGGAAAAGAAGAAGTGATTCTTTCTGTATTCAGAAATGTGAGGGATAAAATTAAGAATGATTTTTACACCTTCTACAATAAAAATCTTAAAGCGAAATAAAGGCAAAACGATGGCAAAAGTTTCTAAAAAATTATCATTTCTTGACCGGTTTTTAACTCTATGGATTTTCCTTGCAATGTTTATCGGAGTTTTTTCCGGTTATATTTTCCCGGGCATTGTTGGTTTCTGGAATAAGTTTCAGAGCGGTACCACAAATATTCCAATTGCAATCGGACTAATCCTGATGATGTATCCGCCACTTGCAAAAGTAAAGTATGAAGAACTTGGAGATGTATTTAAAAATATAAAAATACTTTCTCTTTCACTTGTTCAGAACTGGATTATTGGACCAATACTGATGTTTGTTCTTGCCGTAATATTTTTGCAAGACTACCCGGAATATATGGCCGGTTTAATTATGATTGGACTTGCAAGATGTATTGCAATGGTGATTGTATGGAATGAATTAGCAAGAGGGGATACAGAATATGCCGCCGGTTTGGTGGCATTCAACTCAATTTTTCAAGTGCTTTTCTTTTCGGTTTATGCATATGTGTTTTTAACAGTTTTACCTAATTGGTTCGGTTTACAATCATTCAAAGTAGATATAACAATCGGTCAGATAGCTGAAAGTGTTTTTATTTATCTTGGCATCCCATTCATAGCCGGAATAATTACACGTTTTACATTGATCAAATTAAAAAATAAAGAATGGTATGAAAAGAAATTTATCCCAAAGATTTCGCCAATTACATTAATAGCTTTACTCTTTACAATCATAGTAATGTTTTCATTAAAAGGAGAATACATTGTAAAGATACCTCTTGATGTAATACGAATCGCAATTCCGCTGCTTATTTATTTTGTTATTATGTTCTTAGTATCGTTTTACATGGGGAAGAAAGTTGGAGCAGATTACTCAAAAACAGTAACACTTTCATTCACTGCTGCAAGTAACAATTTTGAATTAGCAATTGCAGTAGCCGTTGCCGTCTTTGGTATAAACAGCGGTGAAGCTTTTGCGGCGGTTATTGGTCCACTTGTAGAAGTTCCGGTTATGATTGGTCTGGTGAACGTAGCATTATGGTTTCAAAAAAAATATTTTGTTACCATGAAGCCGGCATAAAATATTTATTACGATGAATAAAAAATTCGATATAAAAATATTTGTTATGTCCGAAGGCGCTTGCGGCTATGAAAAAAGCAAGGAAGTATGCGGTGGATATGGTTTCAAAGAAAATTAAAGAACGGCTGGTGATGTCTTTAAAATGAAACTAATAGAATATTTTTTCCTAATCTTTTTCTTGCGAAAAAATTAAGGAAGGAATTCAGTAAGAAAAACTTCAAACGCCTGTTGTTACAATTGGTGGAAAGATAATTTAATCCGGCGGAAAAATATCTGAAAAACTAACAAGAGAACGAATGGAACATGCCTGCCGGACAGGCACACACGGATAAAACAGATCAAGTCGATTATGATTTTGTTATCTCCTGAGTAGAATCATTTTATTTTTTTCACTATATGAGTTGACGATCATATAGTAATATTATATGTTAGCAATGAGAAATTGATTATTTATTAAAAACAGAAAAGAGAGAAATTGTTTGGCAAGCAGATATAAAACGAAAGAAAATTTACAAGCCGAAATCCTTGCAGCTATTTGTCATCCGAATCGTATAAAAATTCTAAAGGCACTTAGCCGGCAGACATTATGTAATTGCGAAATTATGCCGATGATTGGGCTTGAACAATCAAATCTTTCGAGACACTTAAAAATTATGGAAAAAAGTGGCGTACTTGTTTCGTGGAAAGAAGGACTGCGTGTTAACTACAGAATTGCCGATGAAAAAATTATGGATATATTAAAGCTTGCTGAAGAAATTTCAAACAGTAATATTGAGAAAATAAATAAATTTATTACAAATTAGTTTTTTTTAACCATTTATATGAGTCTATGCTCATAATATCATTTAGATATGAGAATATTATGAATATTAAAGTTCTTGACAGGATGAATGAATTGCAAAACTTTAGAGTAAGAACTCGGGATGCTTTAAATAAATTAAATTTTGAAGCAACCATTGAAAAAGTAATTGATTATTCAGAAATATTGTCTTTTGGTTTGGTTCGCACACCGGGACTTATAATTGATAACAAAATAGTTGTGCGAGGAAGCGTTCCAACTGTTGAGCAGCTTCAGAATATAATAAAACAACAAATAATTAGGTAAAGTGAGAATTTAATTAATGAACTGGAAAGAGCAGTATAAATCGTTTCTGTGGATACTCGGATTTTTTGTATTTGCGTACTTAATGCCGATTGAAACAGAAAAATTTAAAGGCGCTGTAATAGATGCTTTTGCATTGGCAAAGTGGTACGCTCAGGAACATGTTTTGCTTTGCCTTGTCCCGGCATTTTTTATTGCGGGAGTTATTGCTGTATTTGTCAGTCAAGCTGCAGTAGTAAAATACTTTGGCGGGAAAGCTAAAAAGTGGGTTGCATATTTAGTTGCGTCTGTTTCGGGAACTATACTAGCAGTTTGCTCATGCACAGTGCTGCCTTTGTTCTCAAGCATTCACAAAAGAGGCGCCGGCTTAGGACCCGCAATTGCGTTTCTTTATTCCGGACCGGCGATAAATATTTTAGCAATCATTTTAACAGCGAGAATACTTGGTTTTGAACTTGGAATAGCCAGGGTGATTGGAGCTGTATCATTCAGTGTAATAATTGGTCTAATAATGTCTTTTATTTATCGTAAGGAAGAGAAAGAAAGAACCGAAGCACAGCTTGCAATGCCCGTTGTTGAAGAAGTTCGACCGATCTGGCAGACAGCATTTCACTTTTTTATCCTTGTTGCTATTCTTGTTTTTGTTAATTGGGGTAAGCCGGATACAACTGAAGGTTTCTGGTATGAAGTTTTTGCAAATAAATGGTTTATAACTTCTTTATTCGGAATAGGATTTGCGATTTCGATGGCTTACATAATAAAAGTAAAAAAACTTTTTGTTCTGCTTGGTACTATTGCGGTTATTATATCTTCAATTATTTTTTATGAAAATCCAACCATCACTTTTGTGGTAGCCGTTGTAGCTACTACAATGGCCTTAACGTTTTCAAAAGATGAACCAAACCAATGGCTTGGAGAAACATGGGGTTTTACAAAACAAATTATGCCCCTGCTTGGAGCCGGAGTTTTGGTCGCCGGCTTTTTGCTCGGTTCAAATAACGGCAACGGCGGAATAATCCCGAATGAATGGATTGCAAATCTTGTTGGCGGAAATTCTTTATTCTCCAATTTCTTTGCATCAATCACCGGTGCGTTTATGTATTTCGCGACTTTAACGGAGATTCCAATTCTTCAAGGATTAATAAACAGCGGAATGGGAAAAGGTCCGGCTCTTGCATTACTGCTTGCTGGTCCGGCATTGTCACTGCCAAATATGCTTGTTATAAGAAGTGTAATCGGAACTCAAAAAACCGTTGTGTACGTTTTGCTTGTTGTTATCATGTCCACGATAACGGGACTTATATACGGATCATTGTTTTAATCAAATGAGAATGGAATAATGCGGCTAATAATTTTCTTACTTGCTCTTGTATTCATAGCGGAAAACCATGCTTCGTCAAGTGAAATAATAAAAACGAGGGATTTAATCGCTGAAATAAACATTTCGTTTTTAGAGAAAAGATATCCAAATGAATTTCTTGTTTCTGAACTAAAAGTGGCTTTGAGGGAATTAATCGGAAATGATTCTAAAAAAGAACGGCTAATTGAATCATTTAATGAATTTGAAAATATTTTTGAAAGCAAACCGGAAGTTGATACGTTAAAGAAAATATTCCGTACGGTTAATAATGAATTCAACTATAGTTACGGTGAATATTTATATAATAAAATATTAAGTTCTACCGGAGAAAAAGTATTTGTTTTGTCCACATCGATGTCTTGCGAGTGCACGCTTGAAATGTGTTATGAAAATGAATCAGAAGTAGAGAAGCTGCATAAAGAAAATCCGGGATTGTTTGATTACGCCGTTGTGGACTGCTATACAAATATCGATTTGCAAACAAGGTATGAAGTCGGATTTATACCGGTTGTTGTAATACTTGATTCAAGCAATCAAGAAATAAAAAGATTTGTTAGACAAGAAAATCTTTTCATACAATTAAAAAATTATTTAAGGATAAAGTAGAGAGATTTTATTATGAAAAAATCACCAATGGAATTACTCAAGCAGTTTGCCCCGGAATTTGAGGAAAACCAGATGCAAGAAAAAGCGTTAATCTTTGAAAATGAGAAGTACCAAAAAGTAGGGAGTTTCAAACGAAGAAATTGTTGAGGCAATGCAAGTTGCGCGTTATATGAAACTAGCAACAGTCAGTGATACAATCACAAATTCATTAAATATAATACAAGGAGCAAAATAAATGATTTCAGTAAAAGTTCTAGGCCCCGGATGCTCTAAATGCCGGACTCTTGAAGCTAAAGTAAAAGATATTGTTGCAAAAAATAATATTGACGCGAAAATAATAAAGGTTGAAGATATTCAGGAAATGGTTAGCTACGGAATAATGATGACGCCTGCACTGGTAATAAATGAGCAGGTAAAAAGTTACGGCATTGTTCCTAAAGATGATCAAATTTTAAAATGGTTGAATGGAGCTTAAGATGAAAAATTTACTATCAATAATAATACTTATGATATTTTTCTTTGTTCAGGGCTGTGACGCTCAACCAAAAGAAAATAAAACAAATAAAGCAAACATTAAAAAACCCAAAGTAACATTTGTAGAACTTGGATCAGTCAATTGCATTCCATGTAAGCAGATGCAGCCGATAATGAAATCAATTGAAGAAAAATATGGTGAGCAGGTTAAGGTTGTGTTTTACGATGTTTGGAAATCAGATCAGAAAAAATATGCGCAGCAGTATGGAATAAAATTAATACCAACGCAAGTTTTTCTTGACGAGAACGGAAAAGAGTTTTTCCGGCATGAAGGATTTTATCCCGAAGCAGAAATTGATAAGATTTTACAGGGTAGGGGATTAAAAGTAAAGAATAATTAAAAGTGTCATTGCGAGGGACAGCAGTACCGAAGCAATTTGCCAAAGATTAATAACAGATTGCTTCACTCGAAGACTCATTTGCTATGACGAAACTAATAATTGAAAATAAATAATAAGTAGTAACTAAATTATGATTGAAGAAATATTTACAATACTTAGCACAGCACTTTATGAAAATTATTGGATTGCAGTTCTAGCGTCTTTAGGGTGGGGAGTGTTATCGATACTTTTATCTCCTTGTCATCTTTCAAGCATACCACTTGTTGTTGGATATATTACCTCACAAGGTAAAATCTCTTTGAAGAGAACTTTTTATATCTCATTAATATTTGCAGTGGGAATATTAATTACAATTGCCGTGATTGGAATCATCACAGCATCACTTGGTAGATTAATGGGAGATGTTGGCGCAATTGGTAATTATCTTGTTGCGGGAATCTTCTTTTTAGTCGGTCTTTATCTTTTAGATATTATAAAATTTGACTGGAGCAGTGTAGGCTTAAGACAAACAAAATCTAAAGGATTATTATCAGCATTAATTCTTGGATTACTTTTTGGAATTGCACTCGGGCCCTGTACATTTGCTTATATGGCTCCTGTACTGGGAATTGTATTTCAAACTGCGCAAACAAGTTTTGCTTCTGCATCTATGCTTCTATTAGCATTTGGTATTGGGCATTGTTCAGTAATTGTTGGGGCGGGAACTTTATCCCAAAAAGTTCAGCAATATTTAAATTGGTCTGAAGAATCAAAAACTATTTTATGGATAAAAAGAACCTGCGGTGTTTTAGTAATTATGGGCGGAGTTTATTTAATCTTAACGGTAGGATAAAAAATGGAAAAGCAAAAGACAGATACTATCTTAAACTCCCTTGCTGAAGGAGTAATTACAGTTGATAAGGAATTTAAAATCACCTTTATCAACGAAGCTGCTTCAAAGATGACTGGTTTTCAGAGGGATGAGGTTATCGGAAAAATTTGTAAGAACGTCTTCAAATCTGAATACTGTTTGGAAAATTGTCCAATTGCAAGAATATTAAAATTTGGTAAAAGCATTTTTGATTATGACAGTCAAATTGAATGTAAAGATTCTGTCCCTATTCCTATAAGATTAAATGCGGCTTTGTTAAAAGATGAAAATGATAACCCGTCGGGCGGAGTAATAACTTTTAGAGATATTTCAATTCTTAAAAAGATAGAAGGACTATTACAAGAAGAATCAAACTTCCACGGCATGATATCAAATTCAAAAACAATGAAGGGTATTTTTACTCTGATTGAACAGATAGCTGATTCGGATGCGCCAGTGCTTATTACAGGGGAAACGGGAACCGGTAAAGAGTTGATTGCTAATGCAATTCAAACCTTAAGTAAAAGAAGATCCAAAAAGTATATAAAGATTAATTGTTCAGTTATTCCTGACAATTTATTAGCAAGCGAATTATTCGGTCATACTAAAGGTGCTTTTACAGATGCTCAAAAAGAAAGGGTTGGCAGGTTTGAACTTGCTGATGGGGGAACGATTTTCTTGGATGAAATTGGGGAAATGCCTCTTCAGATGCAGCCGCGGATATTAAGGGTTGTTCAAGACGGTACTTTTGAAAGACTCGGCGAGTCAACTACAAAGTCCGCCGATGTACGCATTATAACTGCAACAAATATCGATCTTGAAAAGGCAATTGCAGAAGGAAAATTCAGAGAAGATTTATTTTACAGACTTAATGTTATCCACGTAAATTTATCACCGTTAAAAAAACGTATAGATGATATACCACTTCTTGCAAATCATTTCTTGAAAAAATTTACGCTTATTTATAAAAAGAATATTCAGCATATAGAAGATGAATGTATTGAGCATCTAATAAGATGGCACTGGCCAGGTAATATTAGAGAACTTGAAAACGCAATAGAGTATGCTGTAATTAGGAATAAACCTGATAAAAGCTTGTGCATTTGTGCTTTTCCTGCTAAGATAAAAGAAAACATTTATTGCAGTCAAATACACAATGTTATTCCGAATGCTGTTTTACCGTTTGAAAATGCTTCTCTACTTGGGTTACTGAATCAGCATAAATGGAATAAAACAAAGGTTGCCCAAATTTTAGGTGTTGATAGAACAACACTCTGGCGCAAATTAAAAGCTATGGGAATAAACTAGAATTCAGAGGTCTAAATCGTTACTCTCAACGAATTGTTGCAAAGCTTCCAAATTAATAGCATTTAATATCTTATAAAATAATAGCACATAATGTTGCAATAGCTGTGCAACATCATCCCTCAATTCATCCACAAGAATTCAATATTTCTTTGGCAAGCCATTTGCGTAAATTATTGCACTGTGGGTGAAATGTTAGGCAAACATCACTTTTTATCGAATGAATTCGCCTTAGTCATTGGAGCTTTAAACTGACCCCAGGTAAATTTAAGCAGATGCAAAAAATGGTTTTTCTCAGGTAATATCCTTGTCCATAATTAACTCAAAAGTAGTTAGTTAATTGCATAAGCGCTGTCCTGCAAATTATTAAGAACTAAATACGGGATGGTGCTTTTTATTATTATAAAACGTTTCTATAATCTAGCAGAATTTTCTCTTTTTAAAACTCATTCTTCCGTCAATCTACAATTGGTTTAAAGCAGTTTCAGTTGCACATGTTGCAATTGCAACTAATTGTTGCTTTTGAATAATTGATTGATATTTAAACTACTTTCAACCCGAGTCCAGAACAGCGCAACAGTTTGTTGCAATTTCTATTTTAATTTTATCAAAAATCGAAGGATTATTTTGGCAAAATAATTGCCTACAATATTGAATGATGAGCGAAATGTTAGGCAACCATTACTTTCAATTAAGGAATTTTGTACTTGCAGAAAGTACATACGAAAAGCTACCCCAAAATCAATTCGGCGATGTTAACATTTTAAAAAGATTAATTATTTGTTACACACAAACCAATAAATTAGATAAAGCCTTAGAACTGCTAATCCACCTCCTTAAAAAAAATATTAACACAATTCTGAATAGCAATCGTAAAGATGAAGATTGCCCGTGCAATGATTTAATAACAAAAATAGAAACAGGCGAAATAACCTATTCAAATAGGTATGAAACATTAACCGCATTGGGAATTCTTCATCTGTACTGTAATCATAAAAACTCAATAAAATATTTTAAAATGGCTTTAAAGCAAAACTCAAATAATCAATTGTTAAATGAAACCTTCAAAATTCTAAAAATAACAGTTCAAAAAAATACATCACAAACAAACAAAATGGAGCTAAAATGAAAAAGAACGTTACGCGAAAAGACTTTTTGATGAAAACCGGTAGAGCCGCTGTAGGAATAACAGCAGTAGCCGGGCTTTCAAGCCTTGTTACAACCGCAAATACTCAGGCTAAAACAAAATTAACTCCCTGGCCCTGGCCATATACTTCGCTTGATGCTGAGGCTGTTAGAATTCAAGCGCATAATTTTTACTGGAATGATAAAGATTGCTGCTCAGGCACTTTTGGAGGCATCACATCAGCCCTGGCAACGGCTATTGGCGATCCATGGACGAATTTGCCAATGGAAGTAATGCTTTACGGAAGGGGCGGCGGAAATGCATGGGGCGTTTTATGCGGCTGCTTAAATGGCGCTGCCGCTCTGATTAGTCTTGTAACTACAAAAGCACAATCCGGTCCTCTCATTAACGAACTATGGGGATGGTATGAACAAGCTGAATTGCCTACAACACAGGCAAATCAAGTTGCAATCAACGGACAATATTTAGTTCATAATTTTGATCAAGATTTACCGCAAAATGTTTCCGGAAGTCCGCTATGCCATGCGTCTGTAACCGAATGGTGTTTAACAGCTAACAAAAAAGTGAGCGATGTTGAAAGAAAAGAAAGATGTGCAAGAGTAACAGGCGATGTTGCAGCTAAAACCGTTGAAATACTGAATGCTTTCTTTGCGGGTACCTTTACATCTACTTATGTAGATCCTGCATCTGTAACAGCTTGCTTAAGCTGCCACGGAAGTGCAGTTTTTAATAATGTTATGACTAAAATGGATTGCACTCCTTGTCACGGCGATCCGCATAATCCGCAGGCAGTTGAAACTATCGGCGCTACGGCTTCCGCTTTTACGCTTAGCCAAAATTATCCAAACCCTTTTAATCCTTCAACAACAATACGGTTTTCATTACCACAAACTGAAAAGGTGCGGTTAGAAATTTATGGCATACAAGGGAACTTAATTAAAAGCCTTGTAGATTATGACCTTTACCAGCAAGGTAGTTATGAAGTAGTTTGGGATGGTAGAGATAACCATGGAAACCGGGTATCAAGCGGAATATACTTTGCAAAAATGAAAGCTGGCAAATTTGCTCAAACCAAAAAAATGAATCTTGTAAAATAATTTTAAGATTTCATCGTTACTGCTAAATGTTTAAAACGTTAAACCACAGTGCATTAGTAAAATAATGTGCTGTGGAGTAACGAGGCAAAAATATTCGTTAGCGTTACTTTCTTATTACTTCCCTTAATAATCCTTTTAAAAGGTATGAATAATAAAATAATGCGATCTGCATTCAGGGAGATTTAATGATCGTACGATTAAACAGTGACAGCTTCGCCGGAAAAATAGTGCGCTCCCGTCAACCCGCGCCATTCAAAGTGTGTGAAACGAATTAACTTAAGGGCATCACTAAAAACTTTAATTTGTGCTTTTCAAAAATCTTGTTTGTCAGCATATATCCGTAATCCGTTTAGCATAAATGCAAATTAATTTAGTGTTAACGCTAACTCATCGTGCGTTAACACTAAATTCACTCAGTGTCAACGTTAATCCACCGATTGTTAACACAACCGGCTATGCATAAATTATTTTAAAAACAACATTTTCCGAACCGCCGAAAAATTTCCCGCCTTCATTTGGTACAAATATGTTCCGCTGGCAAGGTTTAACAACGCGGTATTTATGTTGACTTTATAACTGCCGGCTCTTTTTTGTTCATTAACAAGCACGGTAATTTTTTTGCCGAGTATATCGTACAATGTTATAGTAACATGATCTTCCATCGGAACAGAAAATTGAATTGTTGTTGAAGGATTAAAAGGGTTTGGATAATTTTGTTTTAACGAAAAATCGGATGGAATTGGTTTTTCTTCAACACCGTTTATTGTTTCCTGAATTTCAAGATTATCAATCACCCAGCCCCAGCCGGTTACGTAAGAATCCGCATAAAGACGGAAACGAATCATTATAACATCGCCGGCGTTAAACTTGGAAAGCAAATCGATACTATTCTGTTTTAACATTGCCGATGTGCCGTTCTGGTTTTGATTAAATGCGGTTTCCCATTCACTGTGTAAGCGGCAATCGTAACCGTCTTGTAAAGGAATCCAATTGCCGCCGTCTTTTGTTCCTTCGACAATAACGTAATCCCAAAAATTATCATCCCCGAATACAGATCCTGCATCACCCGGTTCTATTATTGCTACTTCATCATATCTTAAAAAAGCGTTTGCGGCTTTTACAATAATCGGAATCTTCAAAGCATAAGTAATGTTCAAATCATCGGTGTATGGATGTGCGGAATGAATAGCAGGCGATGAAAAGCCTGCGTAACTTTTTATTTGAAAACCGGTTCCTATAAAATCGTTCGATGTAACATCAAAATTTGATGAATAAGAATTTTGCGCAGAAACCGAAGGAGTAACAGAAATTGTTTTTAACGCCGAAGGATATTCATTTCCGTTTTTATAGGAAACAACCTGCACGGATATGTTTCCGCTCGCGGTTACCGGATATGTAATTGTTGTATCTTTTAATGACAGTGTATTTGCCGCGATAGTTTGATAATTATTCCCGTTAATTTTTACAACAGAAGAATCATACAATGAGCGCAAATTTACATTTATATATAACGCTCCGTCTATGTTTTGGTAAAGTTTTTTTATTAAAGGTTTATATGTCCCGATGTTACTCATTCCCGGAATGTTAACTGACCATATACCTCTTCCGTGTGTGGCTACAACAACTTCATCTTCAACATTAGTCATCGCCCAGATACAAACATTCGGCAAACCGTTCTCGGCGAGATGCCAAGAAGCTCCGGCGTCGGTAGATTCGAATAGTCCGATTTCTGTTCCTGCCCAAATAGTCGCCGGTAAATGGGGGAATACCAAAACATCATAAACAGCAACATCCGGAAAACCATTTGAACTTACACTGTCATTTCCGAAACCGCTTATGTCCGTCCACGACTGACCCAAATCAGTGGTGCGTAATATTTTTGGTTTACAAGCAAATGAAAATAAAGCGTACGCGGTTGAATCTTGCAGGGGATGGGTTGATAAACCTGAAATTCCACCCATCGTAGTAATATTGTAAATAGGAGTTGCTGTGAAGGAAGAACCTTGATTAGTGCTGACAAATATTTTGCCGCTGCCGTCCATTCTGGCGCCTGCCCATACAATATTAGAATTTGCTCGCGATACTTTTACATCGTGGAATGAACTTATCGATCCCCAGGTTGACGATGGTATTGCGGTTAAACTCCAACTGCTTCCAAAGTTTATTGATTTCCATACACCCTGCCTTCCCACGGCAAAAAGGAGGTCGGGCTGCATATTTGTTTTCCCTATTTTGGAGATAAACGGCGCGTTACCACTGCCTTGATCAGAAAGACCCGATGTTGCGCCTGTATAACTTTGCCCGCCGTTTACCGATCTTCTGAAGCCGTTATACTGTGAACCGCCGATAATTTTTAACGGGTCATCAAAATGCCACGAAGTTTCATATCCGTCACCGCCTATTTGGTAAGACCATAATGCCGCGGCATCCGAATTTTCGGGTGAGCGCCATGTGCCATTGTCCTGCATACCTCCAACGTAAGCACTTCCGCCGGGCATTTTATCAACACCATAAAATTGAGATGTATTCATACCGAGAGTTGGCTTGCTCCAGTTTTGGTCGCCGGAACTTGATACACCGATGCCGCCGTCATTTGCGTTTAATATTCTGAACGACCCGTTTGTATCATTTATAATCATAAGGTTATGGTTATCAACATGCACCGGTCCGGTTGAAAGAGCAGAGGTAGTTCTTTGATTATTTGTTAGAAGTTGAATTTTAAATAAAATAACGCCGCCGACATACACAATGTTTTCATTAGTAGGATGAGCGGTTATAGTGTTATCGTACCAGCCTTGTGAAGAAAGCCAGTTCGGCTCCGAGCCATTTTCTGTTGTCCTCACCCAGCTTTCTCCCGCATTGGTCGAGACGAATAAATTTGAGTTTGGGCTGCCTTCTGCTGCAGCAAAAATTTTATTCGTATTGACAGGGGAGACAGCAAGCTCAAATCTTCCTGAAATATCTGTTATTCCGGTTGACGACATAAACCATGTTTCTCCGGCATTCGTCGATTTTAAAACTCCTTTTTCATCAATACCAGCGTATAAAACATTAAAATTGCCCGGGGTTTCAATAATCTGAAGCACTTTTTTTGCTCTGCCAAAACTACCTATTTCGGTTTCATTGTATACTTCGCGCCAGGTTGTTCCACCGTTAGTGGATTTATATATGCCCGATTTATTTGCGAAATTTAGTCTGTATCTGCCTGATGTCGTTGCCGCTAATAAAATATCAGGGTTATTCGGGTCGACAATTATTCTTGCGATGTTGTTAAAATCTAAACTGCCGACAGTGGTTGTTAACTGGAACCAGGTTTCACCTTTGTCTGTAGATTTTATCATTCCGTCTCCGTTCACAACATCAACGCTGAACATACTTTCGCCAGTACCGGCGTAAATTATATTTGTATTAGAAGGTGCCATGGCGATTGTAGATACTGCGAGGTTCGGAAGATCGGGAGTTAAGTTTCTCCAGATTATTCCGGCATCTGTGGTTTTCCAGATACCTCCACCCACGCTGCCGACGAACCATGTATTTCCGGTCGCGTCATCCGGATCGATTATTAATCCGCGCGCTCTGCCCGCAACATTTCCAGGTCCTCTTTCAATCCAATTTAAAGTAGAGGTTGTACTTTTGTTCAACCTATTCTGTTTTTTTGCTTTTTCAGTTTCAACTAATTTGTAATTCAGGTCGTACTGTGGTGAAGTTTCGCCGTACGGAATTTTCATTTCCTGGAGGATGCGTACAAACTCGTCGGGTTTTTCTTCTTTTACAACACCCTCTACTCTCCGGTAAATTTTCTTAATTTGTTCCTCAATTTTTAAATGTTCGGGCGAGTCGGGTGGAAAATGTTTTAGCCTGTTTGTCAGATTAGTATATTCATTTCCCCAGCGTGATTTTAATATCTCCGCATGCCGGGTAGATTGTTTATCATCCAGGTTAAAGAGTAAAAATAAATTTGCGGATATGAATAATCCCATAAAAAACATTATAAACTTTTTCAAACTAATCTCCTGCAGGTGTTGTTGTTTTTTTGTTAGCTTTTACATCGTAAAAAAATCTAAAATCATTTTCAGTTTCATCGCCCGTAATATTGCCGGGTTGAATTTCAATTTTTAAAATATATCTATCAATCCATTTAACTGACCCGCCCGGGAAAGTGCTTTGGTAAGTTATCGTGTCGCAATTTAAAGAATACACACTAAATTTTAGAGGCACATAAAGATGATCGTTAGTTTGCCCGGTCTTATGAATAATTAACAAAAATGTGGAGTCAGCATTCCACGAAAAATAACTCATCCCGAATTTTTCAATTAGCATTTTTTCCGTCGGCAATTCTTTTTGAGCCGAACAAGAAAACAATACAATAGAAAAAAGAATTACAACCGATAAATACTTTGTCGCCATCAAATAATTTTTAATTTTAAAATAAAGATAGGGTATTTTATTTTATAAATCACAACCATGAATTTATTTTGCAAAAATGGTTTTTTATAAATAGAGCCAAAGGTCCCCTAGGAAATGAATATATTTCAAATAAAGACTGAGGTGACGAATGGAACCAAGATGAACAGAAGTAAGCAGACGGCAAATAAAAAGCAGCGAGGGAGAGTTCCTCTGGTAATTTATACCCGATGTAGTAATAGAAATCTATGAAGCTATTCCAAACGGAAGTAGTGTTTATTCATCAGTAAAACCAAGAATAGCATTTTTCAATTCGTTCTTATAGAATAAAAAACTGCAAAAAAAAAGCAACCATCAATAAAGATGGTTGCTTTAAAAACAACTTACCCAACAAACTTAATTTGGAAAAGTTAACGTATCCGTAGCTGCTTTATATAAATCTTTCATCTGAGATAAACTCATGTTGAAATCTCCAGGCATTGCAGAGCCAAGTTGCCCGTATTTTACTTTATGCTGAACTTCGTTAGGTTTTGATCTTATAAATTTACCTGCGGTCATCCCCTCTAAAGTAATTGTTCTACCATCCGCACCGTGGCATGATGAACATTTTTGAGTAAAGAAACTCTTGCCATTTGTGCCGTTACCGTCTTTGCCAATATTTGAAAACTTAGCAGAACCAGTAGGGTATGTGCCGGTATAAGTTGCATCATATAATTGCGATACATCAAAGGCGCCTTCTTTTATGAATTTTACTATGTCCCAAATCTGAGCATCAGTAAGTATCTGAGAGTAATTAGGCATTTGATTACCGGTAGTATTGTTGCTTGTTGGATCATATTGTGTTAAATCATAAGAAACATCTCTTCTGCCGGTTGATTTTTTCATAGCATCAAAAAGCTCTTGTGCTGTTTTAGATTTAGCAATTTGATATAAATTTAAACCCGCAACCGCTGGGCGAGTAGTTTTAGCGCCTCTGCCGATATATGAACCGGTGTTGCCGAGTAAATCCCATCCGTGGCATGCCTTACATCTAAAGAAATCTGAGTGAGCGTTGAATGCCGCTAAGTTAGAATTGGTCTGATCAAAACCGGATTCTGTAGCCCAAAATTTATCAAACATAATTCCGCCTTTTGAAAAAGAAGCGTTGTCATAAGGTGATGATGTTGGTTCCGACGGGTTTTCTTTATTACAACCGATGAGAAGGAATGTAACCAAAAGCAAAAATAGCAATTGATAATAGAATTTCATAGTAGATAGCTCCTATAGTTTTTATGGTGAATAAAATTTAATCCCCCTCACAAATATAGATGTATATTCCATTATTACCAACTATTAACAAGTAATAATTGTTGAGTTCTATCACTTAAACCATTCATTTTTTTTTATTCAATCATATTATAATCATAAATCATTCTGTTCAATTCAGCTTGAATGTTAGTTTTTACATCGCAAAAAACTAAAATCATATTCAGTTTCATCGCCCATAATATTGCCGGGTTAAATTTCAATTTTTATAATATATTTATCGATCCTTTTAACTGACCACCCGGAAAAGTGCTTTGGCAGGTTATCGTGTCACAATTTGAAGAATACACACTAAATTTTAGAGGCACAAAAAGATGATCGTTAGTTTGCCCGGTCTTTTTAATCATCAACAAAATTGTTGAGTCAGCATTCCATTATAAATAGCTCATCCCATATTTTTCAATTAACATTTTTTCTGCTGACAATTCTATTTAAGCCTAACAAGAAAACACGTCAATAGAAAAAAGAATTACAACCGGTAAATACTTTGCCGCCATCATATAATTTTTAATTTTAAAATAAAGATTGTGTATTTAATATTATAAATTACAACCATGAGTTTATTTTGAAAAGTGGTTTTCTATAAATTAGAGATTATTTGTAAATTGCCGCAATTACTTTATTGTGTATTAACAAAAATAAATAACCAATAATGTTTAATGGAAATTAAACCATCAAACAGAAGCGTTTAGACAAAAAAATGAAAAAATATTTTAGGTTCGAGGTTTACGGTACTAATTTTAGAACGGAAGTAATTGCCGGAATTACAACTTTCCTGGCAACTATGTATATAATCATTGTAAACCCATCAATCATTTCTGAAACTGGAATGTCTTTCAGCGGTGTATTAACGGCTACCGTTCTTGTAAGCGCATTCAGCAGCATAATGATGGGTATTTATGCCAATACCCCGATTGTACTTGCGCCCGGTATGGGTATAAACGCTTTTTTTACTTATTCGGTTGTAATAGGTATGGGTGTTAAATGGGAAGTTGCGCTCGGCGCTGTATTCTGGTCGGGTATAATATTCATACTACTTTCAATTTTTAATGTGCGGACGATGATAGTAAACGCGATCCCGAAACAAATTCGTTATGCTACTGCTGCTGGTATCGGTTTATTTATTACATTTATTGGTTTTGTAAACGCAAAGTTTATTATTGCTAACCCGGCAACACTTCTTGGAATCTGTAAACTTGATGCGGTTACTGTCACTTTTTTTGTCGGTTTAATAATAACAGCTTTATTGATAGTGAAACGAATAAAAGGCGCAATAATTCTCGGAATCATAATAACCACAATACTTGCAATTCCCATCGGTAGAATGTACGGTGATGCTTCGGCAATTAATTTTGGCATTCCAACTTTAGTTACCTGGAAAGGTTTTTTTTCGATGCCGGATTTTAGCGTTTTCTTCAAAATGGATTTAATCGAGTCATTAAAACTAAGTTTATTACCTGTAATTTTTGCGTTATTGTTTACTGATATGTTCGATTCTATCTCAACTCTTATCGGGGTTTCGGAAGCAGCCGATTTAATGGATGAAAACGGCGAACCGCGCAATATTAAAGAAGCGCTTATTGTTGACGCATTTTCGACCACCATTTCCGGCTTATTCGGTACCAGCGCAGGGACAAGTTATATCGAATCAGCCACCGGTGTTGAAGAGGGGGGAAGGACAGGTTTTACCGCCGTTATTGCCGGATTATTATTTCTTCCGTTCATGTTTTTTTCGCCGCTTCTTTCAATTATACCATCAATGGCAACCGCGCCGGCATTAGTGCTTGTCGGAGTTTTTATGATGAAACCGGTGCTCAAAATAAATTGGGGCAAGTATGATGACGCGATTCCAGCGCTCTTCGGGATGATACTTATTCCTCTGACATCTTCAATTACTCAAGGTATAATCTGGAGTTTTATTTCATGGACTATAATCAAAATTCTAATTGGTAAATGGGATGAAGTAAGCTGGATGCTGATTGTAATTGATATATTTGCGGTTTTAGCGTTGTTTTTATAATAGCAACAAATAGATTTAAAATAAAAAAGGCTGTCACAAAAGTAATTTTTGCCTTAACAGAGTTTTGCCAAAATTTTGCTGCGATTAAACAACTCATTTCAACAGGCACAATGCTCAGTAAAAATTATTTTGAGACAGCCCCGATTTCGCGGAAGGGGTGGGATTCGAACCCACGGTACCCTTGCGGGTACACTACCTTTCCAGGGTAGCCAGTTCAACCACTCCTGCACCCGTCCGAAAAATGAGTTACAAATATAAAATTTTGAGGCGGCATTCCAAAGTAATAATTGGCAAAAAAGGAATCATTCCTGCAAATAGATCATCTAAAGGGGAAAACAATTTTAATTAAACTTCATTTTATATAGATTTGCCATTCATTTTTAGAAAATTAAATGTTCACAGAAATTTTAATTAAATCCGGCGCTGCTGTTGTATCCGCAATTCTGGGCGCTGTATTTTTGTTCTCAATAAAATTAAATCATAATAAACTTTGCGGGTTAATATCATTTTCAGCAGGCGCATTGCTTGGTGCGGCGGCTTTTACGCTGCTTCCCGAATCAGCACAAAGTATTAATTTGCTCGAATTGGCAATAGGTGTCGCTTCCGGATATTTTTTGTTTTATTTTGTAAGCAAATATTTTGCACATGTTTGTCCTGCATGCAGTGCCAGCCATTTTGATGAAACTACAACAAAAAAATTCTCCGAGATTGTATTAACATTGTTAGTTGCTTTATCAATCCATTCTTTGTTGGATGGTATGGCTCTTGCATCCGGCGGGGCGGGGCATATACATGGACATAACGATTCGGTTTTTATTGCTATCGTTACTCATAAATTTCCCGAAGGATTAGCTCTTGCGGCATTGATGATCGGTTCGAATTACAGCAGAAAGAAAATATTGTTTAGCGTAGCCGGTGTGGAATCTGTTACAATAGTAGGGGCTATGCTGGGCTCATTTATTTTTCAATCGAATGTTCCCCCCGCAATAATGGGAGCGGTAATGGCGCATATAGCCGGTGGTTTTGTATACCTTGCCATACACGCGGTGTTTGGGGAGATGCTTAAAAGTCATAAAAATTTGGTCATTGCTTCATTTACATCGGGAATATTATTAATTTTACTCATCAGTTTTTTGTTTAGTTAAAAACAATTATTAAACAAAAATGTTTTTTTCGGAGAGATGCCAGAGTGGTTGAACGGGGCGGTCTCGAAAACCGTTGTCCTGCTTTTGCGGGACCCAGGGTTCGAATCCCTGTCTCTCCGCCAATATAAAAAATGCCTTGAAATAAGTAAATTATTGCTTTTTCAAGGCTTTTTTGTTGAATACTTATCCAATAAATCAAACTAAAAAAATTTGAGATAGTTTTGTACGCTTAAGTTGGCTTGAATGCGTATATAAAAAAATAGATTAATGAACCGCCTGAATAGGCTGCTAAAAATTTCCTAAAAATATCTCAACAAAGCATGAATGAATGAGCCGTTAGGCAACGCACAATCGCTCATCTCAAATAATTTGGTGCTGGCTCGTCCGGGTTAGGCTTTGAAAACATGAGTAACACAAATTTTCCTCCGGCACTTGATTAATAATTTTGTGCACTTTAATTTGCGTTTGCAATTAATGCTAAAGGCTTGGAACGAGTGCAAGATGATATATTTAGGCGGAATAATTTTTTAGAGATCATAAAATCATTTTTTTAATAATACAGAGGGTGTATTATAAACCGGAAACATTTTCTTTTTAACAACAGCAATTATGCTGTTCTTCTTTCAGTTCCGCACAGCGCGGAAGATATTCCTCTCGAAGGTTCCCGCAATTTAATACTCAATTTTAAAATCTATCTTTTAGCAATTGTTTTTATTAACCGGGCAGATGATATTGAACAATTAAATAACCCGGACAAACAGCAAAACAATAACAAACTACTTTTAAGAAAAGAAATTTCGCAAGCGCTCCACGCTGCCACGCACTCATTCAAAACCTTCATGCACCCATGCAAAAATTCCATACATCCATGCAAAAAATTCATACATCCATTCAAAGAAGTCATTCATTCATCCAATGCCTTCATACACCCATGCAAAGATTCCATACATCCATTCAAAAAAATCATACATCCATTCAAAGAAATCATTCATTCATTCAAAAAATTCATACATCCATTCAAAGAAATCATTCATTCATCCAAAGAAGTCATTCATTCATCCAATGCCTTCATGCACCCATGCAAAGATTCCATGCACCCATGCAAAGAGTTCATACATCCATTCAAAGAAGTCATTCATTCATCCAATGCCTTCATGCAATCATGCAAAGATTCCATGCATCCTTAGCGCGGCATAGCCGGCAACCAAAAAAATATTTATATTTAGGCCAAAC
>CAYJPN010000016.1:0-111230 GCA_964372115.1 uncultured Ignavibacteriaceae bacterium
GTAAATGACATTTCTAAAGAGTTTTAGATACTGACATTCTTAAAGAGTTATTACATAAAATTGTTTTTTTGAGGAATCTATGAAAATAATTTTACTTCTTTTATTCCCATTATCTTTCTTCCTTTCCAGTTGCTTAGAATTGTATGAACATTCTAATCCAGTGGACCCTAAAAGCAATGAATATAAAAATGATGGAACTAATGCACATCTTTCAGTAATTGGTTACAATATTAAAAGAGATTTATCATCTTTTGAAAAGCCATTTATAATATATATAAGTGTAATAAATGATGGAATAGGTAAAACGGAAAGTAGCGATGGCAAATTGTATGGAAGTATTCAAACTAATCCTAAATTGACTTTTCAGTCTCCATTTTTTGAAACTGGTAGTTTCACCAATACAAATAAAAATTCTAATTTAACGGATGTTAATCCAAAAGATATTCTCGAAGGATGGTTTCGTTTTACCCTACCTGAAAATACAAGCTTCCCTCTTGATGTCAATTGTTTAGTTAGAATTAGAGATAGATTTAATAATACATTTTTAGATTCATTGGTAATTACAATAATTTCAAATAATGATGGTTCAGACGCTGAATTTGAAATAACTGAACATAGTATACGAGATGATTTCCCCGGCATATTTAATGGAACAAAGGTCTTAACAGTTTCTATTATTAATAAAGGAAAAGGTAGCACCGATGGTGAAATAATTGGAACTCTTTCTACTACTGATAACGCCGTTAGTTATGATGTCCCAAATTATAGCAAAGGATATTTTGAGCACAAGGAAACTGGAAGTAAATATCCTCTTACTATAAATCCTAATGAAATACTTGAAGCTTGGTATCGTATTATTGTTCCTGCTAATAGAACGTTGCCTTACAATATTATTTTTGAACTAAATTTAACAGATGGATTTAATAATAAATACAATGATACTCTTACTGTTACAATAAATTAAAAAAACTGGCTAATAAGTTATTCCGATTAAAGTCAACTTGAAATTTAGATGTTCGTTAAACTTTTTTAAGTATTTTCGGGATGTAGTTATCCCGAAAGAACAAAAACAACCTTTCCTTTTGCCGGATGTATAAAGTAGAAGGAAATCTTTTCCCGATAGAAGTGGGATTGGTGCCCAAAATAATTAATACGGCAGTGTTGTGTTTTAACAACTTGCCCGACTCTGACGGATAACACGCCGTTAACCACTAAATAATAAGGATGATTTATGTCTAAATTTGATAAAATTTGCCAAGCATATGCAGTAGCAGTAAAGGAATATGATGACTACGAAAATGAAAGTCGATTATTCTTGAATCAATTAGCTGGTAAAATGGTTGCATATATGGGAATTCCTCAAAAACATTTGCAAATTGCACCGGCAGATGAGACTAAAGAATATCCATCAGTCATTGAACTAGAAGAAGATTTGTTCTGGCATAGTTCATTAATACTAACAATTTATCGTCAAGCAGATAGATTCCCACATACACCTATTAAAATAAAATTAAGATTTAAAAAAACAACAACTAATACATTTGTTATTTATTATGCGGATGTTGAAACAAAATTTATAATCAATACTCAACAAGATGAATCATACAATCAATTTTATGAAGCTGTTTTTGATAATATGGTAGATAATTTTAAAAATAATTTAGGAACAATTTTATCGAGCATGGCTAGTAAAAAAATAGGTTTTACTTTATAAAGTAATATAACTTGTTCTCAAGTCGACCGCATCTTCGATACGGTAGTTTGAAGTTATAATAAAGTTAGTTGACAAAACATAGTTGCTTTTAAAGTGGGTTATAAAAGAAAAATACATTTAAAATCATTGGCATTCGTTTTTCAAAGCTGCTTCGTTGTTTTGGGCGGCGGCTTAAAAACAACACCATTAGCCTGTAAATAATTAATAGAAATATTGTGTTGATATGAGAACAAAGGAAATACCTTATGAAAATCCAAAATCTACATTTGATAAAAAAATGTTAGATAAAGGGATTATGATTAATACAAAAATCAGTTTAAATAAAATATTTATTCTGGATGATAAAGAGCTAGATGATGAAATAATTAACGATGCTTACAAAAATACTGTAATAGATATATTGGTATCTGATGCGAAGAATAAAAATCCACTCTTTGCAATATATTATGATGATCCAATTGCTGTTCTTAAGAAAGAGCCATTTAAAGTGAATTACTTTTTCAAAAATACTAATGTTGGTTTGTTGAAAATAGGATCAGAAATATTGGATGAGTATGAAAAAGTTTCCTTGTTAGAGTGGGTAATTGATCGTAATATAAAATGGATTCAACATAAATTAAACATCGTTGATTCAATTGATCCATTTTCTGATGATGTAATATTTGATGCTGAGAATTATTTTCCACCAATAGATATTTTATTCGAATCTTTAAAACAAAAAAACATTGATACAGCTTGGATTTCTGGAGGTGTTTATATTAAAGATGCCGACTATCATTGCAAATTATCAAAATCATCAGTGCCAAGTGACGAATATGGTAAAAGAATAAATACATCTAAGATAAGCTTAGTCAATAAAGATTCTTCAATAGTTTGTTCTACAGAAGCGAAAGTATTTGTTTCTGTTTTTGATATTGCTGGGGTTCAATCTATTGCTAACGTACCAGTATTTGAAACCATTTTTTATAAAACGGATGGGGTAACTATTGATGAAATATCAGAGTCTCTTAGCTTATATATTGCAATGAAAAAGTTGATTGATTTATTGCCAAGTGTTACTGGCTAACGTTACAAGGATTCATGCCAAGCCCCGAAAAAAGCGGGGTAAACTGCGCCGGGGTATAATCCGGTGTCCCCGCAAAGAAACGGGGTAAATGGATGGACTAAGCCCTGCCAAACAAGATGGCGGGCGAGCTCCAGGCGTCTTAATGCGGAGACTTGTATTTTAAATAGTACATTTTATAAGTGTGTTAACTCTTACGGGATGCAGTTATCCCGAAAGAATAAAACAACCCTTCCTTTTTGCGGGTGTAAAAAGTAGAAGGAAATCTTTTCCCGAAGGGATGGATACCCAAAAATAAAATTAACTACGGTGTTGTTTTTTAACATAACACGCCGTTATATTTGCAGAGAATAACAAAGGAATATAAAATGAAAAGAAAGAAATCATTTTCCGTCTTTTTATTTTCAGTATTATTTCTCCCATATTGTCAAAATACTTTCATCAATTCTGAAAATCATAATGTCCAAGTTTACTTTAAGTATGGACACAAGAATGTATTAAATACTTTCGAAAATTCTTATCAAAAAGATTTAATAATGGATGGAGTTATTAAAGATAAATTCTATTTTGCTCCTGATGAAGAAAATCTAATATTAAATATGGCAAACTCCATCAACTTTTTTTCATTGCCTGATACTTTTAAATATGTAAAAAAGGTAAGGGGCTTAATTCTTGAAACAGACCCGAATCCAGGCGAGCAAATTCTTCGAATAAAATATTTAGATAAAGATAAAAGAATAATCTGGACTTATCCAATAAATGAAGATAACCCTGAAGTAAAAAATTTAATAAAACTAAATAATTTTATAATATCAATAATTGAGTCGAAACCAGAATATAAAAAATTACCGCCTACAAAAGGTGGATACCAATAATAAATGCAAATATAACCCGCAACTGCTAATGAACCATTTCCCGCATTATGTTAGTAATTGTTTATACGTTCTTATTTGTTGTTGGAATTGGGAGTTTTTTGAAAAATTTAGATTAAATTGAGTTTAATTTTGTGAGTAAATATTAGCCTTAGGCGTAGTTATTTAACGACCGTTGATGGTTTAAAAAAGTTTTTACAAAAAATAACAAGCTATTTTTTTTACTAAGCGTCTGTTTATGTCGCTTCAATTTGGTTAAGCGAATAACAGGATATCCCAATTATTAAGGGATACTATTTATCGTCAATCGGGGTTTTAGAAATTTAATCGAAATAACCCTTGCTTTTTGCGTATGTAAAAAGTAGAAGGAAATCTTTAAAATAAAATTAACCGCGGTGTTGTGTTTTAACATAACACGCCGTTATACGTATATTTATTACTAAACCTTTGGATTGATTTATGTTAGCTTTAATGCTAACTTTGCACATATGCATGAAGTAAATTTTTATCAATCAAAAAGTGGGAAATATCCTATAAAGGAATTCCTTGATTCTCTTCCTGGAAAACAAGCTAAAAAAATTACATGGGTTCTTGAACTTTTCGAAGATTCTTCAATAGTTCCTAAACAATATTTTAGAAAGTTATCAGGCACAGATGATATTTGGGAAATCAGAATAATATTTTCCGGCAATATTTTTAGACTTTTAGGTTTTTTCGAGTCGAATGGAAATTTTATAATAACAAATGGATTCAGGAAAAAAACACAAAAAACGCCGTTAAATGAAATCAAAATAGCAGAAGAAAGAAAAATCAACTACTACGAAAGGAAGAAAAGAAATGAGTGATTTAAAAAAATATGTAGCACAAAGAAAAAAAGAAGATGCCGAGTTTGCTGAGAATTATGATATAGGGTATCAGAATTTCAAGATAGGTGTTTTATTAAAACAATTACGTAAAAAATCCGGCTTAACCCAAGAAGAATTGGCTATTAAATTAAAAACAAAAAAATCTGTCATATCGAGGATAGAAAATCATTCGGAAGATATTAAACTTTCTACACTTAGTCGATATGCTAAAACATTGGGTAGAAAAATAAGAATAGAAGTAGTTTAATAATGAAATGCGTATAACGTTACAAGGATTCATACCGAACCCCGTAAAAAAACGGGGTAAACTGCGCCGGGGTATAATCCGGTGTCCCCGCAAAGAAACGGGATATTTGGATGGACGAAGCCCCGCCAAACAAAAGGTGGGCAAGCTCCAGGCGGCTTAACCCGATCACCCGTATTTTACAACTCATTACTCCCGGTTATATAATACACCATCAGTTTTCAACCCTCAGCACGGGGTAAGTTTTTCCATCGAGTAAATATTTAAATTCTTTATAGACAACAAGTCCTATTACAGACTGCGGCTCTAACGCTAACACAAGCATGTTGCTGTGGAGTTGGTTTACCGGCACAAAATAATATCCGCCCGGCGTCCACGCCCCGGTAAAATCATTTTTGTCAGCATTTACTTTTGCTATCTTATCACCTTCGAGTATTAAAGAATCATCAATAGAAACAGAATAAACTTTTAGTATCTGCCTATCGTCCGGCACATAATTCTTAAATTTAATTTTATGTTTGTTCATCCATTCAACTAATAACGAATCTGCTTTGGGTATTAAATAAGCCGCAGGTTTTTTTACTGTAAGCAGCGGTTCAATCTCCGAGTTATATTCGGTTACTGTAATCATGCTGTCCTGCCCGCTGTAAACAGAACGAAGGTTTAACAAAAGAGTGTCCTTCCCTTTTACATGCTCCATTCTTATCGCAACATTTTCCCCCGCTCGTGAGTGTTTCAATTTTTCCCGCGCTGCGTTTACAGTTTTTTTTATTTCATCTTTATTGTTGTAGGAATATTCGAGCAGAGCTTCCATCCCTGCTTTCTGTCCTTCCGCGCGGTGTTTTATGTTATCCGTTTCCCCATCCTTACCGTTTAAACCTTCCATTATAAATGAAAGAGTATTTAAAATGGCGAGGCTTTGTCTGCCGTCGTTTATATCAATAGTGCTGTTCCTTATGGGGTATTTATTCGGGGGTCCGTCAAGAGTGTACTCGGAAAAAGTGAAGTTATTTTTATTCAAATATTTTTTTATAAACGGCAAAACTTTTTGTTTTTGCATATCTGTTATTGAAGCGTCAACAGCCGGATTTGTCGCAGTGCCGACCTGCTCATCGAAATGTTTTATGTACCCAAACTCTTGCCACTCGCCGCCGAACGGGTAATACTCATGGACATCCATTGAAACGTCAAACATATATTTGTTAAAAAGTTTGTGCAGCGCCGCTGTTTCCGGCTGTGTTAATGTAAGGTGATTACGGTTAAGATCTTCTTTGCTGCTGTTTCTTCTTAAGTTTATATCACCTCCATCGGGATTTACCTGTGGAATTATCGCCAAATCAATTTTATTAAAAAGTGTGTCTAACTTACCGTCGAATATAATTTTTAAAAGCATCAACGCGCCTTCTTTACCGGATGGCTCGTTACCGTGCTGTTGCGCGAAAATCATCACTTTAATTTTGTTTTCATCATTGCCAAACACACCGTTCGAAATTAGCGCTGCGGGAATTTCATAACCACCCGCGCTTTTGCCAATCACTTCGGTTTTTATTTTTGCGGATGATTTTATTTCATCAATAAACTTCATTAATTGACTGTGAGACGCGACGCTGTCGAAATTATTAACCGCAAGCGGTAGTTTAACCTGCGCAGATGCTGTGATACTTAATAAAAGCAAAAGGGAGACAATTTTTTTCATAATAAACTCGTTGTTAATAAACATACAGTTATTGTTTGTACGGCGGCACATTAGGATAATATTTTTTTTATCGATGAAACGCCTGGCTAAACAAAAAGAGTCTGGCAGCAATCCCGGCGTATCATCAAGGCAAATATTTTGTATAAGTATCCTGCTCTAAAAAGACAAACCGATAGAAACACGATGCACGCTTGGAAGAATATCGTAAAACGAATATGCATAATCAAATCTTACTAAACTTCCGCCGAATGGAACATTTGCGCCGGCGCCGGCTGTTATATTTTCATCATCATAATTATAACGATAACCGCCGCGAACAAAAAACCGGTCGAAGAATGATAATTCGGTTCCGAAGTTTATCCGTTCCTTATTATCATTCGGATGAACTGCGTCTATTGCGCCGCGCATTTTTATAAACTGAGAAGAAAATATATCGAAACCAACACCGACTTGAAAATTTAATGGCAGCGCAAATTCTTCTGTTTGAAGTCTCGCCGGTGTTAGTCTGCTGAACGGGTAATTTTCATTACGAAGGTGAACGATGTTTAAATCGGCTCCGTCGTATTTTAAATTACCGCCGAAATTACTCATACACATTGCAATTGTAAGGTTTTGAAAATCGAGCCGGTACTGGGTTCCTAGATCAAAAGCTACACCATCGGCTGTTTCATTCCATATTCTTTGATACACATATTTAACTGTTATACCAGCGCTGAATCTGTCGGTTAACTTACGCGAATAAGTTAAACCCAGAGCCATGTCCCCGGCGTCAAAAAAACGACCGGTTCCATTCGGCTGCTCTTCGGTTGTTACTTCCATTTTATCGGTCGTAAACACAATCATCTGCGCGGCAAACACACCCACATCGGGCACATTATATGCTATGGCAGCGGCGTTAAAATCGAAAAGGTTAAACCAGTTCATATAAGAAAAATCGGCGTCGAACGACTGCACATTTGTAATACCGGCGGGGTTCCAAAACAGTGCTGAAGCGTCGCTCGTAAGACCTACAACCGCGCCGCCAAGCGCCGAGGCGCGGGCGCCCACGGGTATTTGTAAAAACTGCGCGCCCGATGTGCCGAGGTTTGGGTTTTGTGCAAACAAAAAAGAACTTAATAAAACTATTATCAGAAAAACTTTTTTCATTTTTTTCTCCATCCGCATTTCATTCGAATGATCGGGTTATTTAATTACTGCAAATCTTTCAATGTATTCCGCATCCCCGGTTTTTACAACATAAATGTAAACACCGGGCGCAATCTCGCGTCCGCTTTCTGAACGGAGATCCCATGTTTCGGTACCGTCGCTTGAACTGTGGTAAAGAGTTTTTACACGATCTGCATTTACCGAAAATATGTGGATGGTACATTCAGACGGAAGATTTATAAACTGTATTTGTCTAAGCGGTTCGCGTCTTAATTCACCGAATTCAGGTTCATACAACGATGATACTATATAAGGATTCGGCACAACACGAATAACATTCATATTGTTTTTTACAATCTGGTTATCAACAACGGCGCCATTCACCGTAAAACGATATCTGTCCTGGATGTTCGGTTCAATCGGCACAATAGTTTTTACGGAAAAAGCGTTGCCAGCTTTTGGTGGATTTGCGTTTGTAAATTTAACCTGCCCTTTTATACCATTAAAGATGAACGAATCTAAATTATACAGCGAGTCCAATGATAAAACTAAAGTCATAGCAGAATCTTTTACAGACAAATTTACAAAACCGTCTCCTGCGTCATTTTTTCCGCTGCTTTCAACAGAAAAAATAAACAAACCTTTTTTTACATCGGTCTGGTTATCTACAGTAAATGTCAATTCAAAATTATCCGTCCCGCCTATTCTCGATATCGATTGAATAACTTCGGGCGGCTCAAGTGTAAAGATTATGCCATCCGGTGTAGACTGCGGTTTGTTGAGTATAAATGGACGATTTTCAACAAGTGTATCGGCGCCGTTTTTTATAATATAAACCGCGTAGTTTAACGAAAGGTAATCATCTTTTGCAGGAAGTGAATCAGCAATTGCCAGCGGATCGGGGTTGTACATTTTAATTTCTATACCCGGTATAACCGAGCCATTACGTGAATAAACTATACCTGGATAAGCTCTCGGCAAATAAGTATTATCTTCCTTTAGAACATCACCGGTGTTTATATCCACAATATCAAATATCATAGGTGTTTTAAAGATGAACCCGTATTTATGAGGAAGTGTTTTTGTTGAATCAACAATTAGCGCGTAAACTTGTGTTGTTAATTTTCCCTTTTCGGTTTTAGGCACATAGTTAAATCCTATTTCATACTTGTTCCCTGCTATCTCACTATTATCTGCAGGTGTTACCACAAAATTATAATTTGATTTTCCATTGCCAATATTTTCAACTGTTCCGGCGGTTACCGGTGTTCTGCCCAGTGCAGAGGATGACGGTATCATCGCTTTCACATTTTTTAAATCAGGACGTGTACCTTTCGCGCTTTCCAAACTTTCTAAATCAGGTCCGCCTCTATCGTAAGCGGTAATAGTGTACCAGTATTCAAAACCGTTTACTACTTTATCATCGGTAAAGCTATATTGTAAACCACGGTCGAGACCGATGTCATTAATAACATCGTAGTCAGCAATCTGTTTCCAGGTAATTCCCTTATCATTACTTTTGTATAGTCTATATCCTTCAAAATCATATTCGCCCGTAAATTTATCCTTACTTGCTTCAGCAACATCATTCCAGTAAAGCGTAACTTTACCGTTGCCTCCGCCCGCATAAAGTGTTGGGGTTGCAGGCGGCTTGGCGACCTCAAAATTAAAATCGAGGATGCGATACGCTTCATTTAATGAACGGTAAAGATCGGCTCTGTCATCGCCGGCAATTATTGCAGTATAAAAAGTTAATGTGTCACCGCGTTTTAAAGTATATGGTCCCGAGCTTAAATTGGCAACAAGATCAAGACCCGTAGCAGGTATAGTTGCCGGATCATCGTAATGAAGATTAGAGCTGCTGCCAAGATGGAAATAAGAGCCGCCGAATTGCGAATTGAACAACGCCGGGTCGGATGACATTATCCCATACTGAATAGTATCAATGTCACGGTCATCATAATAAAGATTATAATGCATATCGGTAATACCCGGTTGTACGCCGTTTACTTCCGGTGTGCGGAGTAGAGCCACACCCATTTCACCGACTTTACCCCCCGCCCACTCGGCTGAATAGTTATCCGAATCATAATAATAAACAAAGTTTTTATCTTTATCGAAACCGATTTTATCATCATCATATTCGGGTACGCCTCCGCTTATATTTCCGATATCAAGGTCGGTATACAAACTAAAATATACTTTATTTAAATCTGATGCCCCATTGTTCGTCAAAATATATTTATAGAAAATAATATTCTGAGCAAACTTTACTCCAAAAGTATATCCAACCTGATTTACTTGAATGCCAAGAACTTTGATTGTGTTATTACTATCGTTGTACGCGCAGTAGCTGTCCTGGTCGGAAACAATAATCGGGTTTCCTTCTTTATCTTTAACACGCCAGCCGTATACCGGATGCCATGTTTCCGGGTTATCGCTAAACGCAATTTGCGCAAGGTCAGGGTTTTGATAACCGTAGGCGGCTTCCCATTCTTCGTTTGTTGTATAACGCCCTTGAACAACATTTCCAGGCACTCCGACTATTGGGTTGATGCGATAGATATAATGATTTCCGCTGTTGATTGGAAACTCACCTGAAGGACCTTGTGTAATGCGGCGCGGATAAAGTTTCCCCCGATTTTCGAAAAACAAACCAATATTGCTCGCGTTATGTGTACCGCCTGCTCTATCGCTTATTCTTGATGTCTTATCGATAGTATTGTTTTCTTCTTTCCCATCTCTTCCTACCTGTGCAAAAGAAAAAGAGACAAAAAGGAGAAGAAGAACCGCAGAAAGAATTTTTTTCATATTCGTTCCAAAATCTTTTTGTTTTTAAAATTTTATTGAAGCGCCGAGACGAATACTACGCGGCGGTCCAAAGTTAGAAGGGTCGCGCATATATTCCGTTGATAAATTTCCTTCGAAAGTGAAATCGGGCTCGCCTGTATCGCCATATACATATAATATGTTTCGATGATCTGTTACATTTAATATTTCCGCAAATATTCTAAGCTTAAGCGCCCCGGTTAATTTAACTTCTTTACCAATTAACAAATCTATATTATATGAACCAGGCTGGCGAAGCGAGTTACGTTCGACAAAACCAATATCTCTACCGCCCGGCGTGTAAGGATAACCGGATGCGGCTTTAACTATTATGCTTACATCCATATCGCCGAAAATGTTATTACCAAAAACTTGAGGTCCTTCGTCCTTCGGTATGGTAAAAGTTCCTATAGCGTTAAATACATGTGTCTTATCAAAACTTAAGTAATACAATTGTGTTGATTCCTGTGTGCCGGGGTATTGTTCGGTTTCAGAGGAAGCACTCCCCTTTGCTACCGAATATGTGTATGTAATTCCGCCTGAAAAATATTTGTCGGGGCGAACATCAAGATTAACTTCAAACCCTTTCATGTTTGCGTAATCTTCATTTACATAAACAGTGTAGCCTGTGTACCTGCCTTCAACAAACGGAAAAAAATATCTCGTACCAATTAATCCTGTTACATCTTTATAATAAGCGGTAACATTCATCGCAATTCTATCTGTAAATTGATGTGCAATTCCAACTTCATACGCAATGGTGCGCTGAGCGTCAAGATTTGCCTGCCCGAACAACGGTTCGCGAACATTTAAATCATACTGTTGATTTTCAAAAAGAAATTGGAATTCCGGGTTTTGGAAAAAATGTCCGTACGCAAAATGAAGTTTTGTTTTATCGCTTATTGGATGTGCAATACCGATACGCGGTGAAAACTGCGTTCTTGGTTTAACAGTTATTAGCGAACCCTCGACTAACGGATTTTCGCGGAAAGTTACGTTTGCATTCAAATAATCGAAACGCATACCGAGATTTATTATGAGATAGGGGAATTCAATTTTATCCTGAACGTAAGCCGCAGTTTCAAAAGGCTGTGAATCGTAATTGTTTATATAAGGATTATCACGCTTAGGGTCATAAATACTGTAAAGTTTTATGTAATGCTGTTTAAATGCGCCGCCGAATTTAACTTCATTAAATTCATTTATCTGCCACACCGCATCAGCTTTAACATCTGCTGTTACGGTTCGGCTGTCGGTAAGCGAAGGTGGATCGGCAAGCTTTAGAAACTCAAAACCTGTCCCGATATCATCAAAGTATACCCATTGATTGGTTGATAAGTAATCCGCAGTATCTTTATCAATTCCGTTGTAGTAACCCTGATTAAAATAAGAAAACCTTACATCGTAAAAGAAGTTGTTGGCAACTGTATGTGTAAAACTCAGTGAACTCTGCCAGCTATCTGTTTTACTTCTTGAATACTGTTCGGGTATAAATTTGTAATCGTGAGAGTAATTTTGATGTTTATTTCGGCTACCCCTGTTTGAGAGGGAGACTTTTATCTTGGGAATAAGCGTGGTTGTTAGTTTTGTAAAAAATGTCCAATCCTTATTGTAACCGAACGGGAGATAACTTCCTTCTTTGTTTTGTTCACCGGAGAGGAAAAACTTTACTCCCGAAATAATTGGTCCGCCAAGGCTTGCAATTAAACGTGTTTCGTGAAGATCGGTATAACGTTTTATTCCGAATTCACTGGTTCGTACTTCTACTTTACCGCTGTATTCGTCACCGCCATCGCGCGTAACAATATTAACAACGCCACTAAGTGCGTTGCCGTATTCGGCATTAAACGTACCGCTGAGCAAACTCATTTCTTGTATCGCATCATTGTTGATTTGTGTGGCAAGCCCGCCAAGCAGCGGATCCTGGACATACATACCATCAACCATATAAGCAACTTCGTTTGATCTACCACCTCTTATGTGAAGATTGGAACCGCTTCCAACCACACCAGCTTGAAGTGATAACATTTCAGTAAAAGTAGAAACAGGCAGCGCTTCAATTTGCTCGCGGCTTATTACAGAAATGCTGCTTGTTAAATCTTTTTGTATTAGCGGTGTTTTCGCCGTAACTATAACTTCACCAACCGTAATTGTGGCGGGTTTTAGCGGCGCATTAAGTTCCGTTGTTTGATCGACAACTATTTTTACATCCTCGAACAAATTGGTTTCATAACTTAAGTAGCTGATTTTTATTTTATATGTGCCAGGCGGAATGTTTAAAATAACATATCGTCCGTCAAGACCGGTAGCTGCACCGAGTCCCGACCCCTCAATTAAAATATTAGCCCCGATTAGAGGATCGCCGTTATTGGCATCGGTTATTTTACCGGTAAGTTTACCGGTAGTACCTCCGAATAAAAATGTTGAGAATAAAATTGCCAGAACCAAGAGTTTTTTCATCTCTGCTCCGAATAAAATTTTTTTGAATTATAAAATTACTAACCGCTGGTCTTCCATTATTTCACCGGTTTCTTCGAGTATTTTTTTTGCTTTGTCTTTGTTTTTATACGCGCATGCTGTCGCTATTGCGTTTATCAAAACGGAAATGGCGGCGAAAGAATTTGTGAATAACATATTTTCGCTTTTAACTATTAAGTTAAAGTTGCTATAAAATGTAATAGGCGAAGCGTCTTTATTTGTTATACTAATTACTTTAATCCCCCGCTCGTGAGCATATTTTGCTGCGTCCACAGTTTCTTTGGAATAGGGGGGAAATGAAAAGGTAATTATCAAATCTGCTTTATTGAGAAACAAAATTTGTTCGTGAAAAAGTGTGTGCGAATGTTTAAGCACTGTTGAATCGACAGCGACCTGTGTAAGCTGATAAGCAAGAATTTCTGCGAGCAAGTAAGAGATACCGAGCCCGGCAGTATACACTCTTTTTGATTTCAAAATAAGATTCACCGCGCTGTTAAAATTTTCACGATCTATAATTGAAAGAGTATCGTTAATATTTTTAATATCTAAATTTGCTACGGTTGTGAGTAAATCATCTTTCAGTTTTTTGCTTTCGAGAAGCGGGAATATATCTTTGTTATTTAGTTGATATTTTAATACTCCCGCAATAGCATCGCGTAACTGGCTGTAACCGCTAAAACCTACCCTCTGAGAAAATCTGACTATTGAAGCAACACTTGCTCCGGTTGCTTTTGAAACTTCATGAACATTCTGAAAAGAAATGTCATCAAAATTATTTATAAAATAGTCAGCAATCTTCCGCTGGTTTTTTGGTAATACCTGGTACGATTGCTCAATTTTTTCTTTTATTTCTTTATACCTTGCCATAATTTTTTCAGTTAAATGAAAATAAAAGCTGCCGCCAATACAACGGCAGCCTTATCTTTAGATTATTTGAGCAGCATCATTTTTTTCGACTGTGTTTTATTTCCGGCTGTTAATGTATAGAAATATAAACCACTCGCTAAGTTATGAGAGTCAAAGTTAATTTTATGAATACCTGCTTCCATCAAGCCATTTGCAAGGGAAGCAACTTCTTCGCCCATCGTGTTAAAAACTTTTATGCTTACAGTTTCCTTTTGCGGAAGCGAAAATGAAATTGTAGTTGACGGATTAAATGGATTGGGATAATTTTGTTCGAGCGCCACTGCGTAAGGAGCAAGTTCAACTTCAACTGCATCGAAATATGTAAATGCGCCGTTAAAATCTATCTGCTTTAACCTGTATTGCAGTTTTATACCTGGCTGGGAAAATGATTCATCAACAAAACTATATTTTGTCGGTTCGGTTGAAGAACCTGCGCCTTTTTTAAATCCGGCAACTGTCCAGTTATCTTCACCAACAACACGTCTTTCAACTTCAAAGCCATAGTTGTTTATTTCAGTTGCAGTTTCCCACTTCAGTTCAATTTTATTATTTAATGAAATGGCTGTGAATGATGAAAGTTCTACAGGAACCATTGTATTATATTTTGCTAATGCCAGGCTCATATTCGCTTTCATTTCTGTTTCGTTTGCCCCGACGGCAACAGCCACGTAAAAATCATACCCGATATTTGGCTGAAGCATTTGAGGATCTTGCGCAATAAATATAACTGAACCGTCAACGCCTGCTGTAAACTGCGGATCGAACCCGATATTTTTTAGCCACAAATAATAAGCTGAGTCTGTTCCATAACCATCGAACCAATCAATTACCTTCATCGATTTTATATTTGCCGACAGTATTTTATATCCAACCCACTCAATTTTATGGGCTGCAACTATCTGCTGATCTGAGATATAATTAACAACTTCAGCGCCGTAGGTTCCATCAACTTGAGGAATAATTTCCATACCGATGGTTGCATTAAAAGCCGCGGCTTCGCGGTTCATTATTTGAAATTTTGATATTGCGTAACCGCCGCCGTTCCAGCCGTATACATTATGGTTTACTAAGATATTCGGCGGGAGGTTCGAATAAGTGTTATCATAGGAACAACTAATTTCATAATCGCTTAATGCAGGCGCTGGTACATTAGCTGCCGGAGTAACACCTTCCGCATCCTCATTATAATCGAACACAGCGTTTGCTGCTTTTGCAACAAGAATCGATGAGCGGTCAATTTGTCTTGTTGCATTTGTCGGGGCGCCGATTCTAAGCCGACCATAATTATTAACGTTTACGCCAATGGTTCCTGTTTCGAAACTTTGTGCGCAAATATCACCGGCAGATAACAACATAAGAAGAGCCGGCATAAAAAGTTTATAAAGAGACTTCATAATTGCACCTTTGTTTTTATTATTTAATAAGTATCATCTTCATCGATTGTGAATATTGTCCGGCATTTAAGTTATAAACATAAACGCCGCTTGTTAGGTTTTGTGCTTCGAAATTAACGCTATGAAGCCCGGCTTCAATTGTATTATTAATTAACGACGCCACTTTTTGCCCGAGCATATTATAAACATTAAGTGTTACAAACTCTCTTTGCGGCAATGCAAAAGAAATATTCGTGGATGGGTTAAATGGGTTCGGATAATTTTGCTGCAGCAAAAAATCATTTACAACCTTCTGATTATCCAATTTTACATCTGTTAAAGTTGCATATTTTTCTTCTGCCAGCGTCATATTTGCAATCATTCCGGCTTCATCTGCGCCGATGGCGATGCCAACATAAAGCTCAGTGGAATCTCCCGGGGCGAGATTAACTTCATTTTGAGAAAAGAATATAACGGCTCCATCTCCACCAGAATCAAATAATGTATCTATGCTTCCAGCGGTCATCCAACCGTAAAGATCGGTATCAACAGTATCATAACCCTCATACCAGTCAATCGGTTTTAAAGTTGTTATATTATTCGAAAGTAATTTGTACCCCGTGAAAGTCGAAGCCGGCTGGCGATATATCGAAATTATTTTTTCGCTTGGCAACCACGACATACTTTCAAGTCCGTAACTTCCATCTACCTGAGGAATAATTTCCATGCCGATAGTAGAATTGAATGCCGCTGTTTCCCTGCTGATAACGGTTAATTTTACAACCGAAAACCCGCCTGCATTCCAACCCATTATTGCGTTTTTAACATGTACATCCGGCGGAAGTGATGACCATGCATTATTGAAACTACCCCATATTTCAAAATCACTGAACTGAGGGTTTGCAACATTTCTAACCGTGTCTTCATTTTCTGCATCTGCATTGTAACTGTATACTTCCGTTGGTGATTTGGTAACAATAATAGAAGAACGATCAATTTGTCGGGTTGATAAAGTTGGAGCGAACACCCTAACTCTGCCATACTGGCTCATTGACATTCCAATTTCACCATTCTCAAATTCTTGAGCGCGCAGTTCAATCTGAAGAAACAACATGATTGATAAAAGCATCATCATTTTGTAAAGAACTTTTCTCATAGAACCTCCTTAAATTAAATGAATTTTACTGCCAGCCCATTAAATAGGGTGGTATTAATAAAAGTAAACCCAAAATAAAAAAGATTACTTCAAGGGGAAGAATCCACCGTGCCCATTTTTCCCATGGTACATCCGCAATGGCTAAAACACCCATAGTAACGGCTGAAGTCGGAATGATCATATTGCTGAAACCATCTCCGAATTGAAAAGCAAGTACAGCGGTTTGGCGTGTAACGCCAACCAAATCTGCCAGCGGCGCCATTATCGGCATTGTTAAAACAGCTTGCCCGCTGCCGGAAGGAACAAAAAAGTTTAATATTGATTGTACAAAAAACATTGCCTGCGATGAAACAACAGGATGAAGAGCAGAAATAGGTGTAGATAAGTTATATAATATTGTATCAATTATTTTTCCATCGCGCGAAATAATTAAGATACCCCGCGCCAATGCAATTACTAATGCTGTGGCAATTAAATCTTTCGCCCCCATAATAAACGAATCGGTTATTTCAGTTAATGAGAGTTTGCCGGCAATGCCGACCACTATACCTGTAACCAGGAACACTGCAGAAATTTCTTCGATATACCATTGAAACTCAAGAACGCCAACTACCAATACAACAAGTCCGAGAAGAAATAAATATAAAACGCGTTTATGCATTTTAGATAAACCATCGTGGTCGTTTATATCATCTTGATTAATTTTTTTTCTGCGTTCAATATCTTTTTTGTAAGTAGGACTTATAGCAGGATTGGCTTTAACTTTTTTTGCGTAGTAAAGAATAAAAATAATTGTAACTAACGTAGTGCAAATCCATACAAAAAATCTGTACGACAAACCCGAAAAAAGTTGAAGCCCGGCAATATCCTGCGCAATACCAATTGTAAACGGATTTAGAAATGCACCTGCAAATCCGGCTCCAGCGCCAACGAACGGAATTGCTATACCGACAATTGAATCGTATCCTAACATAAGCGCCAGGGGAATAAAAACCAAAATAAAAGGAATAACCTCTTCACCCATACCGAATACAGCCCCGGCTAATGAAAACATAGTAATGAGTATCGGAATTAAAAACATTTGAAGCAACTTTGAATGTTTATGCGCTTTCACAATTCCGATAATTGCCGAGTTTACGGCATCAGTTTTTTGGAAAACACCAAATGCCCCGCCAACAATTAACACAAACCCGATAATTAGTGCAGCATCCTGAAACCCGCGTATCGGGGCAGCAAGAACATCACCAATTGATTGCGGATTGCTTTGAACATAATTAAATGATCCCTCAACAACAACCTCCCTGCCATGAAGCACGGTACGTTTGAACTCGCCACTCGGAATAATCCAGGTTAGCGCAGCAGTAAGAACAAGAAGCGAACTGATCAGTACAAAAGTATTCGGCGATTTAAATTTTGATAATTTCATTTAATTACTTTTTTGGTTTTTAAATCAAATTTATCACCGTCAATTAAAATATTCATTTTAATTCCGGTTGCAGAAAATAGGTTTGAATCATCTTTGGTTTTTACAGTTGCCTCCGAGGCATCGTAAATTATTACCTGGTTTTCGCCGACAACTTTAAAAGTATCATTCTGGTAAACTATAATTGCCGTCGATTCGTCAATACCGATTCCGAGTTTTTGCGGATTTTCGAGAACTACGCTTAAAAGTCTATTATTCCTTTTTCTTTTTATAAAATGCTGGTCAATAATATCATTGGCAATGAACCCGAATCCCTGTGTGGTTTTTATATTCTTTTGACGAATTGAATTAAAGGAACTTAAAGTATCTTTGTTAATTAACTCATCTCCGGTAATCATTAAATTACTCATTACAGCGGCGCCGGCACTTGTTCCGCTAATTATTCCCCCTTTGTAGTATACTTCCTTTATTTTCTCAAACAGTTTAGTCTCGAGTAAATCGGCAGTTAAAAAACTTTGATCGCCGCCGGAAAAATATACTAACCGTGCATTCTCAACTTTTGCTAAGTTCGAATCGGCATCGGCTGTTCCTTTGTCAAATAAAAGAAATTCGGTATTAGCAAAGCCAAGTTTTTTGAATTCTTTTACAAGATATTCGCTGGTTTCAATTTTGTCACCGCTCGCATTCGGAACAACTATTACTTTGCCACTCAAATCACCCGCAAGTTCAACAAGGTTTTTCATCAAATCATCCGAACGATCGCCGCCGCCGATTATAAATAAAGTACCTTTAATCTGCGCCATCAAAGTAAGTGATGATAATATTATGAAGAGTGACAATAATACTTTTTTCATTTTCCCTCCATCTCTACAAAGTTGTGGGCAATTTCTGCTGATTTAATTAAATCCTCAATCAAAATAAATTCATCGTTCGAATGAGGGTTTTGCGCACCGATACCAAGATTTATTGATGGAATCCCGTTTCCGTTGAGCGAGTTGGCATCACTACCGCCTAGGGAAGTTTTTGCATGAGGCTGTAAACCGGTTTTTGATAAGACATCAACAACTGTTTTATAAACGTCGGATAACTCATTCAACTTGTACGGATGAAAATCCCAGATCGATTCAAACAAAATTGAACCGCCAAAATTATTTGCGGATTTCTCAAAACTGTTTTTAATTTTCTCCATCTCGGTTTTTATTTTGTTCAAGTCGAATGAGCGGACTTCACCTTCAACAAAAGTTCGTTCAGGCACAACATTTACTGCATTGCCTCCTTCTATTTTCCCGATGTTTATTGTTGTCTCATCATCTATTCTACCGGTGTTTATACAGGATATTGCCTCGGATGCAATTTTTATTGAGTTAATTCCATTTTCAGGGGAAATACCCGAGTGAGATGCTTTTCCGGTTATGGTAACCTTAAAACTTTTCGCGCCGCAAGCGATGTTTATAAAACTCCCTGGTCTGAATGCAGAGTCGAATACAAAACCTTTTTTTATCTTTTCATCAAGTTCAATGTGTTTTGAACCGAGCAATGTAGTTTCTTCACAGGTTGTAAATGCTATAGTAAAGTTTTTTGTACTTCCATTCAACAAATGCTTTTCGAGTGTGTAAAGCAAAACAGAAACGCCCACCCGATTATCAACACCAAGTACGGTGTTTCCGTCGGATGTAATTTTGTCATCAAAAACAACAGGCTTTAATCCTTTAGTCGGTCGGGCTGTATCCATGTGGGAAAGCATAACAAAATTGCCACCGTTACCGACTTTTATTATCAGGTTACCAGTACTGCTATTTGAATGTTTGTTTGAACTATCTTCTATTACTTCAATATTTTTATACGGCGAAAGGAAATTGCGAATGTAGTTTGCAAGAGGTTTTTCGTTGCCGGAGAGTGAGTCTATCTTTATTGTTTCTAGGAATATTTCTGTCAACCTATCGGTATCAATCTGAAACATTATTTTCATAAAAAAGATTTTCTGTAATTTTTATTACAGAATTACGAAAAAATAATTAATTAGTCAAGTATGCTTTAGCTATTTTTTTAATTCTCACAAAGTAAAATTTTCCCCGCATCGCCCCCAAGCCCATTTTTTAATATTTTCAAACTTTTATCATTAGCACCTTATCAGTAAAGTTCGTGTAATATTTGGCAGAAAATATAAAACAAAAAACATGATGGGTATTAGAACTTGGCACTTTTTACTTTCGTCTTTTTTCACTTCGACAAGCTCAGTGCAACCCAGTGCAGGCTTTTTACTTTCCGGCTTGCCCGGGTTCGGCATTACAAATATTTATCTAATAATTCCTCTTAATTCACAAATCATTTTATTTAGTATTCGTTTTATGTGAAATACTTAATGCCTAATTATTCAACCGGTTTGTCGAATAATGACTTATCTTTAGATAAGATTTATAAAGTTCATTTGAACGCAATTAAAATACTATATGATTAGGCAACTAATGCAATTTAATGAAGAGATTAAGCCGGTTGAAAATTAGTTTTGGCAATAAATAACAGTATAATGATAAATTTTGTATGTTTGATAAAGCATTATTAGTTATTACAAAACTGAAAAATTTGTTTATTAGAAAAGAAAAACCGTTAGAATGAAGTTATGAATTGCCGCTATGAAAAATACATCTTTCTGATAATATTCTTCGGAATCCTCTCCTTCAGTCAGGCACAAATAAATAAACATGGGTCGGCTACTCCGGATACACTGAAAAAAATTTATATAGCTTCGGAGCCCGATTATCCTCCTTTTTGTATCGTAGACCAAAATGGCAAAGCCGATGGATTTTCCGTTGATCTATTCAAAGCTGCTGCTAAAGCTGTGGATATTGAGGTTGATATTAAAATTGGAATTTGGAATCAAATTAAACAAGATTTAGCGGAAGGTAAAATAGATGCGCTCCCATTAGTCGGGAGAACCCCGATACGAGAAAGTTTATATGATTTTACCTTGCCCTATTTAACGCTGCATGGTGCTATTTTTATTAATGAAGGAAGGGGCGGTATAAAATCTTTGGCGGATTTAAAGGACAAAGCAATTGCAGTTATGAAAGGGGACAACGCCGAGGAGTATGTGCGTCGAAATAATATATCTAACCATATTTACACAACCCCTACTTTCGAAGAGGCTTTTCGTGAATTGGCAAAGGGAGAATATGATGCCGTAATTACTCAACGAGTGATGGGGCTTGAACTGTTGAAAAGATTAAACATAGAATCTATTGAACCGTTAGATATAAATCTTGATGAATTTAGACAGGATTTTTGTTTCGCTGTGAAGAAGGGAAACAATGAATTGCTTTCCCGACTTAACGAAGGACTCTCTATCATAATAGCTGATGAATCCTTTGATAAAATTCGCTTAAAGTGGTTTGGACCGACGGAAAATAAAAAAATAAGTGTGAAAGACATTTTGATAATTTCACTCTATATTTTTATTCCTTTAGTAATTATTTTTTCAACTCTTTCTATTTTGTTTTTACGTTCGGAAGTAAAGAAGAAAACATCTAAACTGAAAGAAAGTGAGGAACAGTTTAGGGCGATTTTTGAGCAGGCTGCTGTTGGTGTTGCTTTATTAAATACCAGGACGGGACAATACATCAACATCAATCAAAAATATTGTGACTTGTTAGGTTATACGAAGCAAGAAATGTTACAAAAGACGTTCATGGATGTTACCTACCCTGAAGATATTCAAATAAATATTGATAAGAATGCACAGCTGATAGAAGGGAAATTTGTTGTGGCTGCATATGAAAAGCGCTATATACGTAAAGATGGATCCATTCTATGGGGCAATCTGACTACGTCGCCATTATTGACAGCCGGCGATAAAACGCAAACATATTTTCATATTGCCATAGTTGAAGATATAACAGAGCGTAAAAAGGAAGAATTAATTATCCAACAGCAGAACGAACAGCTAAAAGAACTAAACTCAACAAAAGATAAATTTTTCTCTATTATCGCACACGATTTGAGAAGTCCGTTACACGGATTTTTGGGACTAACCGAACTAATGTCCACCGACATCGACAATATTTCCACATTGGAAATATCGACGCTTGCAAAAGAGATGAATCAATCGGCATTAAACATTTTTAAGCTTTTACAAAATCTGTTAAACTGGGCAAGAATACAAGATGGCACTATAGAATTTGTACCCATTTATTGCAATTTAAAAGAAATGGTTAATCGTATCATTGAAACCATTAACCCACTTGCGGCAAAAAAGGGAATAATTTTTTTGAATAGATTACCCGAAAACCAAAAAGTTTTCGCGGATGAAAATATGATTAATACTACATTACGAAACCTTTTATCTAATGCAATAAAATTTACGAACAAAGGGGGGCAAATTACCATCAATGCAAACTTAAAAGAGAATCGACTTGTTGAAATCTCTGTTAGTGATAACGGTATTGGTATTCCTGATGACAGCGTGGATAAACTATTCAAAATAGGTGAGAAGGTTGGCAGCATTGGAACCGATGGCGAACCCAGCACAGGACTGGGTTTAATATTATGCAAAGAATTTGTAGAAAAAAACGGGGGAAGCATTTGGGTGGAAAGTGAAAAAGGAAAAGGAAGTACGTTCTTCTTTACTGTGCCGACCGGCAATGACTAACAATTTGCGATATTGTTCGAATATTCCATAAGAAAGAAAGCCCTGCTGAAAATCTGAAAATAACCGGTTTACTTTTGCTAAATATTAAAAAGCAATATAATTAAAGCAAAAACTTATCAATTTTGTTGAGCAATTGATTCATCGAAAAAGGTTTTGATAAATAATCATCACATCCTGCTTCAATTGTCTCCATTCTATCACGCTCGGAAGAATGGGCGGTTGCAGCAATAATAGGGATAAAGTTATATTCTTTCAAAACCTTAATTTCCTTTGTTATTTCTAATCCGTTTTTTTTCCCTTTCAGGGAGATGTCCATCAAGATTAAATCAACTCTATTATTTCTAAGTATCTCCATTACTCCATCATAAGAGTCGGTTACAAGAGCTTTATACTTTTTGGTTATAAATTTTTTTATTGTCATTTGATTTACATAATCATCTTCCACTACTAGGACAACCTTGTCAAGTTTAGCTTCGTTAAAATCAACTTTGGAGTTGTTATTTATAATTGTGCTTTTTCCCTCAAGGGTTTTTGCCTGTTTTCCAAAATTTATTGTAAAAATAGTTCCCTCCCACTTTTTGCTTTTAACAGATATGTCTACATTGTGCATATCGAGGATTTTTTTAACAAGGGCAAGGCTCAATCCCAGCCCCTCATATTCTCTGTTATAACCCATTTGTTCCTGTCTAAATGGTTGAAACACGTAGTCTAAATACTCTTCGCTAATTCCAATGCCGCTATCAGCTACATCAAGCAAAACCTCATCTAGAGCATTTCGGTAAAGTTCAACTTTAACAAAACCACTTTTCGTATATATAATTGCATTTTCTACAAGGTAAAATATTACCTGAAAAATAGAATACTCATCAGCAAAAATAAAAGTTGGGCCTAGGTTATTTTGGAATGATAACGAAAGTGATTTAGATTTCGCCCTCATATCGAATTGGTTAGCGATACTATCACAAATCGCTGTAAGTTCTATAGCTTTAGGATTAATGACAAATGTACCGGTTTCTAATTGTGAATAATTTAATATTAAGTCAATTGTCCTAACAATTCTTTCGCATGATTCCTTAATGGCAGTAAAGTATTCTGCCTCATTTTCTTTGATGTATTGGGAGTAAATTTCTTTGATGATGCTTGTCATTCCCAAAACACCGTTCAGAGGCGTTCTAATTTCATGTGAAATATTTGCAATAAAAGCATCTTTCATCTTGTTTGAATGCTCGGCAAATTCTTTTGCTTTTATCAGTTCTTGCTCGTTTAGTTTGGTGCCCGTTATATCTTTTGCAACCCCGATCAAAGCCACAGGATTATTGTCTTTATCGGGTATTATGGTTGTGGAAAGATATATCGGAAATTCACTCCCATCTTTCCTTCTATTTAATAATTCGCCCGACCACCCGCCAAGAAGTGTAGAGGGTAAAATATTATTTACAACCTCCGGAGTGTTGTTTGAAGCACGGACTAAGGTCATTGGTTTTCCAATTAATTCAGTTTCATTATAACCATAAGTTTTTATAAATGATTCATTCACAAAAATTATATTGTCTTTCATATCGGTTATACTAACACATTCGTTGATGCTTTTTAGTGCATTAGCAAGCATCGCTATTTCTTCCTCAGCATGTTTTAGCCCGGTAATATCGGTTATTGTTCCAATATATCCGATTATCTTATTTTCTGAATTTTTTTCGGGCACCGCCTGCCCCATTACATTTATAATAGCTCCATCTTTATGTAAAAAACGATACTCAGAATAGGAGGATTTCCGAAGTTTTACTGCTTCTTGCCATCCAGAAATTAGCTTCTCTCTATCATCCGGATGAACGGCATTTAGCCAGTTATTCTCTAAAGCTTCTTCCTGGGTTAATCCTGATATTTGACACCATTTCGGGTTAACGTAGGTTGTTTCACCCGAATCATTGGTTTTGAAAATCCCTACTGGAGAAACATTAGCGAGGGTATAAAACAAGCGCTCGCTCTTTTTCAAAGCAAATTCAGTTTGTTTTTTCTCGCTGATATCTTCTACCATTCCATCATAGTATAACTTCTTCCCGCTTTCGTTACAAATTAGCCGCGCACTCTCACGAATAAATATTTCTTTTCCGTCTTTACCGATCCACTTTGACTCAAAATCTTTTACCTCCCCATACTTTTCAATTTGCTCAATAAATCGTTTTCGTTGATTGATAAATTCTAAACCGGATTTGTTGAGATTCCTTTCGGTAAGTTCTTCAAGTGATGAGAAACCAAGCATTTCGATCAAGTATTTATTTGCCATTAATACTTTCCCGTCGGGGGTTGTTCTGTATAAACCAATCCGCGCATCATTATACAAAATCCGAAAACGTTCTTCACTTTCGCGCAACAAATTCTCGGTTTGTTTGTGCTCTTCAATTTCTCTAAGAAGCGCTATATTATATTTCCGAACCTCTTTTTCCGCTTGCTCTGCCTGAAACATTTTATCTTCAAGTTTCCGCACTAAAGCCTCACTATACTCATGTAAAACTACATTTTCCGGTGTAGAAGATATTTCCGGAGTTTTAACACTTTTTTTCTTTGTCTCTTTTAGAACATCTTCTATAATTGTGATAAACTCATCCGGATCCTGTGGTTTGAGTAAAAACCTATCCGCCCCAAGACTAAGAGCAAAGTCTTCATCTTTTGGGTCAGTGTATGTTGCAGTGTAAAAAATAAAAGGGACGTTACAAAGCATCTCATCTTTTTTAAATTCCCGGCATAAAGTGAATCCATCCATAACGGGCATAAGAATGTCGGTAATAATTAAATCCGGAATATCATTACGGGCAGAACCTAATGCTTCCTCACCGTTTTTAGCCGAAATGGTCGTATAACCGCTTCCTTTTAGAATTAACTCAAGCAGGTATAAGTTTTCTGATTTATCATCGACAACTAGAACTTTTTTTTTCATTTTCAGCTCCTTTGCAGCAAATGAGGCGGAAGAAAAACTTCCATTTGCGAAATAAAAGTATCAGGATCAATTGGTTTTTCAATATACCCGGTAGCCCCGGCTTCTAACGCTTTTTCTTTATCGCCCAGCATTGCATAAGATGTAACGGCAATGATTGGAATCCCGGACAATTCTTTTTTCTTTTTTAGTTCACCCGCAATTTCATAACCATTCATTTCCGGTAATTGAATATCGAGAAGGATTATATCCGGATGTGTTTGGCGTGCTTTTTCAATTCCATCAATTCCATTGAACGATTGGATTACTTCATAACCTGTATTTTCAAGCAGATAAGTAACCATATACATGTTTTGTTCGTTATCTTCAATTATCAAGACTTTGGGCTTCATAAATCTAAACTCCTTTTATAGGTAATGTAATGATAAAAGTGCTTCCGACATTTACTTTACTTTCTGCGGTTATTGTGCCGCCTAATTTTTCAACCAGTTTTTTGCTGATTGATAAACCTAAACCGGTTCCTTCGTAATTTCTTGTAGTTCCTGTGTCTATTTGACTAAATGGCTTGAATAGTTTTCCTAAATCTTCTTGGGCAATACCAATCCCTTTATCCGATACTTTTACTAATAACTGATCATCCTGAACACTACAACTAATTTCAACATACCCGCTTTCTGTAAACTTAACTGCATTATTTATTATATTCAGCAAAACCTGCTCAACTCTTCTCTCATCACTCACAATAGTCTCAATATCGTTAGATATATTTAAACGCAGATCTAATTTTTTTTTGTCAGCAAGCGGTTGCACAATAGAAATAACTTTATTTACAGATTTTACAAAATCATATGGTTTGAAAGAAACTTCAAGTTCCCCGGCTTCAATTTTTGAAATATCTAATACATCATTAATGAGTGCAAGCAGGTGTTGTCCGCTCCCTTTCGCCATTTTTAATTGTTTTGCCTGCTCTTCATTTAACGGACCTGCAAGCCCTCTCAACAAAATTCCTGTAAATCCTATTATTGAATTGAGAGGAGTTCTTAACTCGTGAGACATTGTAGCAAGGAAAGCAGACTTCAAACGATCAGCCGATTCGGCTCGTTCTTTTGCATCTTCTAACTCTATTGTCCGTATTTCCACTAATTCTTCAAGATGTTCCTGGTTAATGCGCAGCTCATCTTCTGCTTTTTTACGCTCAGTGATATCGTGCCCTATACCTATTAACCCAATAATTTGATTATTCTCACTTCTCAATGGTAATTTGGAAGTTTGCAGCCATGTTTTTTCTCCTTTTTCATTCACCACAAATTCTTCTTTATTAAGTAATGGCTGCCCGGTTTTAATTACAAATTGATCATCAGCAAAAAATCCTTCCGCCAATTTTTTCGGGTGGAAAGCGAAGTCATCCTTTCCTAAAACTTCGGCTTCAGATTTTGCACCCATATTCTTTAAATCGGCTTTATTAGCAAGAGTCTTGCAACAGTTTATATCTTTAGTATAAATTGCATCAGGCAGATTATCGATAATTGTCCTTAATAGAGAGCGTTCATATCTTAACTCTTCTTCAGCTTTAACACGTTCAGTAATATCATCTAAAACTCCTAAAAGCCCATTAACATTACCATCCGTATCCTTTAGGGGTATTTTAGAGGTTTCAATCCATAGATTTTTCCCGTCAGCCCTAACAAGCGGCTCTATCATGTGATACTTAGGCAAACCGCTGTTAATAACCTCCAAATCATCTTCGCGGTATTTTTCTGCTTCTTGTTTCCATGGCAAATCAAAATTTGTTTTCCCTATAATCAATTCCGGCTTTTCAATTCCAGCCGCTTCTGCAAAAATTTTATTACAACCGAGATAAACGCTGCTGCAGTCTTTCCAGAAAATAGATTGCGGCACGGTATCGAGGATGGTATTCAGCATTGTTTTACTTTCTCTCAACTGAAAAATCAGGTTGTGCATTTCTTTGTTTTTGTTTTCAATTGTTTCAAGCAATTCATTATATCCGTCATAAAGGTTTCCGGTTTCATCTTCATACGGTTTAGTAACACGCGTTGAAAAATCTTGCGTTAAGGCAATCTTATTGATATGATTTTTAAGAGAAACTATTGGGTTTGAAATAATTTTCTGCATCTTTATTGCAAGCAAAAAAGATATTACACCCAGAAGTATAAGCAAAAACGAAATTGTTATAAGTAGTTTTTGATTTCTAATTTCAAGTGAGTTTGAGTTTGCCTTAATGAAAAGTGTTCCTATTATCTCTCCTTGAAAATAAATTGGTTCTCTCACAAAAAAATAATCACCTTCATAGCGGAATTCCGGATAAGGTGCAACAACCGGAAGAGAAACTGTTTCTATCGTATCCGGATACTTCGCAAAAAGTTTTCCCGTCTTATCAAAAAGATAACCTATTTCAACAGATTCAAGAAATTTTAACCTTTTTAATGCTTCATTCGCCTGGCGGTTATCGCCAAATGTTAACGGAACAACACAATAATCTCCTATCAACTTGGCATCTAATATCAAGTTTGCTTGAATCTCAGCCTTTAAGCGATCAAAATCCCATTTGGCAATGAATGCAAATCCACAAGAGATGACAGTAAGAGAAACAAATAAAATAATAGATATTATTTTATTCTTAATCGAGAGTTTGTTTATAAATTTATTCATCGGTTTTCACAATCTTTGCTGAAGTGAGAAGCAAACTACTTACCTTAAGATCGGATTTATCTAATTCAGAACGATTAATCTCATAACGAATAAAATTATCGTCAATAAACAGATTTACTAAAACGCCTTTTTTTCCGTACCCTTTAGTGTCGCCGATTGTCAATATTGGTTTCCCCGAAGTATAATTTAAAATTTCTTCAAGTTGATTTTTTTTTATTCCCGAAATAATCAATATCATACAATTATCAATTTCAGAAACCGATCTTATATATCTAACCTGTACGATTTTGTTCTTTACTTTAACTTTATCAAATATTCTTTCAATTGTGTTTCCATATTTATTTTCACCGATAACAGCTACTAAGAATTTGTTGCTGTTATCGCTAACATTTTTTGCTTCCGGCCATTCGATAAAATGCGTAAATTTTTCAATGTATCCTGCTTTTAATAAATATTCCCTTGTCTGAGCGTATGTGCCCGGGGGACTAAGAAGAAAGATTAATACACTTATTTGAATGATTAACCATTTTATGTTATTTATAAAAAATTCTTCCAAATATTTATTTTCTATTTGATTTTTGTTTTTCTATGATAAAATTAAATTTTCTATTTTCACTTAAATATTATAACTAAGCTTTAAAGTAATTGTTCTCTGCGGTTGTCTGTATCTACCTGCAAACCGGTTAGAAGGGTGGTAATATTCTTTATTGAAAATATTACTTACTTTTAATTGAATATCGAATCCGTCCAAATCTAAATATGAAATACAGCCATGAAATAAAAGTGCATCATTAATAACATCATTACCGGTGGTTGGCATAATAGCAGGATTTTTACGCCCGCCCAGATAGTTAGCCCTTAGATTAATATTAATATTTGAACTGTACGAATAAGTGATGCCGGCATTAGCGGTGTGTTTTGAAATTTCCGGAACAAAGACGCCATCCTTATCTTGTGAATCAGAATATGAATAATTTGAATAAATCGTCCAGTCGTTTATTGAATAATTGCTATATATTTCAAAACCAAAAGTATTGAGTCTGTCTTTATTGATCCATCGTTCCCCGTCAGCCACAGATTGCCTTGTCAATTTATCTTTAATTAAATTTTTATAAATTGATGATCCAACGGAGAAATTATCAAGCACAAGGTAAGATAAAGCTAATTCAAATGACCGCATTTTTTCCGGCTTTAAAGAATGATTTCCTACCCCATAATTATAATCCCAGGGTTTTGGCGCTCTGAATGCTTCATTGTATAGAAATTTTGCAGTAAACTTGTTTTCATTAAACACAAGCCCGGTTCGAGGCGTGACCACCTGACCATAATAATTTGAAATATCATGCCGGAGTCCGCCAACAAATGATAATTGATCAAATAATTTATAGTTGATCTGTACGAAATAACTAAAAAGGCTGTTGTGTAATTGTTCGGGTTTTTCTGGTTCCGGTGGCGCTATGTTCTGTGAACTGCTGATAGCTATTGAAAACCCGTCTGAAAGTTGTTCAATCTCGCCAATTAACCCGCCAATAATCATAAGTCTTTCAGTAGCGCTGTAATTTATTTGATTCTCGAAACCAACTAATTGATTAGGTCGATAATATGCCGCCTGATTTCCTGCAGTTGAATCGGTAGCTTTTATTATATGATCGATGCTATTCGGTTTTACTGTTGCATTCCGGTAATAAAGAGTTGACTGAAATACCCAATCATCAATTTTGTCGTTTGTGTATTTTAAATAACCGTTTAAAAATGCAATGTCCCACAAAGTATTTTTGTCGAGATACTTATCCCCTACTGATTTATAATCGGTTGTCTTGGAGGTTTGTTTCTCTTGGTAAACCACACCTGCAGCAAAGCTATTTAAATTTAATTTTGCAGATAAGGAAATATCATGTTCAAAATTTTCCATATCATCCGTCCAGTTATTATCTCCAGCAGCCCCGGCAAGATCAGCTTTTTCCGAGGTTTTATACATAGCCGAAAGGGAGTAACCGAAATCATTTAAAGCATCATAATTATTCAAACTAAAATCTACCATGCCGGTTTTAAAATTTCCTCCGAGGAGACTAATATGCCCTCTGCCTTTTTCATCAGTTTTTTTTGTAATCAGGTTAACAATTCCTGAAATTGCATTAGTGCCATATAAAGCCGAGGCAGGTCCGTAAACAACTTCTATTCGTTCAACATCAGCTAAGTTAAATTGTCCTCCTCCATAAAATCCACCCGAGTTTAACTCATTTATCTGTATCCCGTCCACTAATAATAGTATCAGGTTATTTTGATTCGGTGCTCCTCTCATAAAAACATAACTGTTAAAACCTACAATGTTCCTGAATTGAAAACCGGGTAAATCGGACAATGCTTCTTCTATCGTAAAATACCCCCGGTTTTTAATCTGTTCAGCGCTGATGACATGAACCGTGGCTGGTACATCTTTAATCTCCTGAAATACTTTCGAAGCGCTAATCACCTTTATATTCATTAAATCATTTAACGACATTTTAAGTATGTCTTCAACTTTTAAAGTATCTGTGTCTTGAGCGTAAATAAGTCTGCTGGAAATGAATAAAAAGTAAAAGATTAATAAAAGAATTTTTCTCATTTTTTTATCAAACTTTCCGCCGGTTGATTTATTAAGAATCGCAGGATATTTAGAATAGATATTCATTTAATTTTTTACCCCTTAATTTGTCTTTGGAATAAAATTTAACAAATCGACTCATATTAAGGTTGTTCCGAATTTAATTATTTTTTTAATTGTCTCATCTCCAATAGCTCAGAATAATTTCCATTTTTTATCAAATTTGTATAACTGATTTATAGATAATATTGATAAACAGTATGGGATTTTTTAAGTGGAAAAAGATAAAGCAATATTCTAACCCTATTATCAGCAGAAAGCATTCCTGTATGTTTTTTACGACGGATTGATTCCCTGCGAAAGATTGTAATAAGAAATAATAAGTTATCCCTCGTTAACATATTTGCCTTTTTCATCTCAGTATTTTCTTTTTAATCTGTTGAAAATAATCTAACAAAAAATTTACACAAGAATTTTTGACCAACGACAGATATAAAAATCTATGGAAATAAAATAAAACCTTCAAAAAAGCACTAACAGTTCAGAACCCGAAGTTAAAATAGAAAATTATTATTAAATAATAAAGTTTGCTAATAATTCAGTGATACAAGATGCATTAGAGTATTTCTCAAATTGCAGCATGTAAAAATATTATCGCCATTTTTTTTATCGTACTGCTTCCATACAAATTTTTCCATTGCTTCTATTAGCTAATTTTTTGATTTGTCCGATTGTATATCCGGAATGTAACCTTCTTTTATAAGCATAGTATACGACTTATAAATCTTTATTGAAACCTCACTCGAATTATAATAACCGGTAGATTCAATTTTTACACCGTTAACCTCTTTACTTAATTTAACGGTGGCAATCAGTTTGTCGTCTGCAATTAAATCGTTTTCTATTTTTGTTTTTTTTTCGGGCATATTTGTTAGCGCCCAGTAAATACCTTTTTTGGCAAAGTTAAACGCCGTATCAATATTGATATCTGTATCAGTTTGCGCCGCTGTGTTTTCAAAAAAAACGCCTAATAACAAAAGAAATATTATTTTCATAAAGCCCTCTCTAAAGGTTTAGGGTTAATTTAAATAAAGAATTTTAAATATCCACATTAAGTTTTTTGATAAATATTTATATACTATTTTTGAAGTAAAAATTTGAAAATCAGATATGAACAAACTATTACCCTTATTATTTCTTGCGGCAACAACAATTTCATTTTCTCAGGATATCAAATGGCAAAAAATTGCCGATAATTTGCAGTTCCCCGAAGGCCCCGCATGGAACGGGAATTTTCTTTTTGTTTCTAGCTGCTACGGCGGTTTTATTACAAAAATAGATGGTGAAACTTCCGCTACATTTATCGATTCAACTATGAAACCGTTTAGGGTAAAACAATCAAACGGTTTAACCTTCGGAAGCGAAGGTTACATATACGCATGCGATTACGGTATTGGCGCAATTCTTAAAATTTCGCCGGAAGGCAAAACAGATATTTTATCTTCGGGGTATCTTGGGGAAAAATATAACCGTCCGAATGATCTTGCATTTTCACCAAAAGGCGAGTTATATTTTACCGATCCGAAATCTTATGGTAAAGATAAACCCGATGGAAGATTATTTAAACTCGATATAATTTCAGGCGAGGCTGAATTAGTTGAAGACAGTTTGTGCTTCCCGAACGGTATAGCGTTCTCTATTGACGGGAAAAATTTATTTGTTTGCGAATCGGCGATGAACAGAGTTTTGAAGTTTGATCTGCACCCCGATGGAACTATATCAAATAAAACTGTATTTGTAGAACTGCCAGGGGGCGATCCTGATGGTATCGCATTCGACTCACACGGCAACCTTTTCTGCGCCCATTTCGGCGGCGGAATAATTTATATAATCAGCAGCGAAGGTAAAATTATAAACCAATTAAAAACACCGGGGAAAAAACCGAGCAATGTTGAGTTCGGCGGCAAGGGGATGAAAACATTATTTATTACGGAAGATGAAACTAACTCGGTTTACAAAACCGAAGTTGATATACCGGGCAGTAAATTGTTTTTCGCCCCGGTTTACTAAGAGTAATTTAAAATATGAGGCAGTCTCAAAGTTATTTTACATAAACTTTATTGATAAGGTTTTAATATATTCCAAGAAACTTTCATCCACACCCTTTTGCTTTGCATAAAGAAGGAAGCGTGTCTATTTTTGTACCTTCAATCATCAAAAAATAAGAATATAAAATGAAATTACATTTAGAAAAATTAAAAAATTTTAATGGACGCAAAGGTCCCCTTCTTTTCATTGTAATGGATGGGATTGGCATCGGTAAAGAATATGATGGCAATGCTGTTTATAAAGCTAATACTCCTTTTTTAGATAAACTATTTAAAATGCCTCTTTATGAGGAGCTTAACGCCCATGGCCCGGCGGTAGGTTTACCTTCGGAGGATGATATGGGAAATAGCGAGGTCGGGCATAACGCAATTGGCGCGGGAAGAATTTTTGCGCAGGGCGCTAAACGGGTAAACCACGCTCTCGAATCGGGAGAAATTTTTGAAACAGATGTTTGGAAAAATGTTGTTCAAAAAGGGCTGTCCGGCGGAACAGTACATTTTATCGGTTTATTTTCTGACGGCAACGTTCACTCTCACATTAAACATCTTTTTGCAATGATAAACAAATGCGCGGAGCTTGAAGTAAAAAGACTTCGCGTTCATATTTTACTGGACGGCAGGGATGTGCCCGGTAAATCGGCTCTGCTTTACATTAAACCGCTTCAGGAACTACTTGATAATATTGCATCGGCAAAATCTTATGATTATAAAATTGCTTCGGGCGGCGGCAGAATGAATGTTACAATGGACAGGTATAACGCCGATTGGGAAATTGTAAAACGAGGCTGGGATGCTCACATTCTCGGCAAAGCGCGATTTTTTTCTTCGGCACAGGAAGCTGTTGAAACTATGTACGCCGAAGATCCTCAGGCTATTGACCAGTATCTTGACGCATTTGTAATTGTTGATGAAAACAAAAAACCAAACGGAACGATTGAAGACGGGGACAGTGTTGTTTTCTTTAACTTCAGAGGCGACAGGGCAATTGAAATTTCACGCGCATTTGATGAAGATGAGTTTAAAGAATTCGATAGAGAACGACGACCCGATGTATTTTACGCTGGTATGATGGAGTACGATGGTGATTTACACATTCCGAAAAATTATCTCGTGTTTCCCCCGGCAATTGATAGAACTTTAAGTGAATATTTATGCACAGCCGATGTTACATCATTTGCAATTTCCGAAACTCAAAAGTTCGGGCACGTTACTTACTTTTGGAACGGAAACAAATCGGGTTACTTGTGCAAAGACCTTGAACTATTTGTAGAAATTCCATCAGATAAAATTGAGTTTGATAAAGCCCCGAAAATGAAAGCTTACGAAATTGCAGGAAAAACTGAAGAGCTTTTACGAAGCGGTAAATATCGTTTTGGAAGAGTGAATTTTGCAAACGGCGATATGGTTGGACACAGTGGAAAAATTGAAGCGGCAATTATAGCTGTTGAAACAGTGGATGAATGCCTCGGCAAATTATTAGAGGTAATTGATGAACTTGATGGTATTGCAGTTATTACTGCCGACCACGGTAACTGCGATGAGATGTACACAGAAAAAAACGGTGTAAAAACTCCCAAAACCTCTCACACATTAAACCCGGTTCCGTTTGTAATTTACGATCCTCAATATGCCGGTGAGTATAAATTATCAAAAATTGAAAAGCCGGGATTAACTAATATCGCCTCAACTTTACTTAATCTTATGGGTTTTGAAAAAGTTGATGATTATGATGCATCGTTGATTAAATTTGAATAAAATAAAAACAAATAAAAAGCCGCTTTCTTTTTTAAGCGGCTTTTTATTTTTAAATATCTACTCAATTTTTATTGGTACATTAAATTTACCCAATAAGGATTTATTAATTTTGTATCATGCGCGCCGAAGATAGCAATTGCTTCGAGCACAGGTAGTTTTTTTGTTGTTCCATCCTCAACAATAAACTCCTTGAGGTCTTTTACTCTGCCGAATACCCTTATATAATTTCCTACACCAATAGATTCAACATCTTCGCTTATATTCTTTTGTTTCTTTAGTGGATGATCTAATGCAACAACAAAGTTGGCATCATAACCGTTGGCTGTACCGACAATATAAAACACCGTCCCGTCTTTTGATAAAAATTTTTCCTGAGCATAATAACCAAGAGTAGCAATTACTTTATTTTTGTACTCTTCCGGTTTAGTGTAAATCATAATGTTTGAAACTTCGTACTCGGCGGAATTTATAATCAGGTTGAGATTTTTATTGTGTGCAGATTTTGAAGACCCGCTATTTAAGTCTTTCATAAATTCATCACCAAGAAGCTGCTGACACGATGTAAGGAGCCCCGTGAGAATAATGGAAATGGCGATCAAATACTTCATATGTTTTCCCATATTTATTATTACTTTTTGATAAAGATTTTTTATCGTATTTTTTTAAAACACCAAAAAAACAATAAACCCTTCGCGTAATTCTTTTTGATAATTCAGAGAAGGAAGCAGTATTCTCCTCTTGTCTCTCAACAATTTTTAATCATCTTATAAATGATTAAAATATCATAATCAAATTAAAGATATTAATAAAAATTTCAAATACGTTTTATACTTTTTTTTTGTCATTGCCAGAAACGTAGAGTTGGTTTTACCAATTTGTAATATCAGGTAAACCAAATTTCCTGTGGTGCTTAAAGCGGAAAAAGATATTTAACAAAGTCACTTCATCAATGTCATTTTATATCTATGAATGTACTGCCCCCCCGCTTTTAGCTCAAGTATGTAAACACCGCTTGCAAGCGATGCAGCATTAAACAGAGTTTGATAAGTTCCTGCTAATTTATATTCATCTACAAGCTGTACAACTTTTTTGCCGAGTATATCGTAAACGGTTATATCTATAAAATCTGCCGAAGCAACATCATATTTTATTGTTGTTACAGGGTTAAACGGGTTTGGATAATTTTGATATAACTTAAATCTTGCCGGCACTATAGAGGATTTATTTTCGGTAGATACTGCAACATCAAAAAAGGACAATATTTTTATCATCAATTCGCTTCTGATTTCTTCCGGATAAATTGTTTCAAAAGGGACAGCAAGAGCAACAACTTTGCCCGGATAAGTTCCCCCGCTAAACATTCCGCTGTAATAAATACCCGCGCATCCGTATGAAGTATCAAAACCATTGTACGTTAAACAAACTCCACCGCCGTTTACAGCTTTAACAACATCCGGCCATTTTACATTTATGGTTCCATGTGCACCGTTATCAAAATAAAATGAAGATACACCCGTGAAAATAGAAGGAGTAAAAGGTGTGCATTGGTAGTAAGTTGCCGACTGTGTATTCGGTGCATCGTCAATATATTTCATCTTTAAATAATTATTTATAAAATTTTTATCCGAAGCTGAACCTTTAAAATCAAGGTCCCATGCTAGTTCACATCCGCTGACGAAAAGTTTACCGCCTTGCTGCAAAAATGTTTTTACTTTTCCCTGTTCATCTGTAGAAAATGTTTCGTCAACTGTACTTTCATCACCAAGAATATAATCAACCATATGGTAGTCGGTTAGATTATACAATCCGTCGGTTATTGCGTCATTTGTACATGAATTAAACGCTGCACTATCCTGGTTAAACGCAGAAACATGTTGACGAATAAAATTATACGTGTTGCCTGTAGATGCCCTATCAAATCCGTTCACAATTAATACATGATTTTCAGCGCCTGTTTTACAAGCCAGCACTTCCGATTCGGTTGAACTGCCGAGTGAATTGACTGCTTTTATTTTTATATAATAAACAGTATTCGGGGATAAATTATCAACTGTAAAATTGTTTGATGATACAGCAAGCGGCGGATTAAATGTAATGCCGTCAGTGCTGCCGTAAATATTATAACTCTGCACTGCCGGGTCTTCTTTTATAAGAAAACGAATTTTATTCGTTCCCTCACTTTTTATTCCGAATGATTTCGGTTGGAGAGGTCCTGTTGAGGTTGAAATGTATGTTGGCTGCGCCATTGCCCCGGTTTCATTACTCAATACTTTATAAAGAATTCCGTCGGTTAAAATCTGATTCATTTTTTTTACGGCGCCGTCGAGTAAAAATTCATTATTTAAAAATCTGATGCCATGACTATAATCCATATAAGTATTAATATGAATATTTGTGAGCGGCTGAATCGGCTGCCCGTTTAATTGATGCCATCCGTAAATGCAAACATGATCCGGTCGTGTAGGATCAACAATTTTATTACTTAGAACAACATCTTTTTTTGTTCCGCCCGTTAGCTGTCCGGGTTGACCTGTCGCAATAGCGAATTGACTATCTATTGCGGCGTTATGTAAAATAAATTTCGGCACAAGTTCATTTTGGTTTCCTACAGGTGCATAAGTAACGGGCTGCAACTTTACTTCACAGTTCTGGTAGATGTTATCAACAAGTTTTGGTGTTGGCATTATCGCACCGAATAAATCAGCTAACGTTTGCGCTGTTATAGGACCCATCGGTATGCGGCAATAATCACTATCGGACCCGATTGCGAGGTAATCGGGCATAACTTCATATTTAACGGTATGAGATGTTCCGTTAGCATCCTGAAAAGTTGTTTCGATTTGTTTTAAGAAACGGAAAAAATTCGGAATGTTACCGGTTGAGATTTCATTATAAACGGCGGTTTCGCGTTGTGCAACAGTCATATTTATTACATACTGCATAAACTGAGAACCGCTTTGTGCAGCAGGATTTCTCGGCGGAATAGTAAGCTGCGAAGGATGGGCGACATTAATTTGTATCCATGGAGTGTAAGCACGTGAACCATAATATACGTAACCCACCCCCTCATCAGGTGTGCCGGAAACCATCCCTTGAATAAAACCATTTTTTTCAACCTGCACTGTGTGTAATATCTGCTGAAGAGGATTTTTTTTGAGAATAAATTTTATTCTGCCGTTTAACGCGGTGTACTTTATAAAGTCATTATCTTCTTCATTTACAAAAGTAAAGTACGATGACATATATGTTTTCATTATACGGCTGCGGTACCACGTGCCGCCGGTTGGTGAAACAATCGGCTGTCCGTTGTATAGAGCAACGCTGTCATTATACGCAATAACGCTGAGATAGTTATCGCTTGAAGCATTTAGCCAGTTGATAATTTTATCGCCGTAATAATGTTCGTACCCGTAGTTGCTGTCGAGGAACGAAATGCGTTTTACATAAGCGGGTATCTGCGGGAACGCATCAAGAAAACTAAATGTAAACCTTCCGCCGCCGCTGTGCCCGGTTAAAACTATAAACGGGTTGTACTGACTATAAACAGATTTTAAATACTCAACGAGATTTTTAAGAATTACTGCATGATTAGAGTGTACGGAATTCCATGAAGGCCAGCTTTTCTGTGTTGTTTCGAGATAAACCGTAATAATGTTATAATCGGTTACATGTTGTCTTAAAAACCTGGTTTGCGCACCTATATGTTGGATATCGTAATGCCAATCATCTCCGGGTTCAAGAATTTTGCCGACAGTTTGCTCAATTGTATTTCCATTTGGCAGCGCGAACAAAGCAATACCCACCGGCTTGTTGGGGTCAAACTCAAATGGTGATGGGGCATTGATATGAACTCTTATTTCGGGTTCGTAACCAAACGTAACTGTTTGTTCTGAAAAATATGGGGCGGGAAAAAGTCCGGGCAAATATGTTTGTGAATAGACAGAGATGTTGATTAACAAGAAACAAAAGAAGTAGTATAATTTTTTCATAATAATTCTGGTTTATGGTAAGCATAATTTAATAAGAAATTTCCATTTGATAAATTGGAAATGTATTTTTTTTAGATTTGTTCAATTTTAGAAATGTAATTTACTAGCATAAACTTTGATGGGAATCAATAGTACATGATCATCCTTATAGATCGCTTCAGCAATGGACAACCAATATTTAATACCGACTATATTCTTCTTAGGTAAAAAAATTAAATATTAAAACAGATTCAAATAATTTTGAGAATATTAATTCGAATTGCAGTGAAACGGTCGGTTTTTTGAATTTAGAATTACAGCAAATTAAGATGGCATAAGACTATTTTAAACGGGATAAAATTGTATTTTGCATGTCAATAACCGAATTAATAATAAGATTATTAGTATAACATGAGTTTGTTTCAAAAATCGGTAGAGAAAAAATACTTAAACGAATTAGACGCTGTTCTGATTGACCAGAAATACAAGCAATTCCAAGAATATTTTGGCAATTCAGATATTCAAGAAAACATCCGAAATGCCAGGGAAGAACAATTTCAAGAAGGATTTCTAAGAGAACTATTCGTTTCTATTTTTGGATATACGCTGAATCCACAACCAAATTTCAACCTGACAACTGAATTAAAAAACATTGCAAACAGTAAAAAGGTTGATGGAGCGATTCTATCAAGGGGGCATGCCCCTTTGACTAAACAAAACTCCTTAGAAGTAGCATTCCCTATTGCAGTTATCGAATTAAAGGGAACAGATACAACCGATATTGATAAAATTGAAGCGCAGGCATTTGGATACAAAAACCATCATCCCAAATGTGTTTACGTTATAACGTCAAATTTTGAAAAACTACGTTTTTACATACAAAATGCGGTAGACCACATCGACTTTAATTTATTCAACCTTTCACAAGAACAGTTTGCGCTAATGTGGCTTTGTTTAGCAAAAGACAATTTGTTAAACGGACTGCCGCTTAAAATAAAGGAATCATCGCTTTTAGAGGAAGAAAACATAACAAAAAAATTGTATGCCGATTACTCAAAGTTCCGCGAAGCGATTTACAATAACCTTGTTAAGAAGAATTCCGAAACTGATAAACTACTACTTTTTAAGAAAACCCAAAAATTACTTGACCGTTTTCTTTTTATCTTTTTCGCCGAAGACAGACTCTTACTTCCTCCAAATTCAATAAGCGAGATTGTAAAACAATGGAAAACTTTAAAAGAGGAGTTGGACGAGTATGTGCCTTTATACGACCGATTTAAAAAATATTTCGGTTATATGAATACGGGTTATAAAGGTAAAAAATATGAAATTTACGAGTATAACGGCGGGTTGTTTGCCCCCGATGAAATGTTGGATAACATTCTAATTGACGATGATATTCTGCATAAACATACTTTAACATTAAGCAAGTACAATTTTGAAACCGATGTTGATGTAAATATTCTTGGTCATATATTTGAACATTCTCTTGGTGAAATTGAAAACGTACAAGCTGAAATAAAAGGGGAGAGAGTTGAAACTCAAAAAACAAAACGGAAGAAAGACGGAATATTTTACACACCAAAATATATTACCAAATATATTGTAGAAAACACCGTTGGTAAACTTTGCTTAGAAAAACGTACTGAACTTAATATTGTTGACGAGGATTACGCCCGGGGACGTAAAAACCGGAAAAAAGATACGGTTAAAACCCTTGATGATAAACTAATCGATTACCGTAACTGGCTTTTGAGTTTAACTATCCTCGACCCCGCGTGTGGTTCCGGTGCTTTTTTAAATCAGGCACTCGATTTTTTAATTACCGAACACAGCAAAATTGACGATTTACGCGCACAGCTTTTTGGTACCGGATTAGTACTATCTGATATTACAACCGACATTCTTGAAAAAAATATTTACGGCGTTGACTTAAACGAAGAATCGGTTGAAATTGCAAAACTCTCCCTTTGGCTGCGAACCGCGCAAAAAGGAAGAAAACTTAACAAGTTGAATAATAATATAAAGTGTGGAAACTCATTAATTGACGATCCAGAAGTTGCTGGGGAAAAAGCTTTTAATTGGTATAAAGAATTCCCGAATGTTTTTCAGGAAAAGGAGAAAAAAGTATGGCATATTACTACTGCAACCCATAATTCGAGGTATTCGCAGCGGATGTTCGACAACCATATTGTAGTTGGCGAACCCCTATGGTTCGATAAGGAAGACGAAATAATAATAACTGAAACAGTAAGAGATATTGCCATAGAAGATAAGCTGTATGTTCTGGAATATAATATCTGTGGCGACCACATGCATATTCTGCTAGTGTGTGAAGAAGAAGAATTATCGAAAATAGTAGGCAAACTAAAATCGGTAAGTGCGAAGATACGAAATAGAAAGCGGGGCTATACTGCCGAAGCTATCGGCGCGGCAGTAACAAGGGGGCATGCCGCAAATGGCGACCGCTCACGCACTTCCGGAGACGGTATCGGCGCGGCAGTAACAAGGGGGCAGGCCACAGATGGCGACCGCTCATGCACTTCCGGAAGCGGTATCGGCGCGGCAGTAACAAGAGGGCATGCCGCAGATGGCGACCGCTCACGCACTTCCGGAAGCGGTATCGGCGCAGCAGTAACAAGGGGGCATGCCCCCTTGTCGGAAGAAGACGATACTACGAAACGGGGAAAAACGCAACTGCAGGTATGGACGCAGAAGTTCGGAAAGTCTGAAATAAAAGACGACGAATACCTGGCAAATGCCATAGCATATATCCGGAACAACCGCAATAAACACGAGCTGCCCGAAATAAAAGAAATAGAAAAACTAAAAAAAGAATTTCTCTGCACCCCCGAACACGCCTTCCGCCCCGAATATAAAGGCGGTTTTGATGTGGTGATTGGGAATCCGCCGTATGGAGCAGAACTTGATGGAGATTCGAAAGAATTTTTGGGGAAAAAATTTATCGCATTTAACAAGAACTATGATGTTTATTCTGCATTTATACAATTAGCATTTCAACTACTTAAGAATAATAGGTTTTGGGGATATATAAATCCTGTTTCTTGGCAGAGTAACGAGAATTATATCGATGTTAGGAATTATCTCAAAGAGAATGGAAAGCTTGAAATCGCAATCAAATTACCTTATGACGTTTTTGCTGATGCCTATGTTGATACCGGAATATATATCATAAAAACACAGCAATCCAATTCTTATAATTCTTTAGTTTATGATTTTCCTGTTCGAGCTTCAATCTCAGTTTCTACGTTGCAATTTATAAACATGAAGAAACTACCATCTGCTTACTGGACAAAATTAGAATCTTTGAAGATTGTCCTTAATCCATCTTTTTATGAATTATTACCAAAACTATTTAATAATTCTATTGCCTTAAAAGAATTAACGGAATCTGTTCGCGGAATTTTACCAAATAAAGAAGATGTTGCTGATGTAAAACAGAATGATTCCAGACCTTATTTTATTGGTGATTTATATCGCTATGATTTAAGAATGAATTATTCTTGGGTTAACTATGGAGATCACCTCAAGGAAAAACCAAAAAAATACGATTGGTTCACTGGCGAAAGGATTTTAGTAAGAAGACTCATAAATCGTCAATTTAGAGTCATGGGAAGTGTAACATCTGACGAGTTTGTGAATAAAAAAGATATTTATGTAATTAAATCAAATTCTGAAAATGTAAGTTCCTACTTTTTGTTGGCAATAATTAATTCGAGTCTTGTATCATTTCTAAAAACCAAAGGTTCTACGAATGCAACAAAAGACGATTTTTCACAACTCACTTTAAATGACCTAAGAGAAATTCCAATCAAATTAGCATCTAATGACTTACAAATTGAGTTTATCGAAAAAGTTAAGATTCTTCTGATTGATAAGGCTGAGCGGCAAAAGAAACAAAGTAAATTTATTAATCGTGTTAAGAGTAACTTCGAATTAGAAAAAATCAGCAACAAACTGGTTGCATTTTATGATTTCGATTTTAAAACTTTTCTTTCTGAACTTAAAATACAAAGAATAAATCTTTCTCTCGACCAACAAGATGAATGGGAAGAATATTTCAATTCTTATAAATCGGAAATAAACCAACTCCAATCCAAAATAGAAAAAACCGATAAAGAAATAGACCAAATGGTTTATGAACTGTATGGTTTAACAGAAGATGAAATAAAAATTGTGGAAGAAGCTAACACATAAAGCTATACACATTTGCAATTTACATAGTCAAATATGCTCAACCATTAGCACAAATTAAAAAGGGTGTTGCACTTTAGTGAAACACCTCATATCTTTGTCCCATGATATCAAAACAAAAATATAGAACAGCAATTTTCTATAAAGACTACTTTGATAAATTCTTTGTAAAACAATCAGAAAAGGTAAAATCGAAAATTATCTGGACTATTGAATTGATCGAAGAATTAGAAAGAATTCCAGAAACCTACCTGAGACATATTGAGTCTACAGATAGTCTGTATGAAATAAGGATAAAACTTGGAAGCGATATTTTTAGAATCTTTTGCTTTTTTGACTGTGGGAAATTGATAATTATTGCAAACGGATTCCATAAGAAAACGCAAAAGACACCGAAGAAAGAAATTGAACGAGCACTAAAAATTAAGGAAGAATACGAAAATGAAAACAAATAATAAGATGACACTTGATGAGTTTAAGGATAAGCATTATGGCGTAAAGGGAACTAAAAAAAGAGACGAACTGGATAATGGTTATGAAAATTTCAAACTTGGAACTCTTTTACATGAAGCCCGACTTAAAAAAGGACTAACTCAAGCTGAATTGGCTGAAAAAGTTGGAACTACAAAATCCTACATTTCAAAGATTGAAAATAATATAAAAGAGGTTAGGCTTTCGACTTTGCAAAAAATTGTCCACTTGGGATTAGAAGGACAACTTGACTTTTCGATTAGATTATAAAACATATAACTTGTGCTAACAAATGGTATAGTGTATGCAAGTTTCAGAAATTTTCAAAGGTTTGTGACTCGTAAAAAGGGTCGGTGAAAACTGAAGGATTTTCGCTTCGTAATCCCGCACGACACCATACCATAAAACGTTAGCGTCATTGTAAATAGAAAAAACCGACAAAGAAATAAACCAAATGGTTTATGAACTGTATGGTTTAACAGAAGATGAAATTATAATAGTAGAGGAATCGGTATAATATTTTCATGCTTGTCCCCCAAAAAAAGCAACGGTATAAACTTTGCCAGTCATAACCCGGCGCTGCCGTTAATTTGTTAGTCGCTTTTGCAATTACTTTCCAAAAGGTTTATCAATGTATTCTTTTGCTAATTTGTGTGATTGTCCGTACTCCCTCATTCCAAGCAGCTTGTTATAATATTCGAGTGCTTTTTCCCTAAAGCCTTGAGTATCGTTTATCATACCCAGGTACAAATAAGCATTAATTATAAACCCCGATTCTTCTTTCCCCTCATCAACTAATTTTGAAAACTCTGCACATTTTTCTAAATAATACTTTGCCGAATCAGGCTCATTTGTATATCTGAATTGTAAACCGATATAATATGTTGCTTCACGCTTTGCATTAAGATTATTATATCCTGGTTTTTTATCCTCCGCTTTGAGTAAAAAATCTTTAAACACTACAGAAGCAATTGCGTAGTTTCCCATCTTCGCTGCTACTCTACCTTTCCATCTTTGGAATGTCGGGTTATCGGGAAAATCAGCACGGAGCATATCGACATATTTGTCAGCCATATAGGCGTTGTTTTCATAACTGTAATATAGAGTAACCAAAAAATATCGAGCCTCATATTTAGCGTACTTACCATTAATCGCGGCATTAACTAACTCCTCAATCCCCTTTTGTTTATTTCCGTCGGGGAAAAATATCATCAGCGGTCTTAGCAGCGGGTAATCATTTGGAATTACGTCTGCGTAATAATTATATATACCAAAACCAAGTTGTACATCAACATTATTCGGGTCAAGCTGAGAGGCGCGTTCAACGATAGGCAGCGCTTCCCTGCCGTCATCAGCAGCCTTTATCCAGCTTTCGCGGTTAGCATGCAGTCTGCCTCTGAAACCAATTGCGCCGCCTTTAAAAAAAAGAGCATCTACATTTTCAGGGTCTTTATCCAAAATTTCATCGCATTGGTAAATAACATCTTCAAGCTTTTGAAAAAATATATCATCGCGAGATTCATTATCGATATCGAGCAGAATCTTCCACCAATCGATCATAGCAAGAAAAAATCTTCCGGCGGGATGATTTGGATAATCAGCCATCAATGAGCGAAATGTTACCGATGCGCTGTCGAATTTTATATTATAAATTTGTTTAATACCCTTCGTTACCGTTTCATCAAAATTGCCGCTCTGCGGAAACACCGGGGAAATTACTACTAATGTTAATATTAAAATCAGTTTATTCAATTTTTAACCGAATTACTTTTATAAAAAAAGCGGAGCAACCGCTCCGCCTTATACAATTGACTTAAGTAAAAGTTGCATTTAAAAACTCAACCGCCTTAGAAGTAAATTTTATCCATCAAATATTTACCAATCACATCTATTCCAACTCTCACCTGCTCCATCGAGTCGCGCTCTCTAATCGTTACAGTTTGGTCTTCAAGAGTTTGAGTATCAACAGTAATACAGAACGGTGTACCGGCTTCATCCTGACGACGGTATCTCCTCCCAACAGCGCCTTTATCATCGTAAAATACTTTGAAGTTTTTGCGCAAATCGGATTCTATTTTTCTTGCTATTTCCGGCATTCCATCTTTATTAACAAGAGGAAATATTGCAGCCTTTATTGGAGCAAGTTTTGGATGAAAATGGAGAACGGTTCTTGTTTCATCATTTACAACTTCTTCATCGTAAGCATCAATTAAAAATGCCATAAACGAACGGCTTGCACCTGCGGAAGTTTCAATGATAAACGGTACAAATTTTTCTTTCGATTCTTCATCAAAATATTTTAACGACTTACCCGAAAATTGTTCATGCCGGCTCAAATCAAAATTTGTTCTGTTATGGATACCTTCCATTTCGCCCCAGCCGAATGGGAATTTATACTCGATGTCGGTAGCTTCTTTTGCGTAGTGTGCAAGTTTATCGGTCGGATGATCGTGATAACGAAGATTCTCCTTACTCATGCCGAGAGAAATATACCATTGAAGGCGCTCTGATTTCCAGTAATCGTACCACTGTTTATCATCAACCGGTTTTACAAAAAACTGCATTTCCATCTGTTCAAACTCGCGTGTTCTAAAGAGAAAATTTTTTGTATTTATCTCGTTACGGAACGCCTTGCCTATCTGCGCTATGCCGAACGGAAGTTTCTGCCGTGATGCGCCTTGTACATTAAGGAAGTTTACAAAAATTCCTTGCGCTGTTTCGGGTCTTAAATAAACAGCAGCGCCGGTATCTTCAACCGGACCCATAAAAGTTTTAAACATCAAATTAAACTGGCGGGCAGCAGTAAATGATTCTTTTGTGCCGCACTGCGGACAATTCATTTCACCAAGCACTGCCTGGCTCAATTCATTATCCTCAATCATCACTTCAAACGCAGCGGCAGACTTTGCATCGCCCTGCCCATCGGCACTATTAAAGATCATATTAAATTTTTCAAGAAGCTGATTGCCGGTAAGTTTTTCTTTTACCGCTTCCAGTGTTTTTCTTTTTTTCTTTTCGTTTACCTGCTCGGCAAATGTATCGAGACGAAATCGGGCTTTACATTGTTTACAGTCAATCATCGGATCGGTAAAATTTTCAACATGACCCGAGGCTTCCCAAACGCGCGGATGCATAAGGATGGATGCGTCCAATCCTTCTACATTTTCGCGGAAGGTCATAAACTTCCACCATTCCTCTTTTATATTTTTTAAAAGCTCAACACCAAGCGGACCGTAATCCCAGCAGCCGTTTAAGCCGCCGTATATTTCGCTAGACTGAAATACAAAGCCTCTACGTTTAGATAAAGAGACTACTTTTTCTATTATATCATTCTGATTTTTTTTCTGTTTTTCGATGACCGAATCCTCCAAATATTCTATTTATAGGGTGTTAATATAGTAAAATATGCAAAGCTGAAAGTGTTCATTTTTTGTAACCTTTTAACATATTTAAAATAACCCCAAAACAAATTGCCAATTATTTTTGTCCATTTTAAGAATAGTGTTTGTAATTATAACCGAATAGTCAACTTCAATAAACAATATGAAAAATATCTCAAAAATATTTTTGAAAATTTTCCAACAGTTATCGTAGGAATTTTTCCTTGGTGAAATTTGCGATTTGTTCTACTTGGTTGTTCGTTACCCGGCTAAAAAATCACCATATTTTTTGTCATGATCAAGAATATGTTTTACTAACCAATTTTTAAGAAGGTTTTCTAATTCGTCAACTGCGTATGTTTCGCCTGCTTTAAGATGATTTAACACCTGAACTATCTGCTTAATCAACATCTGGTGTTGACGTTTTTGTTCTGTTAAGCCATCATATTTGTTTTTTTCCATATGCTTTTCTTCGGTTTCGAAATGATACTTTGTATAATCAATCAGATTTACAAATGTTTCCTTCAGCACTTCAGTTTCTTTCTCCTCCAACCTGGCTTTTAAAAATGTATTGGCTATTTGAAGAAGCTTTTTGTGTTGATCATCAATTTCTTTTACCCCTATTGAGTATATCTCTTTCCAAACAATTTCCGTATAATCCATAACAGACCTAAATTAAATTTTATTATTAACTAAATACTTACGTGCAAAATAAAAAATTTTATTTGCCAATCATAACACAAAAATAGCAGTTAAGTTTTGCCGGGCTGCCGTTATAAACGGGAAGATAATTCGATAAGATTGTCAATTAGAAGTGATTTTATTTTTTCCTGAGCTTCGGTTAAAACTTTATTTTTTTCCTCAACTGCATCAATAAGAGTAAGTGAGTTGGCAATGTAATTTAAAAGTAAAATTTTATCATGTTTATTTTCATCGTCAGTATTTTTTTTCTGCGCGCTTAAATGCAATTTAATAGTTTTTAAATCTCCCCGATCTATCGGTCCGGAAACAGATGCAGCCGCTCCACTTTTCTTTATATTTTTAAGTGTTCCAAGAATTATTGGTTCGAGCATCGCGAAACAATCTTTAGAATCAATATTTGAATTTTTTGCCGCTTTTTCTGCGCTAAATAAAATGCCGGATAAAAAATTACTTGCGGCAACACCGCTAAGATGATAAAATATTTTATCTTCTCTTTTTAATTTAAAGGGTTCTAAACCGACCAATGCAGCAATTTGGAATAACAGTTTTTTAGCATTTTCGTTATCCGTTTCAACAGCGGCGTAACAACCTTTAAAGTTAACAGGCTGTCTTGTGGGAAATGTGAACATGATATGGAACGATGCAGTCATCGCTCCTTTTTCCTCTAAGGGTAAAAGCAAGGAAGAACTGTATGTACCCGAAAGATGAACAAACAATTTATCTTTTAAAGATGAATTGTTACACGCTATCTTTTCGGCGGTATCTTCAATTTTATCATCCGGTACGGAAAGAAAAATTATTTTTGAGGTTGACGGGATGTCTTCTATTTTGTCAGAATAATTTTTTAGGCTGTAAGCAGCAGCAATTTTTTTTGCCGAGTTAATACTCCGGCTGATTATTGTTGTTACGTTTAATTTATTTTCATAAAAAGAATCAATGATTGAAAAGGCTGCTTTACCGGCGCCTATAAAAGCTATTTCGCTTTTAAGATCAATCATTTAAACACCATAAATAGCAGCCGACAGATACCCGACAACACTGCTGTTATCGCCCGAAGTATCTCCGGAATCGGATCGGTTAAGAATAATTGCATTATTTTTTCCCATTATTGATGCGGCATTCATCAATGCAACAATAGGTCCTGCACCGCAGGCTTCGCTTCTTCCGTTTTCAATATCCTCTTGAAGTGCCGCGAAATTAAATTCTTTAATTCTTCTTTCCACAAGAGCGTCAAGTTTTGCCGCATCATGTTTTGCATTAAAATGGGAAAGATCGGAACTTGCAATTATCAATGTATTTTCATCCGCAGCCAGGGCAATATGTTTCGCGGTTTCTTTTACAACTTCCGGTGCCTGATCGCCCATTACGATAGGCACAATTTTGAAGTCACTCAAAACCAATTGAAGAAATGGAATCTGAACTTCAACAGCGTGTTCATCACCGTGCCCTTTTGTTCCGGTGAAAAGATATTTACTACCGTTAATAAGTTTACCGGTCATCTCTTTATCAATTTCAACTATACCAAGCGGTGTTTCATAAGCATCGCCATTATAAATACACGCGCCGTAAAAATATTCGCGGTGGCTTGGTGATAGGATGATTATGGATTTGTAGTTTTTGTTTTTAATAGTGTTATATGCATATGCCGCAGTGCTTCCCGAATAAACATAACCAGCATGAGGAGAAACAAGTCCGATTATATTTTCGGGGATCTCCTTTGGCTTAGAAATATCGAGCATAGCTTTGATGAGAGTTGTTAACTCAACTTTATCGGATGGATAGAACATTCCTGCAACAGCAGGTTTTCTTCTAACCGCCATAAGTTCTTTTCCTTTTATCGATTTCAGAAAACACAATTGCCCCGAACACACTTATATTCAGCATTCTTTCGCGCCAGGCAAATGAGTCCATGTCGGCTTTTTCACAGAGAGCTGATAAAAACTGCGTTATTGTTAAATTATGCTCAACTGCAACTTGCGGTAAAAGAACGCCGCGGTGCTGCGGCTCTTCTAATATCAACCCGTGTTGACCGATAATTATATCCTCGTAACTGCGAATAGACTGTGGAGGTGTAAGCACTGATATTTCGATATTGATTTGTTCCATTTCGGAAATATTGAGCGGCATAAATCTTGGATCGTTCATTGCTGCCTGCTGGGCAGCATCACATACTGTGTCAAAAATTGCATTCTCGGATGTTAAGTAACCAATGCACCCACGGAGTTGACCACCTACAGTAAGGGTTACAAATGCGCCGGCTTTCATTAATAAATTAGGATATTCCTTATAATCAATTGAGGTACGCGGAACCTGCCGTAATAGAGATTGAATAGATTCTCTAGCTGCTAACAAAAGAACACCTTTATCGGAATTTGTTAATTGCATATAACTCCCGGGTTGTTAATAGATTTTGTACACTAAAAGTTTTTCTTTTTCCTTAAGAATAAATATGAAATCATCTTTAATAAAAAATGAGTCGGGTATATAGACTTTTAATTTCTTATTTAACGTTTCTTTAAAAATAACTTTTTCGCAGCTAATTTCCATAACTTTAATAACATTCGCTAAAGTTCCGTCATTTTCAACCAGATGATAATTAAAAAACAAAAGATCATTTTTTTCGGCAGAATAAATATTCCCTGAAATAGCATTCAATTCTTTTTCTTTTTTTAAAATTCCGGCAGTTTGAGCGCTTGTGGAAACTGCTTCGGGAAAACAATAATTGCTAAAATCCTTTTCGTGCTCACTCTTCTTTTGGTTAACATAAGCAGAATCTTCACCGAGTTCCTTTTTTATATTTCCATTTTTGCCGTCTAATAAAAAAAACTCTTTTCCCTCAAATTTATTTCTATAGGCATAAATATCATCCCCCGCTGAAAACAAAAAACTAATCTCGCTGTTAGACCAGATGATTTCTTTTTTAGTAATTGAAAACGCGGTTATCCCCTGGTGCCAGGGCAAATCGGGTTTTGCAAATTTATGCAGATAAATAATATCATCGTTTATTTCTTCAATACCGAGCCAAAATTTTTCTTCGAACTGAAATTCTGTGAATATCGCTTTTCCGCTTTCCAGATCGTAACAAGAAAAATAAGCCTGCTTGTTTTCAACATCCCTTGTTTCTATTACAAGTTTGTTCGTTTCCGAAATTAGAAGCCGCCATATTTGTTTTTTGTCGGTAAAAGAAAAATATTTTTTTAATGAGCTCATATTAGTATTTAAAAAAGGGATTAAATTTTATTTGTAATATACAAAACGTAAGGTAAAAATCGCGTTGTACTTTTTTGAAAAAAAATGTACTTTTGAAAGGGAAAAAATTAGGTTGAGCAATTCCCGATTGAACCTTTTAGCAATTAATAATTAGAGGAGAAAACATGCGTTTAATTTTTACTATTTTATTTGTTCAATTTTTAAATTTTGCAATAAATGCGCAAAACTATATCAATCTTTACCATAACTTCCTGCCAAAAACATTTTTAAGTTTAGATGAAGAATCACGTCAAATGTACGAGGCTCAGTTTAAAGGAAAGTTGGAAGTAAATCCAGCTCTTGCGTACAGCTTAATTGAACACATAAACCGCCGGTACGGGCAGTCAATTGTTAACGAAGAAGATAATCTTCTGAACCACCACAGGTATTTAACCGCCAAATATTACACTGAAAAAAACCACTGGTTGAATGTGCAAGTTTTAGCTATTCAGAAGAATTTTCCGAATAACCCCGAAAAATCGACAGCCATTAGATTTTTAAATAATAACAGTTCAGTCGAATTTAATGCTATCGAATCTAATGTTCGCTTTAATTACGACAAAAACAAAGAAGCATTTTTCACTTATATGTATTTTGTATCCGACTCTTCGCTTAAGTATGACTCATCAAATGATTATTCGGCTAATGTGCTCAATTACCGAAAAAAAATTATGGATGTAATTAACCTGGAATGCTCATACGATTTTGAGGAGGATAAAACGATTGACGCCTCTGATTTAATAAAAAACTGGATAGCATTAAAGACTTTTAGCGGAGTAAGCGGGTTTAAATATTCCGAGGAATATTTTTTGGACTACTTTTCAAAATACTCTTACGACAAACTTCCATTTCAAGTGGGAATTTTCTCCGGCACAATCTATAATATGATTTCCAAAGTTGAGCAGTCTTACCGTTTACCGGTATTCGACAAAACTTTTTCATTCATAAAAAAGTTTCCTGATGTACAATACAATTTGGGCATCGATTTGACATACCATTTTTCACAGAAACCTAAATTATTAAGCTACCTCCGTCTTGAGGGCGAAACAGGAAAAAACATTTCCCAGAAAACAGAAATTATTAATCAGCCATACACAGAAACCGGCACAGATTATAACTCCATAATGGAGGAGAATAGAAGTGAACTTACACTAACCTCACAAGACTCGTGGTTTATAAAACTTACGGTACCTATTTATTATATTACCAATTACCTATGTGTAGACGCGGGAATACAATATGTAAAAAATACGATGCATTATACTTGGTTGGGAAATTATACCTTTAAGATTGAAAACAATGGGGAGTATTTTTACAATGAACACCGTTATTATGCTAACGGAAAATATAAAGTTGTTACAAGTTCTCTTTTGCCTGTCGTAGAATTGTCGTTATATCCATTTAACAAGGTCTATATCCGCCTCAGCGGCACATATAATTATTTCGGTATCAAAGCCGGTTATATTATAATTCCTACTATATTAAATTTATTTGGAGAATAGATATGAAATCATTTTTATTATTGCTTCTGGCTGCATTATTATTATTCGGATGCGAAAAAGTTGAAAACCCGGTTTATGAAGGCGTCTTAACAGATTCAATTTCCACAACGGAAATTTCAAACATCACTTATTATACAATAGACCATGTTCGATATTTAATTACCGGAACCTCAAAAGAAGTTTATTTGTACTATTACTCAAATGATGCAGGACATTTTTCACCACATCAAATCTTACCCTTTGAAAAAGAGTTTGTTGCTTTCAAATACAAGTACTATTATGTTAACGTAACTAACTTAAACGACAGCGGAGAAGTTAATGTTAAATTATTTATAAATGATAGTTTGATAACTTCAAAATCTATGTCGGGTCAGGATGGAAATATAAGAATTGAAGGACATTTCTAAAAATAGGAATGTTTATTTGTCGTTAGCTTTTATTACTGTGCGGAAAAACTTGTTGAAGTCCCGCACATTACTCTTGAGTTTGATGATACGATTTAACAAAAATAAATGACGGGAAAAGAAATTAAATCGCATACAATTTAAACTATTTTAAAATTACTTTAGATATATTAGTCAACAAAATTTTTCACAAAGTTGATGATATGAGTCTGATTGTTTGGAGTGACGAATTACGATTTTTAGTAGCTGCCGCATTAGGTTTTTTGGTAGGGTTGGAAAGAGAAAGCCGTGGCGGTACCATAACAACAAAACTTACTGCCGGAGTAAGAACATATTCGCTGATAAGTTTGTTCGGGTTTGGGTGCGCGTGGCTTTACAGAATGCACATCGAATTTATTGTGCCGGTGGGAATAATAGTTATAGGCGGAATGGTGCTTGCATCTTATCTTGGCAAACAGAAAACCGGTGCATTAGGCTGGACGAGCGAAATTGCCGCATTGCTCACATTTGTTGTCGGCGTTTTATCCTTACTTGCGGATATCTGGATTCCTATGGCGCTTGGAATATTTACCACATTGCTCCTCTCCGAAAAAGCGGAATTAGAGCAATACATCGACAAACTAAATAAATCGGAGTTCCTTGCTGTTGTAAAATTTTTATTAGTAACTGTAATAGTATTGCCTGCATTACCCGATAAAGATTACACAAACTTTAATTTAAATCCATACCGTATCTGGCAAATTGTAATTTTGGTTTCTTCCATCGGATTTGTCGGTTATTTTCTAATGAAAAAATTCGGTGACAAAGTTGGGCTCTGGTTGTCCGGTCTGCTTGGCGGGATAGCCTCGAGTACCGCTGTAAGTATTGCAATGGGAAACATCGCAAAAAAAAATCCGGGAATTTCAGGTAGAGCTTTTCAGGCTACAATATTGGCGAGCAGCATGATGTATTTGCGTATACTTGTAATTATTTATTTACTAAATGCTGGTCTCGCAGTAATACTATGGTGGAAATTAGTGTTGCTATTTGCTGTAGGAATATTGCTTGCCATATTAATACACAACAAAAATAACAGCATCCATGCTCCGTCCATTTCAACAATTTCAAACCCTTTTGAGATAAAACCGGCGGTAATTTTTGCTTTTCTTTTTGTACTCCTGTCGATAGTTTCAATTTTGGTGGAACAATTTTTCGGAAGCAGCGGACTTTTGGCATTATCCGCGGTTGTCGGCGTAACCGATATTGATCCATTTATTCTTTCAGTAATAAGCAAACAAGTAACCTTAGAAAGTATTATCGGTTCAGCAATATTAATTTCGATGATGAGTAATACGATTATTAAAGGAGTTTATTTTGGTTTTCTTGCTAAAGACTTAAGAAAACAAGTTGCCTTATATTTTTCTATCTGGGTTATTTTGCATTTTGTGTTAATATTTTTGTAGTACAATAGAATTCCGGCAAAATAAGTCTCTATAAAATGAGGCGTTACCCTCCTTGCCTATATTAGTGAGACAAAAATAGCAGGATAAATTAGAGAATATATAGATAAAATTATCAGAATTCGTGATTTGAGCAATTTGCTCTAATAAAACATTTTATGAGCGGTCTACGTCAAAAAATTCATTCCTAATGAATTTTTTGGGGGGGTTAAATAATTTGTTTTTTAATGCTCAAATAATAATGCCAAAGAATACGAGTGGCAACGGCGCGCCAGGGTTTCCAGTTCTCACTCATTGCAATAAATTCTTCATTCGAAGGAAGGCACTCCATTTTTTTTAATTTTTGAACTGCGGATAACAAAGCAAGATCACCTCTGGGTAAAATATCCGGTCTTCCTAAAGCCATCAATAAATATATATCCGATGTCCATGTGCCAATACCTTTTATTTTTGTCAATTCCAGTCTTGCTTTATCGTCATCAAGTTTGCTCAGTTTCGACAGATTAATACTACCCGAAATAACTGCTTCAGCAAGATTTCGACCATACGATGTTTTCTGACGGCTGAACCCGATTATTTTTAATTCCTCATCCGAAAGCTTGAGAAAACTTGTCGGCGTTATTGATCCCAAATTCTCAAGTAATTTATTATAAGCCGCCTTTGCGGATGCCAGCGATACTTGTTGTTCGAGAATAATATAAAGCAGTGTTGAAAAACCAGATTTGCGCTGCCACAATGGTGGTAGACCATACATTGAAACAACAAGTTTCAAATGTTCGTCTTTTTTTTCAAGATACTTTACAGCTTTTAACAATGATGATTTATTGAGCCGAATATTTTTCATCAATTATTTAACATAAAAATATTATAATGTGTTTTAGTACAATTGTTTAATGTGGAAGCATTCAAGCATTAATAATAGTAAAAATTTGATAAAACACAGAACAAGTTTGCAACTAAAACGGAATGTAAAAAATGGATGTAGAGTTATTAATAAATCGACGCGGCACTAATTTGTTTAATATAAATAAAGCGGTGGTAATGAAGGTGCGAATTAGGCAATCTATATTAAATTAAAGCCGACAGAATTTTTATTGCTATCGGCTTAAAAATAAATAAATATTTTTATGAATATTGTTGAATGTTTTAATTAAGCAAGGTTTTTACTAATTTCTACCTGTGCTTTTCTTTTGTCTAACTCGTCTCTAACCGCTTGTGCAACGCATTTTTTATTTACAGGGTTTAAATACGTTCCGAGTGATTTAGCAACAACTAAAGCTGCAGGTATTCCAATTATAGTAATAAATAAACCAACAACCTGGAAAATTGCAGCAATGCAAAGTATTAACCCAAACGGGAAATATATTATCATAACTATTGTTGAGTAAGCTTTCCATCCTTTGTTTTGGTCAATGTTTAATTCAGACTTACTAACCATTGCATGCCCGAATGGTGCAAATAAAAATTTTCCAAACTCCATTAACCCAAGTCCTATTGGAGCCGCAATAACTGTTGCTGTTAATAACAGCCCTAGTAAATAAACCATAATTGCGTTAACAAATCCAAGAAATGGGATGTGCCATAAAATGTTACCTAAAGTTTTCATAGTAACTCCTTGTAAATATTTTAGTAGTGTAGTTTTATTGTGAGTTAAGGTATCACTCACTACTTAAAAGTAATACGCTCAACTTTTTTTACTTTAATAGTTAGACTATTTAATCGCAGTAAATATTTTTTTTACTTGATATCAGTGATTATAATGGATAATGATGATGCATGAAGGAAATAATCATGATTTGGTATTGAGCTATTTCAAGCTGAAGTAAAATAATAGAAATGTATACTATTGAATTGATCGTATATTGATTAAAAACGCCGGAGGAAATAGTTTTGCTGGAGAAAGCAAAATTACCAGTAAAAATGAATTTGTTTTCAGGCTCGATAATTTGGTAAAAACTTATCATGCTCGCTAAGAATTGATTAGTAATTATGTTAGATCAATAATCTACTCCTTGCTAATACATCATTCAGTATCTTTTCCTTCTCCTTACCATATTTTCAAAAACAAACTAAGTAATTATCAAACAATAATCAAGAAATTTGAAATATTAACTACTAAAATGATTCAATATACTTTTAGTAATATAAATTCTTTAGACAGTCTTTATTTCTTTTTTTTCTCTTCAAACACAGAATCCGGAATCCCTTTATTCACCTTATAATTAGAATAGCTGATAGTTACTTTGCCTGAGGTTCTAAAACTGTTTTTCCCTCCGTGCTTGTTTTTTTTCGGCTGGTCATCCGGGTCCGTATCACCGCTTATAGAACCGGGAATATCGGGTTTATCAATGTTAAAACTAAACATCATCTTCGAAGGAAGGTGATATTTGTTTTCAATATTTGCGTAATCCATTTCAACAGTAAACGAGCCGTTTATTTTTGTAGCTGATTCAACTTTGCGGATTATGTAATTGCTTTTATCTATCCAGAATGTTGAAAGAATTATATCGTTATCGTTTCCGAGCGGTATAATTTTAACCACATATGTTTCTACCTCTTTATATTTTTCTTCACCTTCAAAAATTGCGGTGTGCTTTTTTTGAAGAAATGACATTGGCGTAAAATTTAATCCTTCTTTCGGAAGCATCGCAAACTTGTCGGATTTAATGTGGACTTTATCGGGTTGTTTAAAATAAATAGTCGCGTTAGAAGGCGGCACTTTTATAAAATCGACATCAACTTTTACATTAACATCAACCACATAATCATGAACACCTTCAAATTCGGTTTTAACTTTTTTTAGAATTTCATCGGGGTCATTTTTCTGTCCGAACATCACCGCGCTAAAAAGAATAATAAAGATTAGTATTTTTTTCATTCCAAACTCCGTGCATATCAATTAAGTTAAAATATCTTTTCTGTTAAATAGGTAAACCGTAACACTGAATAAAACAACAATATGTCCGGTAAGTATTCCAACCGATTTCATTATTTCAGTATAATCTACCGGGTCGTTAAAAAACAACCGCCAAGAACTCATATATGTTGTAAATAAGTAGGGACGGATAGTTTGAAAAATACCGATATTAATTGCTGAGATGATTACAAAAACAATGATGATTGCCATTGTTGTTATAATCGGGCCAATTGCATTTTCTACAAGAGAGGAAAATAAAAAAGCGAGTGAAGTTACAACCATCATACTTAGCGATGCAAAACCGTAACCTAATAAAAATCTCCACATTACGTCCTCGCGCGCAAAAATTGTAACCCCCGAACTATTAACTACAATTAGTTCACCGAAACCGAAAAATAAATAACCGAGACCGAGACTAATAACAGCCAGGAAAACGACTAACATATTCGTATAAATAGCCCCTGTAAGATATTTTGCTGTTACCAATTTTATTCTCGAAACAGGTCTGGTTATTAGCAGCCTGTACGTACCTGCTGTCGCTTCCCCTGCAAGCAAATCACCTGCAACGAGCGTAACAAGAAAAGGAATGTGAATAACAAGCATATTGAGAATTATATAGGATACGAGATAACCGTTTAGTAAGTTTCCTACAAACACAAATGACTGCTGGAGATTTCGTGTCATAAAATCGAGCGAGCGTTCACCTTCAAACATCATTGCTACTTGAATAACGGGAACAAGCAATCCGATTGCAATAAACCCGATGTAAGTTCTCCACTTTCTAAAAACTTTATATAGTTCTATTTTTATAACAGTAAACATCAGGCAGCAGTCTCCGTAATTGATAAAAAATATTCTTCTAACGAACGGGTAGGAACTATACCGCTTACCAAAATATCATTTTCAACAAACATTTTATTTATTGATGCGATTTCTTCGGAATCGAGCAAAAATACTAACCTGTTATTTGCCTCGCTCTGCAGTTTTTTTGCCCACCGGGAATTATTAAGAAGGCTGACGCATTTTGCGGTGTCATTAACTTCAAATGTTACTTTAAGGCTCGTGGCTTTAAGCAAATCATCCACGTTTCCTTCAACTTTTGTCGCTCCCTTATTTATTATAATCATTCTATTTGCAACAAGCTCAACCTCGTACAAAATATGAGAGCTTAAAAATACTGTTTTATTTTGGTCTTTACTTAAATGAAGAATTAATTCTCTTATTTCTTTCATTCCCTGCGGGTCAAGCCCGGTAGTTGGCTCATCAAGTATTATTAGCTCCGGGTCGTGCAGCAAAGCCTGCGCAAGTCCAAGCCGTTGTTTCATTCCGTGCGAAAAAGTTTTTACTTTGCTGCGGTATCGTTTTACCAGCCCAACCATTTCCAGAACTTCCATAATTCTTTTTTTTGTTATGGTGTGTCCCGAAATATCACCGAGTATCTCAAGATTTTTATATGCTGTTAGATAACCATAAAAATCGGGTTTTTCTACAATCGCCCCAACCTGTTTTAATATTTCAAGTCGTTTTTCTTTTAATGGTTTTCCGAAAAGTTTTATATCCCCCTGATTGGGTGAGATTAGAGAAAGAAGCATTCTTATGGTTGTACTTTTTCCGGCTCCATTAGGACCAAGAAATCCAAACACATCTCCACGGTAAACATTCAGACTCAAGTCATCAACGGCTTTAAGGTCTTTAAACTTTTTAGAGAGATTCTTAACCTCAATTATCTTTTCATCGTTCAAATTGTTTTCCTTTATAAAAGGTAAAGACTATATATTAATTTTTTTTTTGATTTTAAAAACATTAAATGACGCTCACAATTTTATAAGTTCCTTTATTAATTACTCTTACAGTTACATAGACGGTGTTATTCAATTATGAGCATGAAAAAAATACACATAATTTCATACTAAAACACAACTAATTTTTAGTTCCTTCAACAAATAGGTGTCAAGTCGTAAAATTTTAACCGATTTTTTTTTATCATATTTGAAATTTAATTTGTTTTTTGCCGGTAAAAATTCGATTTTATGGAGTAGAAATTATAACACTTAAAAAATAAATTTTTGAAATTATACAATATCTATTTTTTTTTAAGTCGTTTTTTCTTAGCTTGCCGGCAGCAACAACCGGAAAATCAAATCAAACATAAAAATCACTGAATGATAACTTATAACATCGACATAAAATTTTACATTTCAATTTTATTATTAATAAATAACAATTTTTTTATAATCCTTAATGGGAGAACTGAATGCATATAAAGAGACTATTTACTAAAGAAGGAAAAGACCCATTATCAAACATTAAATTTGAGAACAGGATTTCTGAAATAAAAAATCCGGACGGTTCTGTTGTATTCAGAATGGAAGATGTTACCGTTCCTTCATTTTGGTCTCAAGTTGCTACAGATATTATTGCGCAAAAATATTTTCGCAAAGCAGGCGTACCAAAGCTGCTAAAAAAAGTCAAAGAAAAAAATGTACCTGTCTGGTTACAGCCGTCTAAAGCCGACAGCGAAAGATTAGAGCAGCTTTCTGAAAAAGAGAGATTCGCTGCTGAAACAGATGCGCGTCAGGTATTTCATCGCCTTTCAGGAACCTGGACTTACTGGGGATGGCAGGCGAACTACTTTGATTCGGAAGAAGATGCAAAATCATTTTATGATGAGCTTCTTTATATGTTTGCAAACCAGATGGCAGCGCCTAATAGTCCTCAGTGGTTTAACACTGGCTTAAACTGGGCATACGGTATTGCCGGCCCATCGCAAGGGCATTATTATGTTGACTACAAGACTGGTGAACTAACTGCATCATCTGATGCTTACACACACCCCCAGCCTCACGCATGTTTCATTCAATCGGTTAATGATGATCTTGTGAATGAAGGCGGAATTATGGACCTCTGGGTGCGTGAAGCAAGATTATTTAAATACGGTTCCGGTACCGGCTCCAATTTTTCTGATCTTCGCGGTTCCGAAGAACCTTTAAGCGGCGGCGGTAAATCAAGCGGGCTGATGTCCTTCTTAAAAATCGGCGATCGTTCGGCAGGCGCAATTAAATCGGGCGGGACAACACGCCGCGCAGCAAAAATGATTACAATAGATTTAGACCATCCGGATATTGAGGAATATATAAACTGGAAAGTTGTTGAAGAACAAAAAGTAGCCGCGCTTGTTGCAGGCAGTAAACTTTGTAATTTTCATCTTAACATGATTATGAAAGCATGTTACGAAGAACATCCTGAGAATGACCGTTTTAATAAAAAGACAAACAAAAAGCTTGGCAAAGCTGTGCTCGAAGCCCGCAAAGTAAGTATTCCTAATAATTATATTGAGCGTGTTATTCAGCTTGCAAAATTAGGTTTTAAAACTATTGAATTTCCTGAGTACGATGTTGATTGGAACTCCGATGCCTACGCAACTGTAGCAGGACAAAATTCCAATAATTCCATCCGTGTAACAAACGAATACATGAACGCTGTTGTAAATGATGGCGACTGGAATCTTTATTGGAGAACTGAAAAGAAAAAAGCAAAAAAAGAAAACCGCGCACCAAGAGCTTCAAGCACACTTTCTGCACGTGCCTTGTATGAAGATATAGCATACGCAGCCTGGTCTTGCGCTGATCCGGGTATTCAGTTCCACAGCACCATAAATGAATGGCACACTTGCCCGGAAGACGGAGATATTCGGGCATCAAACCCATGCAGCGAATATATGTTTCTTGATGATACAGCTTGCAACCTGGCTTCATTAAATCTTGTTAAATTTTACGATACAAAATCTTATGCATTTAACATTGAAGCTTTCCGCCATGCTACAAAACTCTGGACAATTGTTTTAGAAATTTCTGTTTTGATGGCTCAATTTCCGAGTCGCGAAATTGCTGAACGGAGTTACAACTTTAGAACGCTCGGGCTCGGTTACGCTAATCTCGGTTCATTACTGATGCTTCAGGGCATTCCTTACGACAGTAATGAGGCATTTGCTATTTGCGGTGCTATTACGGCAATAATGCATATGAGTTCTTATGCAGCTTCTGCCGGGATGGCTAAAGAGCAGGGACCTTTCCCGCATTATGAAAAGAACAAAGAGCATATGCTAAAGGTAGTACGCAACCACCGCCGTGCGGCTTACAATGTGCCTCACGAGGAGTATGAAAAACTTTCGATTTACCCTGTTGGTATCGACCCTAAATATTGCCCTTCGGATTTATTAAGAGCAGCACGCGAAGATGCTGATAAAGCGCTTGAACTCGGTACCGAATATGGATTTAAAAATGCACAGGTAACTGTAATTGCCCCTACCGGTACAATCGGGTTAGTTATGGATTGCGACACAACAGGTGTTGAGCCCGATTTTGCTTTAGTAAAATTTAAAAAACTTGCGGGCGGCGGATACTTTAAAATTATCAATCAATCTGTTCCCCCGGCACTCGAAAGATTAGGTTACAACAAAGATCAGATAACGGAAATTATAAAATATGCTAAAGGTTCAGGTACTCTTGTGGGCTGTCCTTACATAAATCCTGAATCTTTGAAAGCAAAGGGTTTTACTGAAGACGCGCTTTCTAAAGTTGAAAAAATGCTTCCATCTGTTTTTGAACTCGGCTTTGCGTTTAATAAGTTTAGCATCGGCGCTGATTTTTTGGTTAACAAATTGGGTTTGAATGAAGATGAAATAAACTCATTCGATTTTAATTTGCTTAGTTCTTTAGGTTTTTCGAAACTTGAAATTGCAACTGCAAACGATTATGTCTGCGGTACTATGACAATTGAGGGGGCGCCGTTCCTAAAGCATGAACATTATCCTATTTTTGATACCGCGAATAAATGCGGCAAAAAAGGAACACGCTTTATCCGCTCGACCGCTCACATAAAAATGATGGCTGCTGCACAACCTTTTATTTCGGGCGCAATTTCTAAAACAATCAATCTTCCAGGCTCAGCGTCTGTAGATGATGTAAAAGATGCATATATGCAGTCATGGAAATTAGGAATAAAAGCAAACGCATTATACAGGGACGGTTCAAAATTATCGCAACCGCTAAATAGCGTTGGCGAGGAAGAATTGGAAGCGCTTCTAGAAGACAAAGATAAAAACGATATTGTAAGAATAGCGGAAAAAATAATTCATCGGTATATTGCAAAACGCAGAAGACTGCCAGACAGAAGAACCGGTTACACACAGAAAGCCAAAATTAATGGTCAAAGTGTTTATATAAGAACAGGCGAATACGATAACGGACAGATTGGAGAAATTTTTATAGATATGCACCGTGAAGGAGCTGCTTTTAGAAGCTTACTTAACTGTTTTGCTATTTCTATATCACTCGGTTTGCAGCACGGCGTACCGCTTGAAGAGTTTGTTGACGCATTTGTATTTACACGTTTTGAACCAAGCGGTATGGTAACCGGAAATGAAAAAATAAAAATGGCTACATCCGTAATCGATTATATTTTTAGAGAACTTGCAGTAACGTATCTCGGTCGCAATGATCTTTCTCACGTTGATACAAGCGAAGATAATGTAAAATCAAAAACCTCGCTTGGTATAGTTAAAAAACTTGCAGAGCCTGAGTTTGTTGATGAAGAAGTTGTAAGCGAAAGATTGGTTGTTCTCGATAAGGGAGCTACAGAAAATTACAATTATTCATTGTCCGGAGGAGCTAATATTACACGTAAACCTACCGGTAATGGAAATGGCAACGGTAGTAAACTAAATAACCAGGTTAAGCAGGCAATTGAGCGCGGTTATACCGGCGATGTGTGCACAGAATGCCAGAGTTTAACAATGGTACGCAACGGAACGTGTTTGAAATGTATGACCTGTGGTTCTACCTCGGGCTGCAGTTAATAGGAAATAAATGATAATAAAAAATCCCTCCCGCATAAAAACGGAGAGGGATTTTTTTTATACTATTCCTGACTTCTGACTTGTGCGAATAAGTGAAAAATTGGTCTCTGGATGTGGTTAAATTATAAGGCGCTAATTTTTTTGTTTATCGAAAATTCCGCACTAAATGTTAGAACTCAGGAAGTTATTATAATAAATGAATTAAATTATAATTTGCGGAAAGTAGTAAAAACTAAAACAATAAATTGGAGTTTATAACCAACGCAATTACAAACCGGTAATATTTTGAACTCGTTTTTTGTTGATGATTATTATGTTTCGCCGAAATAGTTAAAACTGAACATCATCAATACGTCGCCCGCCCATAAACCGCTTGCTGTAATAATCAAGATCGAGCGATGATATTATTACTCCATGTTTGGAACTTGCGTGTGCAAAAAGATTATCCCCGATATAAATACCGACATGCCCCGGTTTAACTCTTCTTCGTGTGTTAAAAAATATTAAATCACCGAACTGAAGATCTTCTTTGCCGCTTATTACAGTTCCCTGCGTATATTGGTCGCGAGCAGATCGCAGAAGTGGCTTTGAGAGTACATCATAAAAAACAGTTTGTGTAAATGCAGAGCAGTCAATTCCCTTTTTTGAATTGCCGCCGTATTTGTAGGGAGTATTCAAATATTCTATTATCTCCATTAATAATTTTTCTTTTACCGTACTGTTGTCTGCGTCCAGTACGCTGCCGCTGCCGGAAGAATTATACTTATTAAGAATTTCGGAGATATCAACCGATGGTTCATTTTCAGGGAAATCATCGGGATCGTTCTCATCGTATACCTGCCCCATCCAGGATGAATCAGGTGGAAAATTAGATGTTTGCGGCGCCGGGTCATCATGGGTAGTAAACCGAATATCTTTCCCTTTGTTTTCAGTTTCATCGTAGGTTTGATACCTGCCGGAACCTGAAGATGCAGTGCAACCTGCGATAAAGAGTGTTATACCGAAAAGGAAGAAGTAGAGGTATTTTAATATCATTATTTAACCAAGGTAACTTTTTAGATTTTTACTCGTTGCAGCGTGCCGCAGCCGTCTGATTGCTTTTTCTTTTATTTGTCTAACTCTTTCGCGTGTTAAATGAAATTTTTCCCCTATATCGTCGAGAGTGAGGGAATGTTCATTGTTAAGTCCAAAATAAAGTTTTATTACTTCCGCTTCTTTAAAAGTTAAAGAAGCTAAAGCGACATTAATCTCAATCTTTAGAGATTGAGTATTCAGTTCATCATCGGGTGTTGGTTCTTCATAATTTTCAATTATATCAAGTAAACTATTTTCATCGCTTTGCGCAAAAGGAGCGTCAAAAGAGATGTGTTTACCGGAAATTGTTAATACCTCGGCAACTTCGGTCTCATCCATATTAAGTTCCTGAGCAAGCTCTTGAGCGGTAGGTTCCCTCTCAAATTCTTGTTCAAGATTGCTATAAGCCTTGCCAATTTTATTAAGAACACCAACCCTGTTTAATGGCAGTCGTACAATACGCGCCTGCTCTGCTAAAGCCTGTAATATCGATTGTCTTATCCACCAAACAGCATATGAAATAAATTTAAAACCGCGGGTTTCGTCAAACCTTTTTGCGGCTTTTATTAGTCCTAAGTTCCCCTCATTTATTAAATCACCCAGTGATAACCCCTGGTTCTGATATTGTTTTGATACTGAAACCACAAAACGAAGGTTCGACTTGATAAGTCGCTCAAGAGCAATATAGCTGCCCTTTTTTAATTCTTTCGCGCATTGAATTTCTTCATCGGCAGTAAGCAGAGGAATTTTTCCAATCTCCTGCAAATATTTATCAAGAGACTGACTCTCGCGGTTTGTGAACTGTTTTTGAATTTTCACTTGAGACCTCACAAATAGTTTTGTAAAGTTTTTCCTTTTTAGGCATTTAACAAAATATTCTTTGCTATGCCAAAAAATCAATAAGTAAAAGAGAGCCGCAACGCCAATTATTGCATATTCACAATTGTTCGGCGGTTACAAAAGTAAAATAAACTTTTTATAAAAAAAAGCATTAAATAATTCTAAAACATTTCTGCGGAGGTGAAAAATTTTAACCCCAGCTGTTTTAAATTTTTCGATAACATCTACTGGTAGTTTTTGAACTGATTTAATTTTCTATATCGGTTCTACTCATCTAAAAAACTTTTTCCTTTTAAAGAATTTTCCACATTAAAAAACCCGGCAATTGTTTTTGCTGCATCGGAAAAGGTTTCTCTTGTTCCTAAATTTTTCGGCAGCATATTTTTTCTGTAGAATAAAAGCGGTACGTATTCCCTGCTGTGGTCTGTACTCGGGGTTGTCGGGTCGTTTCCATGATCGGATGTAATCATCAACGCGTCGGTATTATCCATTTTATTTAATATTTCAGGTAAAACGTCATCAAACTCTTTTAGTGCTTTTGCAAAACCAGCCGAATCGTTTCTGTGACCGTAATAAACATCAAAATCTACAAGATTTGTAAAGATAAAACTATTACTCACTTTCTCGGTGTACTTAATAATTTTTTCGCATCCTTCTTTGTTCGATTTTGTTTTTTCTTTTACATCAATGCCTTTATAATTAAAAAGGTCGTTTATTTTTCCTATTGCTACAGTTTGAATTTTGTTTTTTTGAAGCACATCTAAAATTGTATCGCCCGGCGGGTCAAGAGAAAAATCTTTTCTATTTGTGGTCCGGGCAAAATTTCCAACAGTTCCAATAAACGGTCTTGCTATAACCCGCCCAACATATAACGGAGCGGCAAGCACTTTATCTCTTGTAATAGAACAAATTTCATAAAGTTTTTTTAAAGGTATCACCTCTTCATGTGCAGCTATTTGAAAGACCGAATCGGCAGAAGTATAAATTATCGGGTATCCTGTTTTAACATGCTCTTCTCCAAGCTCTTTTATAATTTCTGTACCCGACGCTGCTTTGTTTCCGAGAAAACCTTTGCAACCTGTTAGCTTTAAAAATTTTGCAACAATATCCTCAGGGAATCCTCCGGGGAAATATGTAAAATCCTGTTCAACTGCTATTCCGCCTATTTCCCAATGACCGGTTGTAGAATCTTTTCCCTTTGATATTTCTTTCATTTTTCCGAAGGAAGACATTGGTGAATTATTTTTATTTACTCCAAATATCGGGGTTATATTTCCAAGACCCATTTTTTGAAGATTCGGTAAATTCAAACCGCCTACAGCAACAGCCATATTTGTTAAAGTACTGCTTCCTTCATCTTTGTAGTTTGAAGCATCCGGCAATTCGCCAACGCCAACACCATCTAATATTATTAAAAATAAATTATTCATATTAATTTTTGTTTTTTAAAAGAAAAGAAAAAAGGAATTAATTAATGTTGCGTACTTTATTGCCACCCTGCTCAACTGCTTTTTGTAGTGCGAGGTTTGCGTTATAGATTATCTCATCGACATCTATTTTATTGCTTGCGGAGGCAACACCGATTGATACAGTGTAAGTAGTTTGTTTTGAAACGACAGCAATAGGTTTTCTGGCAATCTTAACACGAAGTTTTTCGGCCCAAATAAAAACGTCTTTTGTCGTCATATTGAAAAAGTAAACGGCAAAAAGTTTGTCCCCAAATCTGCCGAATAAATTTAACGGCGTCATTTCTTTTGATATTGTTTCGGATACTGCCATTAATACTTTGGGAAACGGATTTCCATCGAACAACGATTCTTGTTCGAGAAAGTCATCTATTCGTATCAGAGCCACGGCGCCTGGTACTTTTGTCTGTTCTGCTTTTATAAGATCCGAACTTAAACGCTCTTTAAAAGTTTCTTCATTTAAAGTTTGTGTTTCAATATCAACCGCAAGATAACTTTTAAGAAGAGCCTGTGTTGAAAAGGAATATAGAATGAATGAAAGAATATTTACCGAGCTTTTTAAAAATTGAATATCGGAATTTGTATATGCGTTTTTCTTTAGACTCTCAAAACAAAGCACTCCGTAATTTTGCTCATTGTAAATTAGCGGAACAGCAATAAACGATCCGTCGAAGCTAACATCTTCAACCTTTGAAAATCTTTTAAACGTGGATGCCGATGTATCGTCAATTTTAACCGGCATACCGGTAACAATAGATTTTCCAACAAGTGTACCGTTTAGTTCTACATCGAGGTTATGACCGATGTATTTTAGTGAAGTATTATTTATTACTTTTATGGTTTTAAATTTTTGTTCGAGCGGACGGTAATAAACAAATGCGAAGGCATCATAAAATATCAACTGCTGCACCGCGTTTTGTACTGCAGTAATTACATCTTCCTCTTCCGCAAAAACTTTATCCGGGTTAATTAAACTTAGCACCCCCTTCAAACGATGCTGAGAAACCGACTCGCTGTGTTTTTCCTCGAACAGTGAGATTATCATCGTTAATACACGTACAAAACGCCCGAGTGAATAGATGGTTTCTATGCCAAAAACATCGGCGGCTTTTGAATCGACTGCTATAATTGCAATAAGCTGTTTATCATAAAATAATGGAACTCCGACAAAACTTCTGATTCCCTGCGCGGCTGTGTAATAGCGGATAACATCCATCTCGGCAACCGGTGATATTTCGTTTAACAACTCCGGTTCACCCTTCTGCACAATTTTGCTTAATATATCATCCTGAACATCAATTTTTTGTTTTGTAATATCAGTTGAGTTCGAGATGTATTTTTCAACAGATAGTTTTTCTTTCTTTTTGTTATACCAAAAAAAGATAGCTGTGTTTGCCGCAAAGGCTTCTTTTATAACAATCAATATTTTTTCTAGAACAAAGGCAAATTGTCCATCATGCCCAAGATTTGCAGGTAAAGCTTCGTTTGCAATTTCTTCAAATCTTTCTTTTAAATCGGGTGGAACAATTGTAGTTCTGGGCGAATGAAATTCGGGTGAGTAATTTTCTGCGGTTATAACTTCTAAGTTTTTATTCCTCGAAACTATTTGAAATGATTCATCGTGATCGGTTTGCGGTTTTGAGTTTGATACCGAAAACTCTTCGGGCTCAATTTCGTCCTCCGGGTTGTTATCAGCCGTGTATGACGCTTTGTCGCGCAGAAATATTATAAATGCGACATAAATAACCAAAACGGACACAGTAATAATTCTAATAACAAGGTCATTGCTCAGAAATAGTATTGTTGCCAGTATCGGAACTAAAAGAAAAATATAGAGACGTTTTCTTTGTCTGCGGTCCATCATGGAATATAAGTTGCCTGATAGTATTTAAGATAAGTGGAAATATAAAGTTAGTTAGTTATAATATCAACAGTTTATATTCACGGTCTATAAAAGAGAGAAGAAAATCTTTGAATAATTTGCTTCTTTCCGGTTTTTTTTATGGATGAATAATGGAGGAGGTTATCACCGTAACTTGCCTCGGGAAAATATTCGGTAATATTTTTTTTTGCGGCGGAAAGTTCCGATTGTTTTAACTTGTCAATTTTGTTTAAAATAATAAGGTAAGGAACATCTAACCGTCGCAGCATTTCGTTTAACTGGAAATCAAGTTCGGTTGGCTTGTGCCTGCTGTCTATAAAGTGAAGCGCAAGGGCTACATTTTTTGAAGCCGAAAAAAATTCATCGATTAAATGGGACCAGTATGCTCTTTCCTTTAAGCTTGTTTTTGCATAACCGTAACCGGGCAAATCCACCATAAAAATTTTATCATCTATGCGGTAATAGTTTATTGATCTTGTTTTCCCCGGAGTTGAGGAAATTTTTGCAAGACTTTTTCTGTTAAAAATAGAATTGATGAATGACGATTTACCTACATTTGATCTGCCGCATAAGACTATTTCGGGCAAATTTTCTTTCGGCAATTCTGTAAGCTGATAAACCGAGGTTACAAATTCTTGTTTGTCAAACATAACATTATATTAATTATTAGAAATAATACAACCAGGTATACCCCTTATTTTTTCAACCGGCTGATAAGTACATGTAACAATATAGGGGAAAGAAAGTTTACAAAAAGCACAATAAAAAAGACGCCCCGTAATAATGAGGCGTCTTAGAGAAAAGGCGTTTATTGTTTTTACAAATTAGTTTCTTGTACAACGTTGGCATCTTGCACATTATTTTTCGCTTCAGCTTCTCGTTTTGCGTCGCGCTTGCTTTCCCTCGCTACTTTCTTTTCTTCAGCTTTCTGGTTTGCTATATCGTTATAATCAACAAGTTCCAGTATAGCCATAGAAGCGGCATCGCCTTTCCGGTTACCGAGTTTTATTACTCTTGTAAATCCACCGGGTCTGTCGCCAACTTTAGGAACTATATCGGCAAATAATTCTTTAACAACTTCTTTGTCGTGAATTTTTAACATAACCAAACGCTGATGATGAAGACCGCCTTTGCGCGCCTTAGTAATTAGATCTTCAACATAACCTCTTGCTTCTTTGGCCTTAGCAACGGTTGTTTTAATTCTTTTATGCTTTAATAAAGAAGTAGCAAGCGCGCTCATTAATGCAGCACGATGACTTGCGGTTCTTCCTAATTTCCTGCCTTTAACTCTGTGATTCATTTAACTAACCTTCTACTCAAAATTATTGGTTTTCTAATTCTTCTTTTATGTAATAATCTACATCCATACCGAATTCAAGATTAAGAGTTTCTACAATCTCCATCAATTCCGCAAGTGACTTACGTCCAAAGTTTCTGAATTTTAACATTTCAGATTCATCTCTGCGAACTAATTCAGCCAGATTTTTTATATTAGCTGCTTTTAAGCAGTTATGCGAACGAACGCTTAGTTCCAGATCATCGACATTTGTGAGAAGAATTTTTTTGATTCTTTCTTTTTCGCTGTCTTTTTGAGAAGCGGCTTGTTCTTCTTCCTGGTCAATATCGAAATTAATGAACAGTTGTATATGTTCTTTTAAAACTTTAGCTGCCTGAGTTAATGCGTCTTCCGGAGTTATCGATCCGTCGGTATTAATTTCAAGAGTTAATTTTTCGAAATCGTTTTTATCGCCTATTCGTACATTTTCAATATCGTACTTTACATTTATAATCGGTGTAAAAATTGAATCGATAGGAATAACGCCAATTGTTTGATCGGGAGAAATGTTTTCTGCCGATGGAACGTAACCTTTGCCTTTACCAACTCTTATTTCAACATCGAATTTTGCGCTTTTATTCAGAGTTGCAATGTGAAGGTCGGGATTTAAAATTTCAATTTCAGCACTTGCTTTCTGAATATCGGCAGCCGTCCATGTACCTTCGCCGTTAAAAGAAAGATCTATTTTGTTTGGTTTTTTGTTAAGAAATTTCATTCTAACCTGTTTTAGGTTAAGAATAATTTCAGATACGTCTTCTACAACTCCTTCAATAGTCGTAAATTCGTGCAATACGCCGCTAAATTTAACCGATACAATTGCTGCACCTGTAAGCGATGAAACCAACACTCTGCGTAATGAATTTCCCAAAGTAACTCCATAACCTCTTTCCAAAGGTTGGAGAAAAAACCTGCCAAAAGTATTTGTGTAAGTCGACTCATCTAAAACAACAGCATCCGGTATCTTTATATTTGATACGCTCATTTATCAATCCTCTTTTAGTAAAAAAATTATATTCTATTTCGAATAAAGCTCAACAACTAATTGTTCGTTGGCATTTAGAGGAACATCAGCTCTTTCCGGTACTTGAGCAAACGTACCGGTTAAAGAAGCCTTATCTACTGCAAGCCAGTTGTAAGTGCTATCTTTAACTCGTTTGAGAGAATTATGAATCATATCGAGTTTTTTGCTCTTATCTTTTATTTTAATTACATCACCGGGCGAAAGAATATACGATGCAATATCAACAAGTCCATCATTAACAATTATATGTCTATGACTAATTAACTGGCGTGCCTGGTTTCGCGATGAAGCGAATCCTAAACGGAAAACGACATTATCTAATCTGCTTTCCAAAATTTTAATTAAGTTTTCGCCCGTAATTCCCTTAGCTTTATTAGCTTTTTCAAAATAATTTCTAAACTGAGTTTCTAACAACCCGTAAATACGTTTAATTTTTTGTTTTTCACGAAGCTGAATACCATACTCGGAAACTTTAGCGCGGCGCGAAAGACCATGCTGTCCCGGAGGATAATTTTTCTGTTCAATAGGGCACTTGTCGGTATAACATTTCTGCCCTTTTAGAAAAAGCTTTTGTCTCTCTCTTCTACATAATTTACAAACTGAATCTGTGTATCTTGCCATTTACTTCATATCTCCGATAAATTAAACTCTTCTTTTCTTAGGCGGTCTGCAGCCGTTGTGCGGAATAGGCGTAACGTCTCTAATCGAGCTTACTTCAAGACCGGCAGTATTTAATGCTCGTATTGCAGCCTCGCGCCCCGAACCGGGACCTTTTACGAAAACTTCAATGCGTCTCAAACCCAAATCATAAGCTTCCTTAGCTGCAGCTTCGGCCGATACCTGTGCGGCGAACGGTGTATTTTTTCTGGAACCTTTGAAGCCGTTTTTGCCGGCAGAAGACCAGGAAATTGTATTTCCGTAAATATCGGTAATTGTAACTAATACGTTGTTAAAAGTAGCCTTTATGTGCGCTACTCCATTAGCATCTACGTGAGCTTTTTTCTTTGCTTTTTTTATTGATTTAGCCAAATTTTTATAACCTCCGAGTTATCTAAACTTTATTTCTTAGATGGTGCTTTTTTCTTACCAGCAACTGTTTTTCTCTTACCTTTACGGGTACGCGAATTTGTACGTGTTCTCTGACCGCGTGCGGGTAATCCTCTTCTATGCCGAAGACCACGATACGCACCAACATCCATTAATCTTTTTATATTTTGCTGCACTTCGCTGCGAAGCGCACCCTCTACTTTATAATCGGTTTGCAGTACTGCTCTTATCTGGGCTATTTCTTCATCATTAAGCTCGTGAACTCTTTTTTCAGGGTTTACTGTGGCTTTTTCTAAAACTGACGAAGCTACATCAGGGCCGACTCCATAGATATACTGAAGGCCATATAATACTTTTTTATTTTTGGGCAAATCTACACCAGCTATACGAGCCAATTATCTTCTCCTTACTTTAAAAATTAACCTTGACGTTGTTTGTGTTTTTTGTTTTTACAAATAACTCTAACTACGCCTTTGCGTTTTATTACTTTGCAGTTATCGCAAATCTTTTTAACAGACGCTCTTACTTTCATTGCTGCTCCGCTATTTGTACCGGTAGGTAATCCTACCTTTTGTTAAATCATAAGGCGATAATTCAATTGATACTTTATCACCAACCAATATTTTTATAAAATGCATTCTCATCTTGCCCGAAATATGTGCTAATATCTCGTGCCCATTGTCTAATTTCACTTTGAAGTGAGCGTTTGGCAATGTCTCGGTAACTACACCATCTACTTTAATAGGACCTTGTTTTGACATTTAATTTGTCGTTAATATTTCTGGTTTACCGTTCGTGACTAAAATCGTATGTTCAAAATGCGCAGAAGTTGATCCGTCTGCTGTTAAAACAGTCCAGCCGTCTTTTCCGGTTACTACGGCATATTTGCCGGCATTAACCATCGGTTCAATTGCAAGTGTCATACCTTTTTTTAATTTCGGTCCGGTTCCTTTTTTTCCATAATTAGGAATTGAAGGATCTTCGTGCAGATATTTTCCAACACCGTGACCGCATAAATCTCTTACAATACTAAAACCATTTGCTTCTACGTACTGCTGAACTGCTGCCGAAATATCGTGTAATCGACTGCCTTCAACTGCCTGGTCTATGCCAAGATATAGAGATTTTTCAGTTACATCCATCAACTTCTGTTTTTCATCAGAAATAGCACCGACTGCCACAGTTAAAGCAGCATCACCAAAGTAACCGTTTTTAACAACACCTACATCAATAGATATTATATCACCTTCTTTAAGAACAACATTTCCCGGTATTCCATGTACAACTTCATTATTTAGTGAAGAACATATTGAACCGGGAAAACCTGCAGCCCCGCCCTGAGAATATCCTTTGAATGCGGGGATTGCACTATTACTTAAAATATAATCTTCAGCTATTTTGTTAAGTTCGGCAGTCGTTACTCCGACTTTAACATTTGCCTTAGCAAGCTGAAGTGTTTCTGCAACTATTTTGCAGCTTTCTCTAATAAAATCAATTTCTTTTTTTGTTTTTATGTAAATCACAGTAAAAGCTTAATGGCGTCCTTTGAGTTTACCGGCTTTCATAAATCCATCATAATGTCTCATCAACAAATGAGATTCTATCTGCTGCAATGTATCCAATGCAACTCCAACAATAATCAATAAACTTGTTCCGCCAAAAAATTGCGCAAACGAACCTGATACACCCCAGGCAGAAACAAATGCCGGAAGAATTGCTACAATCGCGAGAAAAAAGGAACCGGGCAGAGTAATTTTTGTCAAAATATTATCAATAAATTCGGAGGTTTGTTTTCCAGGACGAATGCCAGGAATAAAACCACCCTGCTTCTTCATATTGTCGGCAACATCTTTCGGATTAAATGCTATAGCTGTATAAAAATATGTAAAGAATATAATCATCAACGCATATATTACAGAATAAACAGGCGATGTATAATTAAAATATCCGGCAATAGTCTGCAAAAAGTCGCTGTTCGGGAAAAATTGCAAAATTGTGCTTGGAATAAACATAATTGATTGAGCAAAAATGATTGGCATAACTCCGGCTGTATTTACGCGCAACGGAATATATTGAGTTACACCACCGTAAACTTTTCTTCCAACAACTCTTTTTGCATACTGAACTGGAATTCGCCGCGTTCCCTGGGTTACCAGAACTACACCGGCAATAATAAATGCCATAAATATAAAAATTACAATTTCGATTATCAAAGAACGCTGACCCGAAGAAATTAATCTTATTTCATCCAAAATGGAGAAGGGGAATCTTGCGATAATTCCAATAAAGATTATCAACGAAATACCGTTTCCAATTCCTTTATCGGTAATCTGCTCACCAAGCCACATCATAAAAATGGTGCCGGCTGTAAGAATAATAATTGTACTTATAACCCAGCCGATTCCTTGAACTGCTTCAGGGACGATCGGAAGTCCGCCAGCTTGCATATTTGTTAATCTAACGGTAACACCCCATGCCTGCATAGCAGATATTAAAACAGTTCCGTAACGGGTTAACTGTGTTACCTTTTTTCTGCCTTCTTCACCTTCTTGCTGAAGCTTCTGGAAATAAGGAACAACAGCGCCAAGAAGCTGCAAAATAATTGAAGCCGAAATGTAAGGCATTATGCCAAGGGCAAAAATTGCCGCATTGGAAAAAGCGCCGCCCACAAACAGATCATAAAAGCCGAAAAGAGTATCGGCGTTATTGCTTGAGGCATTGCTTGCATTTAGTAGAACAGCATCAACACCGGGTATTGTTATGTGGGAACCAAGTCGTACAATAACGAGCAAAGCAAGAGTATAAATAATTCTCTGACGAAGCTCGTGAATCTTAAAAATGTTCCTGAAAGTATCTGTAAATTTAGCCATTAGTTTCTAAGTTAAATCTGTTTAATTGAGCCGCCAGCTTGTTCTATTTTTTCCTTGGCGGAATTGCTGAATGCATTAACTTCTAATTGTAGTTTTGCTTTTAATTCGCCTTGACCTAAAACTTTAACAGGGCGTTTACTGCTCGATACCAAACCGTACTTTTTCAAAACTTCGGGAGTAACAACGCCGTCACCTAACTTATCTGCATGTTTTTCCAGGGAAGCAATATTTACTACCTGGAATTCAACTCTAAATATATTCGTAAATCCAAACTTAGGAATTCTTCTTTGTAAAGGCATCTGTCCGCCTTCAAACCAGGCTTTGTGCTTTGCACCGGAACGCGCCATTTGTCCGTTATTGCCTCTTGTAGCAGTTCCGCCATGTCCCGAGCCTTCGCCTCTGCCTACTCTTTTCCGATTCTTTCTAGAACCGGCTGCATATTTAAGATTGCTGAGAATATCCATTTTTTAAAAACCTTATTCTTTTATTTCTTCTACTTTAACAAGATGACTAACTCTGTTAATCATACCTCTTATCTGAGGAGTATCATTATGAACTCTTTCCCAGTTCGGGCGTCCCAGACCAAGAGCTTCAATAGTTCTCTTCTGTCTTAGGGGTCTGTCTATAATACTTCTAACTTGAGTAATTTTTAATTTTATCATTTCACTGCCTTAATTAAGCGTTGAACAATTCACGAACTGTCATTCCTCGTTTACCAGCCATCTTACGGGCATCAATTTGTTTTACCAAACCATCTAATGTTGCCTTAACCTGGTTATGAGGATTACTTGAGCCGAGAGATTTTGTAAGGATATCTTGAATTCCAGCTGCTTCCAACACTGCGCGTACACCGCCGCCGGCAATTAAGCCTGTACCGGGTGAAGCTGGTTTTAATAATACTTTGCCTGCGCCGTACTTACCAATAATTTGATGAGCAACAGTACCTTTTATAAGTGATACTTCTATAAGGCTTTTTTTAGCATCATCTATTCCTTTGGAAATAGCATCGGTAACTTCATTTGCTTTACCGAGTCCTACTCCAACAACTCCTTTGCCGTTTCCCACAACAACAATTGCATTAAAGCTAAAACGGCGTCCGCCTTTTACAACTTTTGCAACACGGTTGATGTGAACAACTTTTTCTTTTAGTCCTTCAATCTCTGCTGACTTTACTGTTTTCAATTGATTCTCTCTTCTAGTTAAAATATAACTAATAAAACTTTTTACACTTTTAGAAACGAGCAAATTTACTTTACTCTGTTTTTTGCTGCCGGGAGAGGATTCGAACCTCTGCAGACGCCTCCAAAGGGCGTAGTCCTACCGTTAGACGACCCGGCAGTCTACTAAAACTTCAAACCGCCTTCGCGTGCGCCTTCGGCAATTGCCTGAACGCGACCGTGGTAACGATAACCATTTCTGTCGAACACTACTGTATTAATATTTTGTTCGACAGCTTTTTTTGCTAAAAGAACTCCAACCATTTTACTTTTGGATATTTTACCTTTTGCAACTTTAACTTCCTCAGCAATTTCTTTACTCTGTGAAGAAGCTGCAGCCATAGTTTTACCATTCACATCATCAATTATTTGAGCATAAACATTGTTTAAACTGCGGTAAACAGTTAAACGAGGTCTTTCGGGGGTTCCCGATATTTTGCTTCTAATTTTGACTTTAGAACGATATCTTGAAATATTTTTTTTGCTACTCATTTTAATTTACATCTCCACTAAAAATTATTTACCTGCGGTCTTGCCGGCTTTTCTCTGGATAATTTCATCAGAGTATTTAATACCTTTGCCTTTATAAGGTTCCGGTTTTCTGAAAGACCTGATTTTAGCTGCAACCTGACCAACGAGTTGTTTATCGATACCGGAAACAACTATTTGTGTTTGAGTTGGAGTTAAAATAGTAACTCCATCTGGCGGCATAAAATAAATAGGATGCGAATAACCTATATTGATAAACAGGTTGCTTCCTTTCATTTCGGCTCGGTAACCAACACCAACAATATCAAGTGTTTTTTTAAATTCTTCCGTAACTCCTAAAACCATATTATTTACAAGAGCCCTGGTTAAGCCATGTAAAGCTCTGGTTTCTTTAAGGTCGTTTGGTCTTGTAAAGGTGATAATTTCTTCTTTCATCTCCATTGTGATAGTGGGATGTAAATCTCTCATTAACTCGCCTTTAGGACCTTTTACTTTAATCGAGTTACCTGTATGGGTAACCGTAACGCCTTTAGGAATCTCTATAAGTTTTTTGCCGATTCTAGACACTTTTCAAACTCCATTCAATAAAAATTACCAGATGTGACAAACGACTTCGCCGCCGATAGATAAACTTCTGGCTTCTTTGTCAGATAACAATCCTTTAGATGTAGAAATAACCGCAATACCAAGTCCGTTAAGAACACGCGGCAGCTCTTCGCTGTCTTTGTAAATTCTTAAACCCGGCTTACTAATTCTTTTTAAGCCGGATAATGCCGCTACTCCGTTTCTGTATTTAAGAACAACACGAATAATATTCTGTTTGTCGTCTTCTATTACAGCATAGTCTTCAATAAAATTATATTTTTTTAAGATATCGCTTAAGCTAACTTTCATTTTAGATGACGGAATGTCTACTCTAATTTTTTTCGCGCTCGATGCGTTTCTTATTCTAGTTAAATAATCTGCAATTGGGTCTGTAACTGCCATTTTATACTCCTTTTACCAGCTTGACTTTTTAAGACCGGGTATTTCACCTTTAAGTGCCATTTCCCTAAGCACAAGGCGCGATACACCGAATTTACGGTAATAAGACCTAACTCTTCCGGTAAACATACAGCGGTTATTTAATCTAACCGGAGAAGAGTCTTTAGGCAGCTTTTGCAATGCTTCAAAATCACCTTTTTCTTTAAGCTCCTCACGCAGCTTTGCATATTTAGCTACGAGTCTTTCTCTTTTTTCTTGTCTTGCAATTAAACTTTTCCGAGCCATTCAATCTCCTTGTTAAGCTGTTTTAACTTCTTTTTTTCTAAAAGGCACACCGAAAGCCTTCAACAATTCATAAGATTCGTTATCGGTTTTTGCTGTTGTAACGAAGGTGATGTCCATGCCAAGTACACGGGTTATTTTGTCGACGTTAATTTCCGGGAAAATTATTTGTTCTTTTACGCCCATAGTAAAGTTTCCTCTACCATCAAAACTTTTGTCCGAAAGACCACGGAAATCTCTAACTCGTGGTAGGGCAACATTTACAAGTCTATCAAGAAACTCGTACATTCTTTCTTTTCTTAGAGTAACCATTGCCCCGATGTTAAGACCTTCTCTAAGTTTGAAGTTAGAAATAGCTTTTTTGGCTTTTCTTATACTGGCTTTTTGACCGGTGATAGTTTCTAATTCTTTAACAGCTTCGTCCAATAGTTTGGAATCAGAAACTGCATCGCCAACGCCCATATTTACAACAATTTTTTCAAGCTTAGGAACTTGCATTATGCTTTTATAGCCGAATGTTTTCATAAGTGCCGGGACGATATCTTTTTTATAAGTTCCGGATAAGCGTGCAGGCACTTTTATTTCTTTTTCAGTGCTTACCGCTTTTGCAGCCGGAGCTTCTTTTTTTGAAGCCTTTCCTGGTTTTGCCGGGGCTGCTTCCTTCTTTTGTTTTTTCTCTGCCATTTTAAAATCAAACCTTCGAAAAAAATTTTATTGATTATTGAATCATTTCGCCGCTTGCTCTGCTAACGCGAGCTCTTCTCTTTTTGCCCGTCTTCTCATCCAAAATAATTTGGGCGCCGAGCCTTGTCGCTTCATTTGTTTTAGGATCAAGAAGCATAACGTTAGAAACATGTATAGGGGCTTCTTTTTCAATAATGCCGCCCTGCGGACTTTTTTGGCTGGGCTTTGTGTGACGTTTTCTAATGTTTATACCTTCGACGATTACTTTGGAAACCTTAGGAAAAACTTTTAACACTTTTCCTGTGCTGCCTTTGTCGTTTCCGGCAATTACAATTACATTATCATTTTTACGAATTTTCATAGATTTCCTAAAACTTTATAAAACTTCAGGTGCTAAAGAAACAATTTTCATAAATTGCTTATCTCTTAATTCTCTGGCAACCGGTCCAAAAATACGTGTGCCTCTCGGCTCGTTCTGGTTGTTAAGAAGAACGGCGGCATTTTCATCAAATCGAATATATGAACCGTCTTTTCTTCTAACTTCTTTTTTGGTGCGTACTATTACCGCTCTCGAAACTTCACCTTTTTTTACGGTTCCGTTAGGAATGGCAGTTTTAACACTTACGACAATTAAATCGCCAACGCTTGCGTATTGTCTGCCGCTTCCGCCAAGTACACGGATGCACTTTATTTTTTTAGCGCCGGAATTATCGGCAACTACCAACGTGGTTTCTTCCTGAATCATTGCACTGCTCCTTGCTTACTACTTGGCTTTTTCTACAATTTCAACTAAACGCCATCTCTTACTTTTGCTGAGCGGACGTGTTTCCATTATCTTAACTTTGTCACCAATGCCACATTCTCTTTTTTCATCGTGAGCCATTAACTTGGTTGTCTTTTTAAAGTACTTTTTGTAAATCGGATGCGGAACTCTTCTTTCGATGGCAACCGTAATGGTTTTTTCCATTTTATTGCTTACTACAACACCAACTCTAACTTTTCTTAATGCGCGTTCCATAGTTAAGCGTTTTCTCCTTCTGCTTGGGTTGCATTAGTTTGCTTCGATTCCGCCACTTCGCGCTGCTGTAACACAGTTTTCATTTTAGCGATATCTCTTTTTGCGGTTTTGAGTTTTGCAGTGTTAGTAAGTTGTTTTAGCTGATGAGCAAAACGCAGGTCAACCAAATTCTTCTCTTCTTCCGCAATTTGTTTTCTTAAATCTTCTGTATTCAATTCTCTTATTTCATGAACTTTCATTTTTTACACGCCTAAGGATTATTCATAATCTGGTCTGGAAACGACTTTACACTTAATGGGCAGCTTATAAGAGCACGATTGTAACGCCTCGGCTGCAATTTCTTTTGAAACACCGGCAACTTCGAACATAACGCGTCCTGGTTTTACAACAGCAACCCAAAACTCCGGAGCGCCTTTACCTTTACCCATTCTTGTTTCTAATGGTTTTTTGGAAACCGGTTTATCCGGGAATATTCTAATCCAAACTTTTCCGTCTCTTTTCATTTTTCTAGAAAGCGCCACACGACAAGCTTCAATCTGGCGGCTTGTAATCCAGTGTGGTTCAAGCGCTTTCAGGCCAAAGTCGCCGAAAGCTACTGTAGCGCCTCTTTTGGCTTTGCCAGCCATTCTGCCTCTTTGCGCTTTTCTAAATTTTACTCTTTTGGGCATTAACATGGTTAAACAACTCCAGTTATAATATTATTCAGAAACTCTTTTACCTAAAATTTCGCCGCGGCATATCCATACCTTTATTCCAATTGAACCGTAAATAGTTTCGGCACGGCCTGCAGCGTAGTCAATATCAGCTCTTAATGTATGAAGAGGAATTCTTCCTTCTTTATACTGTTCGGTTCTTGCCATTTCTGCACCGCCTAAACGTCCGGCGCACATAATTCTAATTCCTTCAGCTCCCATTCTCATGGCAGCAGTAATAGACATTTTCATAGCGCGTCTAAAACTAATTCTTCCCTCAAGCTGGCTTGCAATATTTTCAGCCACAAGGTACGCGTCAAGTTCAGGTCTTTTTACTTCCGATATTTGAACTTTAACATCTTTATCGGTAACCTGTCTTAACTCCTGCTCGAGTTGTGTAATTTCTTTTCCGCTTTTACCAATTACAACACCGGGACGCGATGTGTATATTGTAAGGATAATATTCTTCGATGTACGGTCGATAACTATTCTTGAAATACCGGCTTTTTTCAATCTGTTTCGAATATATCCTCTAAGCTTATCATCTTCTTTAAGCTTAGGCGCATAACTTTTATTTTCGTACCAGTTAGAGTCCCAGCCTCTTATGATACCTACTCTTAATCCTACCGGGTGCGTTTTCTGTCCCAAAAATCTATCCTCCGCAATTAAGCTTTAGTTGCTACTACTATTGTTAAATGACAAGATCTCTTCCTAATTCTATATGCCCGACCCATTGGTGCCGGAGATATTCTCTTTATTGTGGGACCTTGATTTACATATGCTTCTTTTACAAAAAGATCAGATGGCTCTACTCTTGTATTTTCATCTTTATTCATAAGATTAGAAATTGCCGATCTTAAAACCTTTTCAGCATCGTTAGAAGCGTACTTGGATGAAAAGTGCAAAGTTTCAAGAGCGTAGTTTACGTTCTTTCCTCTTATAAGATCTATTATTAGCCTCATTTTTCTTGGCGATGATCCTATATATCTATGTATTGCTTTTGCTTCCATTTTCCTTAAAACTCTTTATTTTAATTATTTTCCTTTTGCAGCCTTTTCAGCTTTTGTGCCCGGGTGTCCTCTAAATATTCTTGTAGGCGAAAATTCTCCGAGCTTATGTCCTACCATATTTTCAGTTATATAAACCGGAATCATTTTGTTGCCGTTATGAACCGCAATAGTGTGCCCGACAAAATCCGGTAATATCATAGATGCTCTTGACCAGGTTTTAATAATTTTTTTCTGATTGGTCTCATTAAGTTTATCTATTTTTTCAGCTAATTTGTAATGGACAAAAGGTCCTTTTTTTACTGATCTTGGCATAATATTCTCTACTTATTCCGTCTTTTGATGATGAACTTATTAGATTCTTTTTTATGTTTTCTGGTTTTTAAGCCTTTAGCTTTTTGACCCCATGGGGAAACCGGATGTCCGCCGCCAGAAGTCTTACCTTCACCGCCACCCATCGGGTGATCAACAGGGTTCATCGCAACGCCCCTAACATAAGATCTTCTACCTTTCCAACGTGTGCGACCGGCTTTACCAAGAGCTATATTTTCTTGTTCTGCATTTCCAACTGTTCCGTAGGTAGCAAGACAATCAAGTCTTATCAAGCGAACCTCGCCGGATGGCATTTTTAACTGAGCATGGTTGCCTTCTTTTGCCATAAGCTGAATTGCTGTTCCGGCACTACGACCGATTTGACCACCCTTACCGGGCTTCATTTCTACGTTATGAACAAAACTGCCGAGTGGCATTTCTTTTAACGGTAAAGCATTACCAACATTAATTTCGCTGCCGGTACCGGATTGAATTGTACTTCCGACTTTTAATCCGTTTGGGGCAAGAATATATCTTTTCTCACCATCGGCATAATGCAAAAGCGCAATACGCGATGTACGGTTAGGATCGTATTCTATCGAGAAAACTTTTGCAGGCACACCATGTTTATCGCGTTTAAAGTCGATCACACGGTATCTTCTTTTGTGTCCGCCGCCAATATGCCTTGAAGTAATACGTCCGTGGTTATTTCTTCCACCGCTTTTACGTAAAGCTACAGTTAATGATTTTTCCGGTGTAGTTTTAGTAATTTCTTCAAAAGAAGACTTAGAGCTAAATCTTGATCCGGGAGTAGTTGGTTTTAATTTTTTAATAGCCATTTAAATTCTGTCCTCAATACCTATACTTGATCAAAAAGTTCTATTGTTTCATCTTTTTTTAGAGTAACAATAGCTTTTTTGAATTTTGGAGTGTTACCAACAAATCTTCCGCTTTTTCTAAACATAGTTTTAGACTTTCCAGGATGATTTATGGTTCTAATATTAGTTACGTGAACACTGAACTTTTCTTCAATAGCTTTTGCTATTTCAATTTTGTTTGCTTTCGGGTTTACAAGAAATCCATACTTGCCCTGGTCAGCGCTAATATTAGTCATTTTTTCAGTAATTAACGGTCTAATTAATATATGATGCATTAGCTTACTACCTCTCCGCTTCCAAATGTTTTATATATTGCATCAACGGCACTTTTTTGAAGTACAAGCACTTGGTTATTTAGTATATGATATGTAGATGCTTTATCTGCTTCGAGAATATTAATTTTACTAATATTTCTGCCTGATTTATAAATTGCTTCCTGTTTTCCGTTTGTTAGCAATAATACCTTTTTGCCGGTTATTTTTAGTGCATTAAGCATACCAGCAAATTCTTTTGTTTTGGGTGTTTCAAAGGAAAAATCTTCAACAACAAGAATTTGATTATCTTTTACTTTATAACTTAATGCCGATTTACGAGCTAATCTTTTTACTTTTTTCGAAAGATACTGCCTGTAATCACGCGGTTTGGGACCAAAAATTGTTCCTCCACCAACCCATAACGGAGAACGCGTTGTTCCGGCACGAGCGCCGCCGCGACCTTTTTGCTTCCATGGTTTTTTTCCACCACCGTGAACCTCGCCACGCTCTTTCGATTTATGCGTGCCTTGTCTTTGATTGGCAAGATAAGCTTTTACTGCCAGGTAGATCGCATGATCATTTGGTTCTATAGCAAAAATATCATCTGCCAGCTCAATTGTTTCGCCGGAATCGGAACCATCTATTTTTAAAACATCTAACTTCATGTTAATTTACCAACTTACTTCTTTAACAATTCAACATATGAGTTAATCGAACCGGGAACAGCGCCTTTAACCAAAATTAAATTTTCTTCAGGTAATACTTTTACTACTTTAAGGTTAGAAACTGTAACAAATTCGTAACCGGTGCGTCCGGCCATTTTCATACCTTTGAAAACTCTTGATGGATATGAACTTGAACCGATTGAACCCGGAGCTCTTAAACGATCACTTTGTCCGTGCGTTGTACCGCCTACACCGCCGAAGCCGTGACGTTTCATAACGCCTTGGAAACCTTTTCCGATAGAACGACCTCTAACTTTTATTTTTTCGCCCTCTTTAAAGAGGTCAACTTTTAATTCATCACCAATTTTATATTCAGAAGGTTCTGTGAGACGAAATTCTTTTACAATAGCTGCTGGGGCAATATCATATTTTTTGTATTGACCAAGAACCGGCTTCGAAACATTCTTTTCTTTCTTTTCACCAAATCCAAGCTGCAACGCATTGTAGCCATCTAATTCTTTTGTCCGGATCGATGATATTTTACACGGACCTGCCTGAATAACAGTTACCGGTATTATTTCGCCTTCTGCGCTGAAAATACTCGTCATTCCTATTTTTTTACCAATGATGCCAAACATCTTATCTCCCGGATTCTTTAAAGCTTAATTTCAATATCAACACCAGCCGGAATATCTAATTTAGATAAAGAATCGACTGTTTTGTTGTTTGAATTATGTATATCAATAATGCGTTTATGCGCCCTAGTCTCAAACTGCTCGCGCGATTTTTTATCTACGTGAGGAGATCTTAAAACAGTGTATAGAGTTCTTCTTGTCGGTAGAGGTATTGGTCCGGAAACCACCGCTCCGGTGCTTCTAACTGTTTTTATAATTTTTTCTGTCGATTTATCGATCAAAATATGATCGTAAGATTTCAACTTAATTCTTATTTTCTGACCAGGCACTTAAAATACTCCTTATAATATATTAGACACGAAAAGGGAGCAAAACTCCCTTTCCGGTGGAATCTAATTTCACTTATTTTATAATCTTCGTAACAACTCCAGCACCTACGGTTCTACCGCCCTCGCGTATAGCAAAGCGTAAACCTTCTTCCATAGCGATTTCGGAGATGAGATCAACCGAAAGCATCACTCTATCACCAGGCATAACCATTTCGGTACCTTCAGGCAGTGTAGCAACACCGGTTACGTCTGTTGTCCTAAAATAGAACTGAGGTCTGTAACCGTTAAAGAATGGAGTATGACGTCCACCTTCTTCTTTTGAAAGTATGTATACTTCGCCCTCAAATTGTTTGTGAGGAGTTATTGTACCTGTTTTGGCAATAACCATTCCTCTTTCAATTTCTTTTTTGTCTATTCCTCTTAAAAGAATACCAGCATTATCGCCGGCAAGAGCAATATCTAATTCTTTACGGAACATTTCAATACCGGTAACAACTGTTTTTTTGTGCATACCGAGACCGATAAGTTCAACTTCTTCCTGAATTTTAACCTGACCGCGTTCAACTCTACCGGTGGCAACAGTACCACGACCAGTAATTGAGAAAACATCTTCCACAGGCATTAAGAATGGTTTGTCAGTATCTCTTGCAGGTAACGGAATATATTCATCAACTGCTTTCATAAGTTCCCAAATGCAATTAAATCTTTCGTCATCTGCTGAAGCACCTGAAGTAGCAGCTTCCAAAGCTCTTAAAGCAGAACCCTGAATAATCGGTATTTCATCGCCCGGGAATTCATATTCTGTTAACAGATCTCTTAATTCTACTTCAACTAATTCTAAAAGTTCAGGGTCATCAACCGCATCAACTTTATTCATAAACACAACCATTTTAGGAACACCTACCTGGCGTGCAAGAAGAATATGCTCTCTGGTTTGAGGCATTGGACCATCAGTTGCGGCTACAACGAGTATAGCGCCGTCCATTTGTGCAGCACCAGTAATCATGTTTTTAACGTAATCAGCGTGACCAGGACAGTCTACGTGAGCGTAATGTCTGTTCTCAGTAGAATACTCTACGTGAGCAGTAGCAATGGTAATACCTCTTTCTCTTTCTTCAGGGGCATTATCAATTGAATCAAATGATCTTTGTTCCGATAAGCCCTTTAAAGCGAGAGCCATAGTGATGGCAGCGGTTAATGTAGTTTTGCCATGATCTACGTGACCTATTGTACCTACGTTAACGTGAGGTTTGCTCCTGTCAAATTTTGCTTTTGCCATCTTAAATTCTCCTTCTAAGGTTAATTTTTCTTTTTATTATTAATTCTTTATTATGCTGAAGCTGTTGCTTTTTTTCCTAAAGTTTTCTCTGCAATCTCATCGGCAATTGATTTAGGAACTTCCTGGTAATGAGAAAATTGCATCGTATATATTGCGCGTCCTTGTGTCATCGACCTTAATACAGTCGCATATCCAAACATTTCAGATAAAGGTACATGCGATTTTATTACCTGTGCATCTTTGCGTGCAGAAAAACCTTCAATTTTTCCTCTGCGCGAGTTCAGATCACCCATTACATCTCCAAGGTATTCTTCCGGTGTTACTACCTCAACCGACATAAGCGGTTCGAGAAGAATTGGTTTTGCCTTGCGTGCGCCTGCCTTAAACGCCATAGAACCTGCAACTTTAAATGATAGTTCATCAGAATCAACATCGTGATAAGAACCATCGTAAATTTTTGCCTTAATATCTACAACCGGAAAACCGGCAATAACTCCATTACGCATTGCATCTTGAATACCAGCAGAAACCGCTGGGACATATTCTTTAGGAACAACACCGCCAACAATACCGTTAACAAACTCATAACCTTTACCAGGTTCGTTCGGACCTAATTCGATCCAAACATGTCCGTACTTTCCACGTCCACCGCTTTGCTTTACGAATTTTCCTTCAGCATTAACTGTCTGGGAAATTGTTTCTCTGTAAGCAACCTGAGGTTTACCAACATTGGCTTCAACTTTAAATTCTCTTTTCATTCTGTCAACTAAAATTTCAAGATGAAGTTCGCCCATTCCACTGATAAGTGTTTGAGCTGTTTCTTCGTCAACTTTTATTCTAAAAGTAGGATCTTCATCAGAAAGTTTAACCAACGCATCCGAAAGTTTATCCTGATCTGCTTTTGTTTTTGGTTCAATAGCAATCTGAATAACAGGTTCGGGAAAAATAATTTTTTCAAGAACTACAGGGTCTTTTTCGCCACAAAGAGTGTCGCCGGTTCGAGTAAATTTTAAACCAACTGCTGCAGCAATATCGCCCGCTCTAACTTCAGTAATTTCTTCTCTATGATTTGCGTGCATTTGCAGTAGTCGCGAAATTCTTTCTTTCTTACCACTGACTGCATTAAAAATATATGACCCGGCTTTAAGTGTTCCTGAATAAACTCTGAAGAAAGTAAGTTTACCAACGTAAGCGTCATTCATAATTTTGAATGCGAGTGCTGTAAATTCTTCGTCTTCAGACATTTTACGCGCAACTTCATCGGAAAGCCCGATATGATGCGCTATTATTTCAGGGAAGTCATTCGGTGCCGGCAGAAAATCTATTACACTATCCAATAACTTCTGTACACCTTTATTTTTGAAGGAAGAACCACATAAAACAGGAATAATGTTCAAGTCTATAGTGGCGCGGCGTAAGACAACTTTTATCTCTTGTTCGCTTATTTCTTTTCCTTCGAGGTATTTCTCAAGCAAAGTATCATCAACATCAGAAACCGCTTCAAGCATTTCTGTTCTAAACTTAGTTGCTAATTCCTGCAAATCATGCGGAATTTCAATTTCATCATAAGTAGCTCCGAAGCCTTCGTCGTGATACATTCTGGCTTTGTTTGAAATAAGATCAATTACTCCGGTAAACATATCGCCTTCACCAATCGGAAGCGTAAGAGGAACTGCATTTGCTCCGAGCCTGTCCTTCATCATTTGAACCGCGTTATAAAAATCGGCTCCTGTTCTATCCATTTTATTGACGAAAGCAATTCTGGGTACTTTATATTTATCTGCTTGTCTCCAAACAGTTTCTGATTGTGGCTCAACACCACCAACAGCGCAGAATAAAGCGACTGCACCATCTAAAACTCTTAATGATCTTTCAACTTCAACTGTAAAATCAACGTGGCCGGGAGTGTCAATAATGTTTATCTGATGATCTTTCCAGTAACATGTTGTAGCGGCACTTGTAATTGTAATTCCGCGTTCTTTTTCCTGTTCCATCCAATCCATCGTAGCGGCGCCGTCGTGTACTTCACCAATTCTATGTAGTTTACCTGTATAGAATAATATACGTTCGGTTGTAGTAGTCTTACCAGCGTCAATATGCGCCATAATCCCAATGTTTCTAACGTTCTCTATCTTACGTATTCCAGCCATTCTTACTTAATCTAATCCTATTCTATCAATTACCATCTAAAGTGAGCAAATGCTTTATTTGCTTCAGCCATTTTATGCGTGTCTTCTTTTTTCTTTACAGTAGATCCTTCACCGTTTGAAGCAGCTATTAATTCTGAGGCTAATTTTGCAGCCATGCTTTTTTCGTTTCTTGCGCGTGCATAAGTTTTAAGCCAACGCATTGCAAGAGCATATCTTCTTTCGGGACGAACTTCTGTTGGAACCTGGTAAGTTGCACCGCCAACACGTCTGCTTCTTACTTCGATTAATGGCTGCGTATTGCTCATAGCCTTTTTAAAAACTTCCAATCCGTCTTTTTTTGTTCTTTGTTGAATAATTTCAAAAGAATCATAAACAATTTGGCGTGCAACGTCTTTTTTTCCATCGTACATTAAATTGTTCACAAATTTTGCAACCAGAACATCGTTAAATTTCGGGTCAGGTTTAAGATACCGTTTCTCTGCTCTTTTCTTTCTCATAACTTATCTTGTCTTATTTTGCTTTCGGTTTTTTAGCGCCGTACTTGGATCTACTTTTTCTTCTATCTTCAACACCGCTTGTATCTAAAGTACCGCGGATAATGTGATATCTAACACCCGGAAGATCTTTTACTCTTCCGCCTCTAATAAGCACTATTGAGTGTTCCTGCAAATTGTGCCCTTCGCCCGGAATATAAGCTGTTACTTCCATCGTGTTTGTCAGTCGCACTCTCGCAACTTTTCTTAATGCAGAATTCGGCTTCTTGGGGGTTGAAGTATATACTCTTGTGCATACTCCTCTTTTCTGAGGGCAAGCATCCAAAGCCGGTGCTTTTTTCTTAGCAAGAATCGCTACGCGACCTTTTCTAACAAGCTGATTTATTGTGGGCACAAAAATCTCCTAAAGATTATACAGTCAAAAAAATTTCAGACTTTAAATATAGGTGTTACCTAAAAATTAGTCAAGAAAACATTGAAATAAATTTCTTTTTAATACACTATTTAGACAAAAAAACCGGCTCCCCACTACGGTGAGCCGGATTTTTCAAATTTTGGAGCCAAATTAGGCTTCAACTTCTTCCGTCGACTCTTCAACTTGCTCTTCTTCGGTCTTCAAAATTATATCTAAATACTTTTTCAGACCAGTTCCAGCGGGTATTAGATGACCCATAACTACATTTTCCTTCAACCCGCGGAGGCGATCAATTTTTGCCTCTGTTGCAGCGTTGGCTAGTACTTTTGTTGTTTCCTGGAATGATGCAGCCGAAATGAAACTTTCAGTTGAAAGAGCCGCTTGAGTTATGCCAAGTAAAACGTGTTCAAATGTCGCCGGTTCGGCATCTCTGGCAATTACCGGTTTTTTACTTTTCTTTTTGAGGTCGGCGTTAATTTCTCTAAGCTTACCTTTTGTAATAAGAGATCCGTCTTTATATTTCGAATCGCCTTTATCTTCTATATAAGCCATTGTAATTACTTTACCATTCTCTTCGATGAATTCGTTACGATCAACAATATCTTCTTCGAGGAATTTGGTATCGCCGGGTGATACTATTCTAATTTTCTGAAGCATTTGACGAACGATTACTTCAATATGCTTATCATTTATTTTCACGCCCTGTAAGCGGTAAACATCTTGTATTTCATTAACAAGATATTCCTGAACGGCACTGGTACCTTTTATCTTCAAGATATCGTGAGGGTTAATTGGCCCGTCGGTAATTTTTTCACCGGCAGGAATTTCATCACTCTCTTGAACTAAAATATGTTTACCAAGCGGAACGTTATATTTTTTCTCATCGGAACCATCAGGGGCAGTAATAAATATTTCTCTCGAACCTTTTTTACGGGCTCCGAATTTTACAAATCCTTCAATTTCGGAAACTATTGAAGACTCTTGAGGACTTCTCGCTTCAAACAATTCAGTTACTCTCGGCAAACCACCAGTAATATCGCGACTCTTAGTAGCTTGTTTAGAAATTTTTGCAAGAATTGTTCCGGCGCTAACCATTTCTCCTTCATCAACCGAAAGATAGGCTCTGTTTGGGATGTTAAATGATTTTTTTATGCCGTCTTCAGATTCAATTGAAATACTTGGTGTTAAATTTTTATCTTTTGATTCGCTGACAATTTTCTGGACGTGACCAGTTTGCTCATCAGTAACCTGCTGCATTGTTGTGCCGTCTATAAGATCCACAAATTTTACACGACCGGGAATATCTGTTAATATTACGGCATTGTAGGGATCGTGGTTATAGAGTGGAGAACGTTTTTTAATTACATCGCCATCGTTTACTAACAGTTCGGAACCGTAAGGTACATCGTATTTTTTTATTTGACGATTATTGTCATCATAAATACCAATAGTACCACGACGACCTGTAACTACTTTTACGGCACCCATAAAATCTGTTTTATCTACATATGCAATTTTTTCAAATTTTACTATACCATCTAATGTTGTTTCTACCTGCGACTGGCTTGCAATACGGGAGGATGTTCCACCAAGGTGGAAAGTACGCAGCGTAAGCTGTGTACCGGGTTCACCGATAGACTGTGCAGCAATAATACCGACAGCCTCGCCAATTTCTACTATCTTACCATTTGTAAGATTTCTTCCGTAACACTTAGCGCAAACTCCTCGTTTCGATTCGCAAGTAAGAACTGTTCTAATATAAACCGATTCAATGCTGGCGTCTTCAATATGCTCCGCAATTGTTTCAGTTATCATTTCACCTGCCGGAACAATTACTTCATCAGTACGTAAATCGTAAACATCTTCTTGCGCTACACGCCCTGTAATACGTTCTGCAAGCGGTTCTCTTTCCTGCTCAACATCTTTAAGGGCGGTTACTTCAATTCCTAGAATAGTCCCACAGTCAATTTCGCTGATAATAACATCCTGTGAAACATCAACAAGTCTTCTCGTAAGATAACCGGCATCGGCAGTTTTTAGCGCTGTATCGGCTAAACCTTTACGAGCACCGTGAGTAGAAATGAAATACTCAAGTACCGAAAGACCTTCTTTAAAATTAGCAACTATCGGATTCTCAATAATTTCGCCAGCCTGACCGGATAAAGTTTTTTGAGGTTTCATCATAAGACCACGCATACCGGCTAACTGACGAACCTGCTCTTGAGAGCCTCTCGCACCGGAGTCAACCATCATATGCAACGAGTTGAAACCATGATTATGTATTCGAAGTTTTTCCATCAACGCACGAGCAACATCATTGGCAGTATGTGTCCAAACGTCAATAATTTTGTTATAACGTTCAGCGTCAGTGATAACACCCATCTCGTGTTCGTTTAGTATCCCCTCTACTTTTTTGTTGGCTTTGGAGATAAGATTTATTTTTTCTTCCGGTATAATCATATCGCCGTAAGATACCGATAACCCACCGGCAGTAGAATATCTAAAGCCAAGTTCTTTAAGGTCATCAAGGAACTTGGATGTTACTTTATTACCCATTTTCATAAACATTTGACCGATAAAACCGCCGAATGTTTTTTTGATGAGCAACTGGTTGAAATAACCCATCTCTTTTGGTACAATTTGATTAAAAATTACTCTGCCAACTGTGGTTTCAACCATTTCTCCATTGAGACGAACTTTTATTTTTGCATGAAGTGCAACAACTTTGTTATTGTATGCAATTATAACTTCCTGGTGCGATCCGAATGTCATACCCTCGCCAAGCTCACCTTCCTTAAACTTTGTAAGGTAATAGCAGCCAAGCACTATATCTTGAGTAGGAACAACAATAGGACTGCCGTTTTGCGGCGAAAGAATATTATGACTTGATAACATTAATAACGAAGCTTCAAGTTGTGCTTCAAACGAAAGCGGAACGTGAACAGCCATCTGATCACCGTCAAAGTCGGCGTTGAACGCTGTACACACCATTGGATGCAATTGAATTGCTCGACCGTCAATTAATATAGGTTGAAAAGCCTGAATACCAAGTCTGTGCAATGTAGGCGCACGGTTAAGAAGTATCGGGTGCCCTTTTATTACTTTTTCAAGTATATCCCAAATAATAGGATCTTTTCTATCTACAACTTTTCGAGCACTTTTCACTGTTTTATTATGTCCGCGCTCAATTAGTTTGCGGATAATAAAAGGTTTAAATAATTCAACAGCCATATCTTTTGGAAGACCGCATTGATGAAGTTTTAACTCAGGACCAACCACGATAACAGAACGACCTGAATAGTCAACTCTTTTACCGAGCAGGTTCTGGCGAAAACGACCTTGTTTACCTTTGAGCATATCACTCAAAGATTTTAAAGGACGATTATTATCGCTTCTTACAGCGCTTCCTCTTCTTGAATTATCAAAAAGTGCGTCAACTGCTTCTTGAAGCATTCTTTTTTCGTTACGAAGAATTACTTCCGGAGCTTTAATATCTATTAATCTTTTTAGACGATTGTTTCTAATAATCACCCGTCTGTAAAGATCATTTAAATCGCTGGTAGCAAATCGCCCACCTTCAAGCGGAACTAATGGTCTTAGCTCCGGTGGAATTACAGGAATGTAATTTAATACCATCCATTCGGGTTTGTTCGGTACTTTTTCTTCTTCTTCTTTAAAAGCTTCTATAACTCTTAACCTTTTAAGAAGATCCTGTTTCTTTTGCTGCGAAGTTTCAATTTTTAACTGGTCTCTTAACTCTTTTGAAAGTTTTTCAACATCAGTATGTTTAAGAATTTCTTTTACGGCATCGCCGCCAATTTTAGCAACAAACTTTTTCGGATCGGCATCTTCTAATTTTTCGTTACCCTGTGGCAGCGAATTTAAAACTTCGAAGTACTGATCTTCCGAAATAAGATCTAAACGGCTAAGACCAGTGGGACCCGGGTTTATTACTACATACGATTCGTAATAAATTACTTTTTCTAACTCTTTAAGACTCAAACCAATTATGTTACCAATTTTTGATGGCTGAGCACGGAAAAACCAGATGTGTACAACCGGAACCGCGAGACCGATATGTCCCATTCTTTCGCGGCGCACACTTTTCTGAGTAACTTCAACACCGCAACGGTCGCAAATAATACCTTTATAGCGTATTCTTTTGTACTTACCGCAGAAGCATTCCCAATCGCGTGTTGGGCCAAATATTTTTTCGCAGAACAAACCGTCTTTTTCGGGACGGAATGATCTGTAGTTTATAGTTTCGGGCTTTGTAACTTCGCCAAACGATCTTGACAATATATCATCAGGGCTCGCTAAACTAATTGTGATATTATGAATATCACGCATTGCATTTTCTTGAACTCTAAACGGCATTTTTTATCTCCTAATTTCTAGTGAAAATATTGTTCAAAATATGTTAAGTTATTTTTATGTCGAGGCCCAATCCCTGGAGCTCTTTAATTAACACATTGAACGACTCGGGAACATTTGGTTCCTGCAAGTTTTCACCTTTCACAATCGCTTCATACGTTTTTGCTCTACCTGCAACATCGTCACTTTTTATAGTTAATATTTCTTGTAAAATATGCGATGCGCCGTATCCTTCGAGTGCCCACACCTCCATTTCTCCAAAACGCTGACCGCCGAACTGGGCTTTACCGCCAAGTGGCTGCTGCGTAATTAACGAGTATGGTCCAATTGAACGGGCATGTATTTTATCATCCACCAAATGGCTAAGTTTTAAGATATAGATATATCCGCAAGTAACCTTTTGATGAAATTTTTCACCTGAGCGTCCGTCGATTAAAGTAGTTTTACTTCCGGCTTCAAGTCCAGCTTTTTCCAACCATTCATCAACGTCTTCAACCTTGGCGCCGTCAAAAATTGGGGTAGCAAATTTAACTCCCAATTTTTTCCCTACCCAGCCAAGTGCAGTTTCATAGAGCTGCCCAAGGTTCATACGGGAAGGTACGCCGAGCGGGTTAAGTACTATATCAACTGGTGTTCCGTCGGGTAAGTAAGGCATGTCTTCAATTGGTACAATTTTGGCAACCACACCTTTATTTCCATGTCGACCAGCCATTTTATCACCTACCGAGAGTTTACGTTTTTTTGCAACATAAACTTTGGCAAGTTGCACAATTCCCGGAGGCAGTTCATCGCCACTGGCTATTTTAATTTTTTCTCTCTTATAATCTTCTTCAATTTCGGCGAGATAGTCAAAATAATTTCTGAATAGAAGATTTATATTGCTGTTAAGTTTTTTTGACTCGAACCATTCAAGCGTATAATCTAATCTGGTCACGTCATCCATCGAAGAAAAAGTTGAATCTTTAATGGTAACACCATTTCTAATTACAACGCTGCCGTCAAGGTCCCTAATACCTGTCGAGGTATGGCCATCAGTCAATTTAGTTAATTTTTCAACTAATTTAGAATAATGCTCTTTTTTCCACCGCTCGTGATTCATTTCGAGAGTGTCAAGCATTTTCTTTTCAATTTTTTTAGCTTCGTTATCTCTTCTTTTACGGCTAAAAAGTCTGGTTTTTATTACAGTGCCTTTTAACCCGGGAGGCGCTTTAAGGGAAGCATCTTTTACATCGCCGGCTTTATCGCCAAATATAGCGCGTAACAGTTTTTCTTCCGGTGTCGGATCAGTTTCACCCTTTGGAGTAATTTTACCGATAAGGATATCGCCTTCTTTTACTTCGGCGCCTTCTCGAATTATACCGTTTTCGTCAAGATTTTTTACTGCTTCTTCACTAACGTTTGGAATTTCCCGCGTTAGCTCTTCCTCGCCACGTTTTGTTTCACGAACCTGAAGTTCAAATTCTTCAATATGAATTGAAGTATAAACATCTTCAGAAACAACCCGTTCACTGATAACAATAGCATCCTCAAAATTGTAACCACGCCAGGGCATAAATGCTACCAAAACGTTTCTGCCGAGAGCGAGATCTCCGCCATCGGTAGAGGTTCCGTCTGCAAGTACATCACCTTTTTTTATTCTATCGCCTTCTTTTACTATTGGGCGCTGATTAACAGATGTTTCCTGGTTGGTACCATGGAATTTTGTAAGCTTGTATGTAACCTGTTTAACATCGTTAAATGAAGTTAACGCTTCAATGCTGTTGGGATTAATGTCATATTTTACAACAATTTTTGTAGCGTCTACATATTCAATAACGCCATTATCCTCAGCGATTACCATTGCACGCGAATCATACGCAACTTTTCTTTCAAGACCGGTTCCTACAAGAGGTGCTTCGGGTCTTAATAATGGCACTGCCTGGCGCTGCATGTTTGAGCCCATGAGTGCTCTGTTAGCATCATCATGTTCAAGAAATGGAATAAGGGCAGCCGCGGCACTAACAATTTGTGCAGGGGCAACGTCCATATATTGTATATTTTCAGGTGTAACAATTGGAAATTCGCCTTTAAATCTTGATTTTACTCTTTCATTAACAAACTGCTGTTTGTCATTTAAAAGCGCATTTGCCTGCGCAATAGTAAAGTGATCCTCTTGTTCTGCGGTCAAATAATAAACTTCAGAAGAAACTACTCCGTTTTCAACTTTTCTATATGGAGCTTCTAAAAATCCATACCGGTTAACCTGCGAATAAATTGTTAACGAAGAAATAAGACCGATGTTCGGACCCTCAGGCGTTTCAATCGGACACAAACGACCGTAATGTGTATAATGCACGTCACGAACTTCAAAACCGGCGCGTTCACGGGTTAGACCGCCAGGTCCTAAGGCAGACATTCTTCTTTTATGAGTAAGTTCAGCAAGCGGGTTTGTTTGATCCATAAACTGCGAAAGCTGGTTTGTACCGAAGAAAGCATTTATAACGCTGCTTATTGTTCTTGCATTTACTAAATCTTGCGGAGTAAAGTTTTCGTTATCGCGCATATTCATACGCTCTTTTATGGTTCTAGCCATACGAGCCATACCAACATTAAACTGCTGTCCAAGCTGTTCGCCAACAGTTCTAACTCTTCTGTTGCCGAGATGATCGATATCGTCAACAGTTTCATTACCGTTTTTTAATTTGATAATGTAAGTCATTATAGCTACAATATCTTCAACAGTAAGAACGGTTTTATCATAAGGTACGCCAAGTTTTAATTTGTCGTTCATTCTGTGACGACCAACTTCACCGAGATCATAACGTTTATCGTTAAAAAACAGTTTGTCGATAAGTGCCTCTGCAGTGTCAATATCTGGGGCTTCACCCGAACGTAATTGGCGATAAATAGCAAATAAAGCTTCTTCGCGGGTGTGCGATGTGTCTTTGCGGAGTGTATTTACAACAAGATCCTGATCCGGGCTGGCATCGGATTTAATAAGTTTTATTATATCAACTTCTGCATCATTTAATCTTTCAATATCTTCTTCAGAAAGAATACTGTCGCGTGTTAAGAAAATTTCGCCGGTGGACATATCAAAAACATCGCTGGCAACCGTGCGACCGATATATTCTTCTATATTTGCTTTCTTAACATCAATTTCTTCAACAAGATTAAATAGATTTAATATGTCATCATCCGTAGCGTAATTTAATCCACGCAAAAGAGTTGTAGCCGGAAATTTTTTCCTACGATCGATATAAACATACATTACGTAATTAATATCGGTTGCAAACTCAACCCACGAACCTCTTAAGGGTATAATACGAGCTGAGTATATAGGCGTACCGTTTGGATGAACGGTTTGTGAAAAGGCAACACCAGGGGAACGGTGAAGCTGTGAAACAACAACTCTTTCAGCACCGTTTATTATAAAGGTGCCTTTGTTTGTCATAAACGGAAGGTTGCCAAGGTAAACTTCCTGCTCTACGCTGTTAACAAACTCTTGTGTCTCGGGATCTTTAGCGGACAAACGTAGTTTACCTTTAAGAGGCGCTGCAAATGTCAATCCTCTTTCCAAACATTCATCAACCGAATATCGCGGCTTTTCTATGTTATACTCTAAAAAATCCAATCGGTAATTTTCTTTATTATCGAATATCGGAAAATTACTTAAAAATACAGATTGCAGACCTTTATTTGCTCTTTCGCTCGAAGGGGTTTTCGATTGAACGAAATCTTCAAAAGATTCGTTTTGAATATTTAGCAAATCTGGGACTTCAATTACAGAGGGTATTTTGCCGAAGGTAATTCTTTTATTATCCAATTGTAAACCTCCAAATATGATTTAAAATCTTCGTCTTCTCGGCACTTAAACAATAATATCTTAATAATATAAAAAGCGATAAGGGCGGACTTATCCGCCTTATCACTTTTTGATAATATAGCATATTTTTAAATTTTTTAAGCGTCAGTGTTACTTTAATTCTACTGTTGCGCCTGCTTCTTCGAATTCTTTTTTCAGCTTTTCAGCTTCGTCTTTTGATATAGCTTCTTTAACAGCTTTCGGAGCAGTGTCTACAAGGTCTTTTGCTTCTTTTAAGCCAAGACCGGTATGAGCTCTAACAACTTTAATAACGTTGATTTTTTTCTCGCCTGCTGCAATTAGAATTACATCAAATTCGGTTTTTTCTTCAACGGGAGCCGCTGCTGCTGCTGGAGCGCCTGCCATCATCATTGGGGCAGAAGCGGTAACACCAAATTCTTCTTCTAACGCTTTTTTAAGCTCTGATGCTTCTACAAGGGATAAACCTTTGATTTTCTCAACTATTTCAGCAATTTTTTCTGACATTTTTATGATTCTCCTAATAAATTTTTTTCAAAAACTAAATTTTATGCTGCTTGTTTTTTCGAAATCTCGTCTATTACACTTACGAGGTCTCTCATTACAGCATTTATTGCTCCAACAATACCTGAAGCCGGGGAATTTAAGCTGCCCAGTATACCCGCGATGATCTCGTTTTTTGTTGGTAGTGAAGCAAGCTCGTTTAAGCGGCTACCATCATAATACTGATCTTCAATATAACAGGCTTTTAGTGCAAGCTTTTGGCTAGCATCAAAATATTTTTTGATAATTTTTGCCGGTGCAACCGGGTTATCGGCTGTGGCAAATGCGTAACCAGACATTCCAACCAACTGGTCGGAAAGTTTTTCATATTTACCCGACTCTGCAAGAGCTCTTTTAAATAAAGTATTTTTGAATACCTTATATTTTACGTCGTTCTTACGAAATTCATTTCTGATGTTGTTTATGTCGGCAACAGAAATCCCGGTATAATCGGTCACATAAAGCGCCGATGAATTATCAAGCATTTCCTTTACTTCCGCTACAATATCAGCTTTTTCATTCTTGTTCATTTTACTCCCAAAGCAGATAATTAATTAATCGAGGTGCTCTACTATAAATAGCAGGTTAGAAGCATTCGATTGAGTGCGTAAACTTTTAATGTGCAGCCGAAGCTGTTTCATCTTTTGTAATTTTTAAGCCTGGTCCCATGGTTGATGAAAGAAATAAACTCTTTACATACTGACCTTTGGAAGCTGCGGGCTTTAATTTGATAATGGTGCCAATAAAGGCACGAGCATTTTCAACTAACTTATCGGATTCAAAATTTAATTTACCGAGCGATGTGTGTATAATACCGGTTTTTTCTACGCGAAATTCTATTTTTCCGGCTTTAACTTCGTTTACGGCTTTTACAACATCCATTGTAACAGTGCCGCTTTTCGGGTTTGGCATAAGACCTTTAGGGCCTAAAATTCTACCGAGTTTACCAAGTTCGCCCATGGCATCGGGAGTAGCAACAATAACATCTATATCTGCCCAACCGCCTTTAATTTTTTCAAGGTAATCTTCAAAACCGGCATAATCCGCTCCGGCAGCAAGAGCTTCCTCAGCTTTTGCACCACGAGCTATTACTAAAACTTTTACTGTTTTGCCGGTTCCGTTAGGTAATGTTACAGTACCTCTAACCATCTGGTCAGCATGGCGGGGATCAACACCTAATCTAATAGCAACATCCAGCGATTCGACAAATTTAACCTTGGATTGTGCTTTTAACATATTAACGGCATCCAGAAGAGAATATTCTTTTGAAATATCCACAGCTTCGGAAATTACTTTATTTCTTTTAGTGTTTTGCATCGTTAAACCATCAATTCTTTTTTATTAATCTTCTACTGTAAAACCCATACTGCGGGCAGTACCGGCAACCATGCTCATGGCATGTTCAACATCAAAAGCGTTTAGGTCGGGCATTTTAAGTTCTGCAATTTCCCGAACTTGCTTTTTGGAAACTCTGGCAACTTTGTTTCGGTTCGGTTCTGCCGAACCTTTTTCAACCTTAGCTGCTCTTTTTAACAATACGGCGGCGGGCGGCGTTTTAGTTATAAAAGTAAAAGATTTATCTGAATAAACAGTAATAACAACAGGGATTATTAATCCATCTTTATCCGCAGTTCTAGCGTTAAACTGTTTACAAAATTCCATTATATTAACACCCTTCTGTCCGAGCGCAGGGCCTACAGGAGGAGAAGGATTTGCTTTGCCAGCCGGTATTTGTAACTTGATGTATCCGGTTATTTTCTTAGCCATATTATTAACCTATTACGATAAATACTAATTATTTTTCTAATTCTGCTTGTACAAAATCTATTTCAACAGGAGTTTTTCTTCCGAAGATTGAAACCATTACTTTAATTTTCATTTTTTCCTCGTTTACTTCCTGAACTGTTCCGGTGAAGTTGTTGAATGGTCCATCAACAATTTTAACAAGATCGCCGTTTCTAAAGATTGTCTCCATCCGCTCGCTGTTTTCATCTTGCGTAATTCTGCCGACAATCCTTTTAACTTCTTCAGGTTGAAGTGGGTTAGGCTTACTTTTGGTACCTAAAAAGCCCATAACCGATGGAGTATTAAGAATAAAATCTTTAACCTGGTTATCTAAATCGGCTTGCACCAATATATAACCCGGAAAAAAGTTTTTTGTTCTACTCTTTTTCTTTCCATCTTTTACTTCAAAAACTTTTTCCATCGGGACGAGAATGTCCTGAATTTTTGCACGTAACTTTTCGTTATCACCAAGCTCGGTGTCGAGCATAGTTTTAACCTTATTTTCGTGACCCGAAAAAGTTCTGACTACGTACCATTTATAATCCATTTAGGTAACCTAAAAGATTCCTTTGAATAATTGATTAATTGCCATGTCAATTACATAAGTAAAAGAAGCAATTAAAATGCAAACAATAATAACAACAGTGGTTGATTCCTTTAATTCTTCCTTTGTAGGCCAGGTAACTTTTTTCATTTCCTTTACTACATCATTAAAGAAATTTACAATTTTTTCTTTCATACGAAGCTCATTTTAGTTCAGCACGTCAGGAGGGACTCGAACCCCCAACCTGCGGTTTTGGAGACCGCTGCTCTACCAATTGAGCCACTGACGTAACAATTTTATTTAGTTTCTTTATGAACAGTGTGTTTTCTATCCCAACGGCAATATTTTTTAAACTCAATTCTGCCGGGGTGAAGTCTTTTATTCTTTGTGGTGGTGTAGTTTCTTCTTTTACACTCTGTGCATTCTAAAGTAATTATATCTCTCATGATGATTCACTTAATTTTTAAGTTAAACCCGGCTAAACGGGGATATTTACAAAAATTTCAATTCTAGTTGAGCTGACGACCGGGATTGAACCGGTGACCTCATCCTTACCAAGGATGTGCTCTACCAACTGAGCTACGTCAGCATTTTTATTTAAAACAACAAAATTCCCCAATGGGGTGTTTTCATTTTTTGCAAAAAGCAAAAATATTTCCGAGCGGGAGACGGGATTCGAACCCGCGACCAACAGCTTGGAAGGCTGTGACTCTAGCCAACTGAGTTACTCCCGCAATGTCTGTTGAACTCTATTTCACAATAACAAAAATAGAAACATAATTGTAATAATAGTAACAGTTTTAATTACTTTAACATTTATGCAGAATATTTTGTTATTCGGCTTTGGGCACAAAAAAATAAGGGATTTTTCCCTTATTTTTTTATAATTTTGTGGGCGGCGAGGGATTCGAACCCCCAAAGGCGTTTGCCAACGGATTTACAGTCCGCCCCGGCTCTCCAACTCCGGCGTCCGCCCGCATAAAAAACGAGCACCAAATATATTTTTATTCTAAGAGAAAAGCAAATATTTGATAAAATTATGCGTTTCATTAATTCAAAAAACAAGGATTATAAATATCGACAAAATGTTTTAATAAAAAAACACTAATAACAATCTTTTTTAAAAGAATTTTAATGTTTCCATAACTCCCTGTCTAAACTTCTATACTGAATTGCTTCGCTGACATGTTGCGACATGATGTTTGTTGAGCAATCCAGGTCTGCAATTGTTCGGCTTACTTTCAAAATTCTGTCATAAGCGCGTGCCGATAATCCTAATTTGGTCATTGCCATTTTTAAAAGCTCTGAACCAGCTTCATCTAATTTACAGAACTGTCTTACTTCTCTCGACCCCATATCCCCATTGTTGAATATATGACTTAGAGAAGCGAATCTTTTTAATTGAATTTTTCTGGCATTGATTACTCTTTCTCTAATTTCACCAGAATTTTCACCTTTATTTTGTCCCGCTAATTCCTTGTATTTTACAGCAGGTACTTCAATATGAATATCAATTCTATCTAATAAGGGACCCGAAATACGCGCCATATATTTTTGAATTTGAGGAGGTGTGCAAGTGCATTTTTTTTGCGGATCAGTATAAAAACCGCATGGACATGGATTCATAGCAGCGGCAAGCATAAAATTTGCCGGAAATTCTAATGATAGTTTTGATCGGCTAACAGTAACACGCGAGTCTTCCAATGGTTGTCGTAAAACCTCAAGTACATTTTTTTTGAACTCCGGTAATTCATCTAAAAATAAAACACCGTGATGAGCATAGGAAACTTCACCAGGACGCGGAAATGATCCCCCGCCCACAAGAGCAGCATCACTTACTGTATGGTGCGGACTTCTGAATGGTCTTTCTGTAACCAAGGCTTTTTCTTTTGGGAGTATCCCGGCAACCGAATGAATTTTGGTCGTCTCAAGGGCTTCTTCAAATGTCATTGGAGGAAGAATTGTCGGAAATCTTTTCGCAAGCATCGTTTTACCGGAACCGGGAGGTCCAATCATCAAGATATTGTGACTTCCGGCTGCAGCCACTTCCAACGCTCGTTTTACATTTTCTTGTCCTTTTACATCCGAAAAATCGAGATGATACTTGTTTACCTGTGAAAATAGTGTTTCTTTATCAGTATAAACTTTTTCTTTGGATAATTTACCATTTAAAAAGTTGACGACCTCCTCAAAGTACTCAAATCCGAAAACATCAATACCTTCCACAATGGACGCTTCCGGCGCAGAATCTACCGGCAGAATTAGACGCTTAAACTCTTTCTTTTTGGCTTCTACCGCAATTGATAACCCGCCTCTTATTGGGCGAAGTCTGCCATCAAGAGATAATTCGCCAAGAATAATCGAATCATTTAAAAAAGTATCGGAAATTATCCCGTTTGCAGATAATAACCCTACGGCGAGCGGAAGATCGAAACCGCTGCCTTCCTTTTTTATATCGGCAGGGGCAAGATTGACCGTGATTTTTTTTGAGCTAAAATCGAAACCGCTGTTTTTAATTGCGGCAACAACTCGCTCGCGGCTCTCTTTTACTGCATTATCGGGTAAACCGACAATAATAAAAGAAGGAATATTTTTTTCTACGTTGGTTTCAACTTCAACTACAAATGCATCAATACCGTAGGTTGAACTTGAAAATACCCTCGAAAGCATAAATCCCTCGGAAGTATTAATAAATGATTATTAAAATAATACTAAAAATATTTAATTACTAAAAGAGGCGAAAAATTATTTGGTTAAAACCATTTTTCGGGTTGTGTTAAAAGCGGGTGAAGATACTTTATAAAGATATATTCCTGAAGTAAACTCTGAACCATCAAATGTAAATTTATGAACTCCTTTTGAAAGTTGTCCTCTGAATATTTTTACAATTTCCTGCCCCTCAAGGTTGTAAACTGTAATGTCTACTTCGGCGTCCTCAAGAAGTTCAAGTTCAATATTTGTTTTAGGGTTAAATGGATTTGGAAAATTTTGCGCAAGAATTATGGGTTCACTTTCGCCCTGTCCTACCTTCAATTGCGCTGAATAGACAGTCGTTCCATCTAAATTTATTTGTCTTACACGATAATAGACTATTTCTGCGTTTAATTCTTTTGCGTCAATAAAGGAATAATTGGCAGGAGCCGAAACATCTGCCTGTACTTTAAATAGTGTCTGAAATCCGTTATTGTTAATCGATTTTTCTAGTATATAACTTTCGGCTTGTTTATAATCTCCACCGTTCCAAACTAACTCGTAGGCATTAGTCAAAATGTCAATATTCAACTCAGGTGCGCGCGCAAATATGGGCGCATTAGATTTAACGTACTGAAGGTTCTCTACTTTAACCGAATAATTTTCTTTTTCTATATTTTGCTGAATTTGATCATCAAATCTAAAAGCGGCAATGATAATAGAAGAATCGGCTTTAAAATTATTAAAATTTTTATTTGAAAAAGATACATCTATTGTATTATTAAGTTTTATAAAGCGTAATAAATCTACTGTGAAGTTTTTATCGCTGTAATCACTCTTAAAAGTAAATTCGTATTTTCCAGTTGATAAGATTGAAGCTAATTTTATTTTTGCAAATAAATTTCCACTGCAATAAAAATTAATTGTATTTTTTTCGGCAGAGAATAGAATTGATATATGCGACCAGGTTTTTCTTCCGATAAAATAAGGAGCTGAAAATAGAAGAGTTGCATTTTCAAGTCTGGGATAAAGCATCTGGAAATCATTTAAAGTTAGAACAAACTCGGTTTGTCCTGTTTCAACATTTTTTACACTCAAAACGTCCATCCCCGGGTCGTTAGCACGCAGCCAGAATTCTGCAAGAAGGTTGTAATCGGGAATATTATTTATATAAAAAGAAAAACTGCTGTTTTTTTCGAACTGAAGTGCCTTGCCTGCATTTTTTTGAGGTTTATAAAATTTTAAGTTTGCTTTTATAAATTTATCAGCCGGTTCATTTCCTGAGTTGGAATTCATTAAGTATCCAACCGGTTTTCCATTTTTTTTATAGATGCCGTAAAACCTTAGAGTAGAATTTTCATCGGCATCACTTTTAAAAGTGCAAAGAATTTGGAAAAAGCTTCCGCTGGAAAAAGATGAATCAGTACAATCGATAGTTAATGAATAAACAACGCCGGTATAGTTTTGAAGATAATCTCGTACGGGTGTGAGTTGAAAAGTTGACGATAATGAATGGAGCACCACACCTGATGGATAAATTTTAGTATCGGGAGCTATAAAAATTTGAAGCTCATCCGCATCAGGAAAAGTATTAGCGGTAACGAGTGAAACATCAAACTGGCTGTAAAAGGGTATTAATTTTGGATAAACTAATTTACAGTTTTCATCAGCAGGGCGGGCTTGCACAATAAAGGTAAGCAACAGCACCGCAAGCAATATATTGATTTTTCTTTGCATAAATCCAGTTTGTCGAAAACCAGCAGCTTTTAGTTATTTATAGTTACGCAGAAAATCAATTCTGTCCTGAAGCTGATGTATAGGCACGAGCAATTTTTCTTTACCGTAAAGGGCATCTTCCCTGTTAGTAAAAACTAACTCATAATCTTTGCTCATAACTATTGCTTCTTCGGGACAAACTTCTTCACAGAACCCACAGAATATACAACGAATCATGTTTATTTCAAACTTTTCGGGGTACCTCTCTTTTTCGTTTTCGGTTTCTGCCGCCTGAACTTCAATTGCCAGTGCGGGGCAAACACGCGAACATAACCCGCATGCCACACATCTTCCAACACCGTTTTCCTCCTGAACAAGCACGGGTCTGCCGCGGTACGAAGCCGGCGGAATGAACTTTTCTTCCGGGTACTCCATAGTAAATTTCGGTCTGAACATAACCTTTAAAGTTAAAGCAAGCCCTTTAACAATTTCGGGAATGTATATTTTTTCCAAAAAATTTAAATCTTTTATTCTTTTTCTAACAACCATTAAATCTCCAAAGGATTAATATTTAAAACAAAATATTTACCTAAAACTCTTTTAATTAGTTACAACTTAAAAATCATTATTATAACTGCAACCCAAATAATATTCAGAAGCGAAAGAGGAAACATCACTTTCCAGCCAAGATTCATCAATTGGTCATATCTAAAACGGGGGATGCTCCATCTTACCCAGAGAAAGAAAAACAAAATTAGCACCATTTTAAAGCAGAATGAACCAATCGAAATTAAAACAACTAACCACTGGGCAAAACCAAGACTTGTAATATCAATAAACGGAACCTGGTAACCGCCGAGATAAAGTGTAATAATTAATGCACTGGAAATAATCATATTTGCGTATTCTGCAAGAAAAAATCCGGCAAACTTCATACTGCTGTACTCTGTGTGAAAACCGCCGACAAGTTCAGGTTCTGCTTCCGGCAAATCGAACGGAAGACGATTAGTTTCCGCAAATGCCGAAACCACAAATGTTATAAACCCGATTGGCTGAATCCATGCGTTCCACATCCAAATGCCCTGACTTTCCACAATGGCTATCGGTCTTAACGATTCAGCTAAAAGCACTACAGCCCCAACAGAAAAGCCCATCGATATTTCATAAGATATCATTTGTGCCGAAGAACGAATACCACCAAGCAGTGAATATTTGCTGCCCGATGACCAGCCAGCTAATGTAATAGCATAAACACCAAGAGATGTCAGTGCTAAAACATACAAAATGCCCATATTAACATCGGCAACAACAAGAGGGATTGTGTAATCGAAAAAATTAATAGAAGGGCCAAAAGGAATTACTGCATAAGTTGTAAACGCCACAAAAAGTGCGATGACCGGAGCCAGTGAATGAATTTTTTTGTCTGCCATTTCCGGAACGATATCTTCTTTAAGCAGAAGTTTAAGTACATCGGCAAAAGGCTGAAGTATACCTTCCCATCCAACACGGTTAGGTCCAAGACGATCTTGAGCCCACGCGCTTACTCTTCTTTCGAAATAAACAAGATATGATACTGTTAACATCATAAGAGTAAAGATGATAAGTATCTTAACGAGTGTAAAAATTGCTATTTCCCAAATACTCATGATTTATTTAAGCTCCGTTAAACTTTTATCTGTTGCGGCAATTTTATTTTTAATTTTTATGCCGGTTTCACCAATATCATCGTAATTGATGCCTTTAAACTCTTCAACCGCAGAGGCTAACTCTTCGAATACATCCTCTGCCATCTGATATTTGTACTTTGCACCAAGCGCCGAAGCAAGCCCGGTTAATATTTTCCAGGTGGGACGCGCATCATACTTGCTGCCCTGTGCCCATTTGTCGTACTTTGTCCCGAATTTATCCAATCTGCTCATCGACATTCCATCTAATGCACGGTCGAGTTCTACCGTAGCAACTGCCGGTCTGATTCTCTGAATAACGCCATTAAAGTTAACGAGTGTGCCGTTTTTCTCTGCGAATGTTGCGGCTGGAAATACGACTTCTGCAAATTGTGTTGTTTTATTATAATTTGATGCGTGAACAATAAGCAAATCAAGCTTTGCAAATAAGTTTTCTAATTCGGGGTATGTTGCAATTGGGTCATCCTCAATTACATAAAGCGCCTTTATTTTTCCTGATGTTATTCCCTCAATAATTCCCTCGATTTTTTTTCCGTTTTTTGAAGGCGAAACTCCAACCAACTCTGCGCCAAACGAATTGGGTGTGACATCATTATTTCTTAAAATATCATCGCCAAATTGATCGTCGGTATATCTAATAAAATCTATATGTCTGCCGCCGAAAAGTGATTTTGCAAATTTTGAGAAAATGTAATTATCTTCGTTAGTTGTAAAAGCAGAGCCTAAAAATGCAATTTCATCTTTCACAATTGATTTTAATGCAGATGCGGCGGCTGAATATGCTTCATCCCAGCCAACTTTAACAAGCGAACCATCACGGCGAATTTGAGGACCGCTTACACGATCATCGGCGTTTACAAATTTCCAGGTGTTTATTCTTCCGTGGTCGCACATCCAATAGCTGTTAACCTCTTCATTATAGCGGGGTGTTAATCGCAGTATCTGGTTGTTACGTACCCAAACCTCTGTGTTGCATCCGCGGGAACAGCCTGTACAGATTGATTTTGTTGAGGACATATCCCAAACTCGGGAGTGGAAGCGGAAATCGCGGTTTGTTAACGCGCCAACCGGACAAATATCCGTAGTGTTTAGCGAATAAGGATTATCCATTTCTTCGCCCGGGTAAGTTACAATTGTTACTCTATCGCCGCGTTTTATAAATGTTAATTCCGGGTCTTTTGCAATTTCATCACAAAAACGAATACACCTTGAACAGGAAATACATCTCTCGGCATCAAACATTACGTAGGGACCGAGCGGAACGCGTTTATCTTTGTGCTGTTTTTCTTCAACAAAACGGCTTTCGCCCAAGCTGTGTTGATACGCGTAATCTTGAAGTTTACACTCACCTGCTTCATCGCATATAGGGCAGTCGAGTGGGTGATTTATTAAAATAAATTCCATTACTGCGTTGCGGGCAGCAATTGTTTTTTCAGATTGTGTCTTCACAACCATTCCTTCTGAAGCCAGAGTAGCACACGAAATTACAAGTTTCGGTATTTTTTCTACTTCAACAAGACAGACACGGCAATTACCCGAGACAGAAAGTTTTGGGTGCCAGCAGAAATGAGGAATATCTATCCCATGTTTTAGGGCAGCCTGAATTATGGTTTGCCCATGTTGAAATTCTACTTCCTGTCCGTCAATAACTAATTTTGGCATTACAATTCCTTAACAACTACAAAGATATTTTAATCTTAGAAATTTTTATGTAAACGAGTTAGAAATCTATAAAAATCCTGCAAATAATACTAAATCGAATTCACCGGATTGCTCATTATAAGTTATAATTTCCGGTAGAATTTATCCACAGGAAATAAAAAATATAAATAAAATCAGCTTATGGAGCCGTCGCTTCCATTTTTTTCGAGGTATTTTTCCATAAACGAAGCAATACTTTTATAAGCCTTTTCAAGCACTTCATCTTGAGGAAGAAAAACAACTCTAAAATGTTGTGTGTTTGGTTTTTGCCCGAATCCGGAGCCGGGAACAACTACAACACCGGTTTCCTTTATAAGCTCGGTTACCCATTGGCTGTCCGGTTGATTTATGTGCAGTTTAGGGAAAGCGTAAAAAGCGCCTTCCGGTTTTACGCACGAAATACCCGGTATTGCATTTAACATTTCCACAGTCATATTTCTACGGCGAGTAAGTTTTTCAATCGCAAGTGTCAAATGGCTCTGGTCGCCCTCAAGTGCAACCGGTATTCCATATTGTTCCGGATGATTTGCTGATAAACGGGCACGAAGCAGTTTATTTATTGCTTCAATGTAATCTTTTAATAATGATTGTTTTCCGCTAACTACACCCCAGCCAATTCTAAAACCGGGAACCATATAATTTTTAGAAAGACCGCCAAAAGTAATAATCGGTGCGTCGCTATTTATTGAAGCGACTGAAACATGTTTTTCGCCGTCCATTAAAAGTTTGTCGTAAATTTCGTCAGCAAAAATTACAAGATTATACTCAAGAGCAAGGTCTATAACTTTTTTTAGTGATTCTGTCGCACAGTTAGAACCTGTCGGGTTATTAGGATTAATTAAAATTATTGCGCGTGTTTTATCGTTAATTTTATTTTTAATGTCTTCAATATCCGGCTGCCATCCGTTTTCTTCATTTAAATAATATGGATTTTCCATCGTCTGAAGTTTGCTTCCTATTGCAGTATAAAGGGGGTAACCGGGAGTTGGGGTAAGAACATTTTCACCTTCATTAACAAGCGCTGTTAAACAAACATCAATAGCTTCGCTGGCGCCGGTTGTAACAAAAATATCTTGAATGTTTTTTATACCTTTATTATCGGCTTCCCTGCCAATTGCGTCCACTGCTGATTTAATACCTGATGATGGAGAATAACCGTTGTAATTATTTAACATTGCCTTGTAAGTTGCGTCAACCATGTGGCGGGGAGGTTCAAAATCAAAAAGGTTCGGATCGCCGATATTCAAATAGAGCATTTGTTTACCGGTTTTTGCAACTTCGTTTGCGAGAACAACAATATCCCTAACGGCGTAAGTTATGTTGTTTGTTCTAACAGCAGGAATTATTTTTTTATCTAACATTTTATACTCCGACAAAAATTATAGTTAGTTTAAACAGAGCCTTACAAAGATACAAAAAACTTATATTATGCGGCTGAGCTTATTAAAACATCTTTCGATTTTATAATTAATTTTATAAACGATTCCTCATCAAGAAGTTCGTTTGAAATCTTTAGAATATCTTCAACCGTTACGGCATCAATTCCCTTAATTATTTCATCTGTGTGCTTAACGCGGTTAAAGTACAATTCGCTTTGTGCCATTCTCATCATCCTGTTTGTAGTACTTTCAAGATGAAGAATAAAACTTCCTTTTAGTGATTCTTTTGCTTTTTTTAACTCGCGCTCCGAAATTCTTTTTTCCCTAAGCTTTTTAAATTCTTTCATGATGATTGTCAGCGCTTTGTCCATCATCTTTTCGTTTGTGGAAAGATAAACTCCAAATGAAGATATATCATAAAACGAATTCAAAAATGAGTTAACCTGGTAGGCTATTCCATTACGCTCGCGCACAGCCTGAAACAGGCGGGAACTGCTCCCCTCACCAAGCAGCTGTGTAAGTACTGCCGCTTCATCACGTTTATCTTCTTTACTTCCATAAGTAGTTCTGCCCAGAATGGCGTGAACCTGTTGAATTTCCTTTTCAATAACTTCTAACTGTGCGGGCAAATTATTTGACCAAATATATTTCCGTTTTAAGCCTGATGATCCGAAATCCTTAAGGAGATATTTTTCTGTAAGTTTAACAATCTGTTCATGATCCACCGAACCGGAAGCGGCAATAATTAAACGGTTGGCTGTATATTTTTCTTTTAAATAATTAAAAAGATCTAACTGTGAAAAATTTTTTATGTTTTTTTCAGTGCCAATAATTGGCATACTTAAGGGGTTACCCGAATAGATAATCTCTTCAAATTTATCAAAAATCAGTTCCTCCGGGTTGTCTTCAATATCAAAAAGTTCATCAACAACAACACCAGCTTCCTTTTTTACATCTGCAGGTTTGAATGTGGGATTTTGAACCATATCGGCAAGAACATTAAAGGTTTTTTGAAGGTGCTCCGAAAGTCCGCGCCCGTAAAAACAAGTGTGCTCTTTTGATGTAAAAGCATTAAGATATCCGCCGCACGATTCAATTTCATCAGCAATTCGCCTGGCTGAACGTTTGGGCGTTCCCTTAAATAACATATGCTCTATAAAATGACTGATGCCGTTATTTTTGCTGTTTTCATCACGCGAGCCAACATTAAACCAAAATCCAAGTGAAAATGATTTTACATAAGGAATTGTTTCGGATAATATTTTTATGCCGCTCGGCAGGATTGTTTTTTTATATATGTTCAATTTTTTTTATCTATTTCTTAACTAAAAAAGAGGCATAAAAATAGACAAATCATTTTATGCAAGCAAGAAAACCACGCTAAAGGAATACCCAATAATCTTCAAGAAATACGCTCATGAAAAATATTTTTTCGTTCCTGTTTTTAATCAATTTAAATTGCCGCCCGTAATTTTTAATTTGAGTCTTTAACAATAGATTATTAATTTGTTTTCAAAATTAAATGGCAATTATCTACTTATGAAAACGGTTGTTTTTCTTTGTATAATATTTTTCTTACCTGCGGTTATTTTTTCTCAAACGGAAAAGACAGTGGGCAATGAACATGATTCGATAAAGACGATAGTTAATTTTAGTTCATTTCTTAATCGTGCTGAATATTTGTCAAATATTTATTCCGAGGAAAATCAGTCATCATTTAACTTAGATACCCAAATGCTAAATGATGAAAATTTTGTTTCGCTTAAATTAATGGCTTTAAACAGATCTCAAAAACTAACGGTGAACTCTGCTGCGCTTCCTCAAAATATATTAGCTCCCTTATATAATAGTTACATGGAAAATCAAAAATTCAGCATGGTACGGACAATCTTGGGAATGACCCAGACTGCCGCTGCGGGTTACCTTGCGTACCGGCACATAAAAAAATATGGATTATTCAAATAACAGTTTTCTCCCGCTTATCTACCGATACACCCGTTCATAATAAAACAGCTCACTTTACGAAACAAACATAAAATAACTTCGTCATAAGCATCAGAAAAACAAATTAATTTACGGAGTTATTATGCTGCACAAATTTTTACAAATTGTATTAAATACCAAAGGCTGGATGATTTTACTAATTCCAATCTCGGTTCTCACCGCAGCTTGTTCAACAAACGAGATGCAATCGTACGACACACTAACTATTTCAAACACAGCAAAAAATAGCTCCCTAAGTTTTTATGTAGAGGAAGATGGGGATGATGTTTATTACCAGGCAGAATTTAATGGTGGCAAAATTGATAATTTGTACAGAAACGGTGTAAGAATTGAAAAAGATAAAATTGACCGGTACAGAGAACTTATTGAAGACAGATTATCCGAACTTGATAGCGATGTAGCGTGGTCGACAAAAACCGAAAAATGGCACAAAAATGATTTAAGCGAGCTCAAGAAAAGTATGAAAAAGTTGCGCAGCGATGTAAAACATAAAATAAAGATTCATATCGATAAGGATTTACTTAAAAAGGAAATGGATTGTATGAAGGATGAGCTCGCTTCATTAAAAAATTTCCGAATTTATATCGATCCAGATATAAAATTAGATATGAAAAGACTTAAAGATGATCTGCGGGATATTCATATAGAGACAAATGATTTTGATTTTGATTTCGATTTTGATCCGGGTGAGATTGAAATAGATATGAGAAAAATGGAAAAAGAACTTGATAAAGTTAAAAATATAAAAATTGATCTTTCCGGTTTGGATGAATCGATGGCAAATCTTAAAATTGAGATGAAAGGGTTGGATAAAAAAATGGGCGAACTCAAAATTGAACTGAAAAAACTAAATTCATTTATTGATGCCCTAAAAAAAGAATTATTAAAAGATGGTTATATCACAAATGTGGATGAAGAATTTGAAGTGGATTTTTCATCAGATAAAATGGAAATAAATGATGAGCCAATGAGAACAGAACATATTGATAAGTACAAAAAATTATACGAAAAGTATATGGGGAAAGTATTAAAAGACGACACCCATTTTAAAAGAGTGTGTAAAACATTTTGTGTAAATGGCGATTTGTAGAATCATAAAAA
>CAYJPN010000017.1:0-109608 GCA_964372115.1 uncultured Ignavibacteriaceae bacterium
TTTCTTTTCTATCTGTTTTTTCAGTTTGTGCCGCTTTTTAAGGGCTGACTAATTAAGTTTCCGGCTTCCTTATCGCCCGCGGATAACTCATCATCATATTCTAATAATCTGTAAGGAATTTCTAAGTGGTGTTTTTCGACAGCTTCTTTGCCGATCCAATTTAGTGTAGGCATATTATATCAATTTATCTGCTATAGTTTTTAACTCAGTTATTTTTTCGTCTGAAATTAGATTTTTTCTATAGCAAGATAATACATTTATGGGTTTTATATTATTACTGCATTTAATTGATTTTTTTTGTTTCCAATTTATTAAGCATAATTCACCAGTATAATCAGAGCAATCAAAGGTTTAGACATTGCTAAAGAACATAGACATGCATGCAGTTACATAGCTACATTCCAATTTCTTTTTATTTCTTAATTTTCAAAACTCTGCTTCTCAATCATCGTTCACGATGATTTTTACGAACAGCGCCGTCCGGTGGTTGATCCCGTAGAAGCCCGGCGGTGCGGTTAATAAAATGCAAATTATTATTTATTATTCTTTAATATTTCCGTTTTCTAAAATAAACTCTCCTAATCCCAAATTATAACTTGCTTCCACTTCAATTGCCTCATTCAATTCTATTTTCTTTAGTTTAATTTGTTTTGCTTCTTCAACACTCGTCGGAAAAAATGCACCGCCGGGTTCGGAATGAAGAAAAAAATCTCCGCTGATGACATTGCAGTTTGGACATACATTAGCGTAATATTTACCTTCAATTGATTTTGAATATCTTAGTTGGTAATTAGGATTGAGTGCCTGAATCTTCTTCAATAAAAATTCGGGTAAAAAAGTAACTTCTAATAATATTCCAACTCCACCATCTTCAAAGTCTTCATCATCCCCAACCATATTCGGTGCAATAATTGCAGTCGTTTTCATTATATTATTACATTTACAACATTCTGTTTCAGCGGTTGCTATGTAAATTGGCGAATTAAGGATTGTTTTTTTCATTTGTCTCTCAATTTATAATTAAATATTTAGTATTATCATTTAATCATCTCAACAAAACCATCTTCTTTATCTCGCTGTAACTGCCGCTTACAATTTTGTAAAAGTAAATACCACTTGATAAATTTTCTGCATCAAATTCAACTTCGTAATAACCGGCATCTTTGTATTCGTCTGTTAATGTTATTACTTCTTTTCCGAGTATATCAAATACTTTTACAACTACTCTTCCGCCTTCGGGTATTGAATATTTTATTTTGGTTGATGGGTTGAAGGGATTGGGGTAATTTTGAAATAATGAAAATTCTTTTACTGCACCGGCATTTAATTCAATTTCTTCTAAATACTTAAAGTCACCATTTGTATCGATCTGTTTTAGTCTATATTTAGTTAATCCACTAACTAAATTATTGTCTCTATAGTGATATTGATTCGGCTTGTTACTATTCCCTGCTCCTGCTTGGAAACCGATCTTTTGCCAGCTTTTATCTTTAACACTTTTTTCTATTTCAAAGCCATAGTTATTGATTTCTGTTGAAGTTGACCAATTCAAATCGATATAAGAATCTTTAGCTATACCAGTAAAACTTATCAGTTCAACTGGCAATGGAATATCATCTCCACCTAATTCTCCTGCTGAATTTATCTTTGATGCATATATATCATTGGAAGAACTTGAAACTTCTTCGTCAAGAAATGCAACGATAACCCCCCCGTTACCATCATAAATCATCTGTGGATATCTAGGTCCCTTAGAAGTATTAAATTCAATATTCCACAAAACATTTCCATCAGAATTAATTCTTTTTGCGGCTAAGGACGAGTAAGGGGGAGTATTATAGGAAATATGTTTGTAAAAACTAATAATAGCTCCCCCGCTATAATCACTTTCTATTTCAGCTGAAAAAACAGAACCATCAAAAAGTATTATGCCACCCGATCCCCATTGCACAGCACCATTTGAATTTATTTTTTGTGCTTTTAATTTAATATATCCAGAAACCCATGTGATTATGGTACCACCATTACCATCACTTATCATTTGGGGGTTAGCATGGTAATGAGCAACTCCTAATGGTACACCGCCTCCAGCCCATTGAACACTACCGGTGGAATTTATACGCTGAGCATAAATGTTAATCCCGTTTCGTGTATCTGCCCAAGCTATAATAGCACCTCCAGCACCGTCATTAATCATTGGTGGAGCTGCACTCTGAGATCTTGATACACTCATTGAACAAATAACAACGCCATTGGAAACCCACTGTACATCCCCACTTGAATTTATTCTTTGAGCATAGATACTCAAGCTATCGCTTTGATTATCATTCCATTTAATAATTCCACCACCAATGCTATCGCTTACAATAGTTGGGGAATCTTGATCATTATCTGCTGTACAGATAGCAATACCGTCTGCTTGCCAAAGTGTTGTACCTGATGAATTAATTCTTTGAGCAAAAATATCCCAATTACCATTTCTACTATCAACCCAAGTAATAATTGCACCACCACTTCCGTCACTAACAATATTAACGTTCTTTCGGTCCAATGATGCAGTACATATTGGAACGCCATCAGAATTCCATTCAAGGTTTCCGGCTGCATTAATCTTTTGAGCTTTAATGTAATGATAAGTTATAAACCCGCCTGGTGAATAAGCTTCGCTCCAAGCCACAATTGCTCCACCATTTCCATCGCTCACTGCTGTTATACCATTCGTTTCTGATAATAACCATGGTTTACTTCGAACAGAGTTCCCGTTAATAGTCCATTGTACAGCACCTTTTGAATTGATTTTTTGAGCATAAATATCATTCCAGTTTCCACTCCTACCGTCAGCCCAGACAATAATTGCACCTCCACTGCCGTCAATTACTATTGTTTGCCCTAATTGCTGCCAGTAGGCGGTACATATTGGATTAGCCACATTAGGGTCAGTTGACCAAAAATTTTGAGAGGAAATTGTAAAAACGTTATCACTCAAATCAAAATCTGAGAGATTATCAGTGTCAGTAATCTTTATCTTACATGTTGATGAAATAAGATTATTAACTGTCCAGTTATATTCAAACAAATTAGCCGTGGTACTTTCCGTAATTGTTATCCAGTTTATTCCATTGTCGGTGGTTAACTCAAGTCTAACATTTTCAGCATTACAAATATCCCATTTTATTTTTTTAACCGAGTTAGCACTCCAATTTTCCAAACCATTAGGTTCAATTATTTTTAATGGTGGCGCAATAATGGCAAAGTTCTCAGCACTCTCTTTATAAAATTCTAGATTAGAAACATCGCTTATTCTGATTCTGCACTGATTTGAAAGATTTCTAGGAACTATCCATGAATAAGTCCCTTGAGATGCAGAAACACTATTGACAATCGAGCTCCAATTTATTCCATTATCTGTAGTTAATTCTATCTTAACATTCTCAATATTATTGCTAGTCCATTCTATATCAAAGGTTTCATCAGCTAAAAGAGTTTCTCCCTCATTTAGAGTAATAAGTTGTAATTCTTGAAAAGATGTTGTAAGAGTATATGGAAATTCAAAAGAATTGTTTGTTGCAAATCCTCGTACCCTTATAAAATAAGTCCCAGCATTAGTGAGATAGTTTATATTAGCTGGCAAGTTTGTTATGGATTGAAAAATTAAACCTGGATCTGTATTCGTACTATCTAACAAGGCTATTTGTTTGACTCCAGAAAAATCGCTTCCGCTAATATTAATATTTAAATTACCACCATGTTCTAAAATCACTTTATATAAGTCGATATCAACAGTACTACTATTATATCCTTTTTGATAAGTGATGAAACCTTTCTTACTATCATTATTTTTAATTTCATATGCTAAATCAGTTGTATGTGGTTCATCTAATCCGCGAATTATTGAATAGTAATCATCTGTTTCTGCTTCAGTGATCAATAAATAAGGAACTTTAATATGAAATCTATTTGTCATTAGTGTATCTGCGATAGCTAAAGGTACTGGAATTTTATCAGAATTATATAGCCATTGACGTGCTAGATCAACAACTCCATCTCCACCTGTACCCACATCTGAAACAATCCATGTGTATGGAATATTTTGCGGTAATGGCAGATTAGTTGATGGAATTAAATGGTATATAATTATTCCACCGAAGTCTTCATAAACTTCTGAAATTCCAATTATAGAATCATTATTGCTACCATTACAATTTACATCTTTAGAATAATAAGAGTTATCTATATCATTTTCATTTCCACCAAGAAGGTAAATTCCTTTATTTATTCCTCTTGTAAATTTTAGATCTCTCATGGCTTCCGATTTTCCATCAATTCCAATATACCAATTCAATAAATCAGTCGCATTTGATCCCCCATGCGGTGTGCCAATTGTTACAACTTTTGCAACTTTATGTCCATGCAAATCATCAGTAGTGTCAACCCACCATTTTCTGCTACCATTTTCAATTCGTTGAAGATATTCTCTTATCGCTAAACCACCCATTGAATGCCCAACTAAAATAACTTTACTTGCGCCTGTTGTATCCAATACTGCTTTTATACATTTTGATAATGCATAACCTTGCTTATAAATTGCTGATTGATTTCCTTGTGAGTCATTTCCATCTTCATTTGGTACTTCATTGCTATATGTATGAATAACAGGATTGCTTGGTATTTTATTCCAAAAATTTTGAAAATTAATTACAAATAAACTACCTTGTTGTAATTGATTTATAGGATTGCCATCCATATCAATTTCTGGGAAAAGGACATCATCATCATTACTTCCCAAGATTCCATCGGGACCTTCGAGGCTTGTACCAGAGTATGCATTTAAAACAGCATGAAAAATTTGTTTGCTGCCAAAAGCAGTCCCTAAAAAATTTATGGTTTCATCCCAAGTACCTTCAAAACTATTCAAGCCATGCACAAAAATTATAGGATAGGGAGAAGAAAAATTTTGTGCAAAATTTACGCTCGATAATATTATTAAGAATATTATGTATGAAAATATAGTTTTAATCATTAGTTAAATTATTTCTTATTTAGTTCCATTTCTTTGTAATTTAGTATGTCTGCAGTTCATTGTCCTCAACCTATTCTGACAAAGTTAAACACCCACTTAAGAGTATCATTGAATTCCTAATTTGTTACACTCACAATCACTGGTCTCATTCCATCTCTCCCACAAATACTTCTTTTCACTTTAGTATATATCCTCGTAAAATCAGCCGTTTCAAAAATTTTTGAAAAAAATACTTTTTATTTTTTCAACCCTTCGAATTTTGATCAAAATTGAAGGTCAGCAAAAAAAATTTTTCGAATATTCTTTCGGTATTAACACTAAATCATTATCTGCCTTCGCTTTTACTCCGGCAGATAATGATTTTTACAAAACCTCAATAGGGGCTTTCATTAAACTCAGCGAGCCATTTGCCATAATCATTTTGAAATATTTTAAAATCTCCTATTTTATCAAAAGTGACACTTTTACCCTGGTTAATTGGATTTCGCAATTTACAAGTACCCATACAACGAATTTTCATCGGCCAATAATCTTTTTTTTCATTAAAAGTTCCTATATCAACAATTTGCATTGCCGATAATACAGCTCTTTCTCCACCCATTAAGTTACCTACCCATTTTACTGGAACCTCATTTTTAAGTAAATCATTAATCGCCATTTCGACTTCTTTACTCGTTGGTTTTGAGTATGATTGTGTGGAAGACGACTTTTGTTCTGAAATTTCTTTTGGAGTATACAAGGTTTTTAATTTATCCAAAACTTCTTTTTGATTTGAATTTATTATAGCAATTTGTTTTTCTAATGCTTCAACACGATCATTTAAATTTATTAAACCAGCATCCACTTTCTTTAGAGAATAAGAATTAACTATATCCGGGTCATAATAAATCCATTTAATAGCATTAGATGATTTAACAGTAACCTTTAACCAATTATTTTCATACTCATTCAGTGTAATGTTCTCACCACTGGTTAATATAGTAGATTTAAAATTTATATTATTCAGTACATAGGATTGAGCATCACCCTGTATTAAGAATGTTTCACCGATGTTTTTTTTAAAATCATTTGCTTGAGCAAAGATGGAATAATTTGCAAATAGAAATAAAAAAAATACTGTCATGATAATTTTAAAATTTTTCATTTATATAACTCCTTATTAATTAAAATTCTTACTTGAATTAAATTCTTTTAACTCAAAAATCCATTTATATTCATTCGATCCAACTCGTTCTAACTTTATCATACCGATATTTCTTGAATAATATACTATGTCATTAAATGTGATATCCTTACTTTTAAATTTTCCTATTCCTATCAGTTTTATACAATCTTCATATTCTTTACCATTAATCGTTATTGAAGTTTGAGAATCAAAAAGATAATTTGTTTCAAGCAAAGGATGTTTAAGTGTCCATTTTTTACCAATGAAAAGTGGAAAACTAATCATTGTATATTCGTAACTATTAACACTTGCAGGATAAATCCCCAGTATTGCATCATCAGTTAACCTCGAATATGAAGTCTGTTTTTCAACATTTATATTAAAAAATTCCGTTTCAGTTTTGAGGTAACTGATTCCGTTTATCTCTTCTTTGGCTATATTTCTCTGTTCTACTGTACCTTCCATTATCTCCGCTTTAGTAACAACTTTGAGATCAAATACAAAATCGACACTTTCTGGGAAATATTCGTATACATTTTTAATGTGTTTATTTAAAATTAGATTTCCATCCCCATAGTTCCATAACATTTGAATTTGCCCATTAAAAGATACCTTAAATATTACACTATCTTTATCCATAAGTAAAACCAAAGTTTTATTTAATTCATCAACTCTCCATTTTCCATTAATATGATTATCACTCGAAATTGATGAATAGTTATTATTATTTTCAAAGTTGTATTGGTAATTCTCACTTTCTAATTGCCAAGTCCCAATGATTGATTTTGAAATATTCTGAGCATAGTGGCAATTCAAGAATATTAGTGTGAAAATAATTTGAAAAACAGCCTTCATTTGTATTCTCCATTTAGTTTAAATAATATGTTTTTATAATATAAGTATTTTCTAATCATCCAAGCATCCGTGAAATTCTATCAATCACTTCTTCTCACTTAAGTATATATCCTCGTAAAAACAGCCGATTCAAAATTCTTTGGAAAAAATATTTTTTATTTTTTAATGCTTCGAATTTTGATCAAAATCGAAGAGTTTAGCAAAATATTTTTTCAAATATTCTTTCGGAATTAACACTCAACTACCATCTGCTTTCGTTTCTACTCCGGCAGAATTCCGCAGTGAGAGAAATATTCCCTCCCCGCCTTTTCAAAAACTTCGCATCTTCACCACGCAAGGTGGCTGAGTGTTCCGGCTGCCATAACGCCAAACAAACTCACAAACTCTCACAGCCGGAATGTATCGAAGCCACCGACACTCAAGCAATCTCTTCACTCCCCGGCATCTCGATACTTTTTCCCTCACTCAAGTTCGGGAAAAAACTCGATGACCTTGCAGTACTTTCGCACCAGGTGGCTGAGTGTTCCGGCTGCCACAATGCCAAACAAACTCACAAACTCTCACAGCCGGAATGTATCGAAGCCACCAGCACTGCCAGCAGTCAATCAACTACATCATCTCAACAAAACCATCTTCTTTATCTCGCTGTAACTGCCGCTTACAATTTTGTAAAAGTAAATACCGCTTGCCAAATTTTCGGCACTAAATTCTATTTCGTAATAACCGGCATCTTTGTATTCATTTGTTAATGTTATTACTTCTTTTCCGAGAATATCAAATATTTTTACCACTACTCTTCCGCCTTCAGGTATTGAATATTTTATTTTGGTTGATGGGTTGAATGGATTAGGGTAATTCTGAAATAATTTATACTCTCTATTCATTAAAATTCCAACTGATATAATACTGGAGTATTCATACATCCCATTTAAATCTATTTGTTTTAATCTATAAGAGTAAGTGTCTGCGGTTATATTCTCATCAATAAATGTATAAACCGAAATTTCAGTACTCGTACCTGCCCCTGGTACAAAACCGATAGTCTCCCACTCCCTTTTAATTGATTTTCCTCTTGTGATTGATCTTTCAATTTCAAACCCTTTATTATTTACTTCTGTTGAAGTTATCCAATTTAGTCTCACCTTACTATCTACAACATCTGCTGAAAAGGAAATTAATTCTACAGGGATTATGTTTTCAGAATACAAAAACTGAATATCTTCTTCACTAATAGTTCTATTATATATTCGTATATCATCTATCGAACCACTTAAAAATTCAGTAGCACCAGGAGTATTAATTCCTAAAGTTAATGGGTTAACGTCTTGTATTAAACTCCCAGTCATGACAAGTGAGTCAAGAAGAGTACCATTAACATATATTTTTATATCAGTTCCTGTTTTAGTTATTGCTATGAAATACCATTGATATAACTGGAATGAAAAAGGTGTATTAAAACTTAAAGCGGGATCGGTTGTATAGAATCCTATATAAGATTCATTAAGTAAAACTTCGTATTGTTTTTCAGAAGAATTGTTGAGACTTTTACATATAAATGGTGCGAAAGTACTATCCCAAGAATTAATTTTTATCCATCCGGTAAATGTAAATTCATACGAAGGTGATTCTAATGTTGGGGAACTAGCTATTTCAATATAATCATCAATTCCATCAAAATAGTAGGCTTTATCAGGCGTCCCGAATCTATCTGGCGATAGCATAGCTCCCCCCACTGCTACTCCATGATTTTCATTGCCACTTTCATCATTCGTATTGCCATTAAAAGGGTAAAATGCTATAGGACCTGAAGTCATAAAATTAGAATCATTAAAGATACAATTCATAACTATATTTTTAAATATTGTGTCATTTGTATTGACTGTGTAACATCTATTAGGCGAATTTTCCCAAAATATTCCATTATTACTTATATAAGCAAACTTGAAACGTAAAATTTCGCCCCTTATTGTATTAAATGGCACATGAATCTCATATTTACCCGGATCTTCAATACTAGGATGTAACATATATTCATTTGAAAACCAGCCACCAAAACTAGATCTTAATTGCAATGTATCAGTTAATGGATTAAAATTATTAAGATTAATTTCATTCGTCATGTCACAAACGAAATTAATATCTATAGTGGTGAAAGTAAAAAGACTATCATTATTAAAATATGCATAATACTCACTACTTGTATTTGGAATAATATAAATTCTGTTTGGATCTTCTTCCCATATTTGATTACCATAAATAAATTTGAACTCGACCGTATCTCCATTCGTAAGACCATCTAAGATATAAGTATAAACATAATCAGAATCTACATCTGTCATCTCAGAAGCAGTTGGATTCCAATTATTGAAAGAGCCCGCAATAAATACAGCCTGAGTATGGGGGTTAAAATGTGTTCTTAATACCTGCACATTCATGTTAACCTGAAATTTAACACTAAAAATCTGAGCATTTAACAACACATTTAGCAATAAAGAAAATAGTACTATTTTTTTCATAATTTAATCCTATAATTTTAAAGATTTGTGTTCTATTTTATGACAATGAAATTTCAATTAAGTATATATCCTCGCAAAAACAGCCGTTTCAAAAAATTTTAGAAAAAATACTTTTTATTTTTTCAAATACCTCGCTTCTTCGCAAGGTGGCTGAGTGTTCCGGCTGTCACAATGCCATACAAACTCACGAACTCACACAGCCGGAATGTATCGAAGCCACCGACACTCAGGCAATCTCTTCACTCCGGGCATCTCGATACTTTTTCCCTCACGAAGGTTCGGGAAAAAACTCGATGACCTTGCATTTTCACTCAACGCAAGGTGGCTGAGTGTTCCCCGCTGTATAAATGCCGAACAAATTCTAACCACTCACTCAGCGGGGAATGTATCGAAGCCGCCGGCATTCAAGCAATCTCTTCACTCCCCGGCATCTCGATACTTTTTCCCTCACGTAAGTTCTGGAAAAAACTCGATGACCTTGCAGTACTTTCGCGCAAGGTGCCCGAGTGTTCCGGCTGCCATAACGCCAAACAAACTCACAATCTCACACAACCAGAATGTATCGAAGCCACCGACATTCAAGCAATCTCTTCACTCCCGGGCATCTCGATACTTTTTCCCTCACGAAGGTTCGGGAAAAAACTCGATGACCTTGCAGTACTTTCGCGCAAGGTGGCTGAGTGTTCCGGCTGACATAATGCCGAATAAACACAAAATCTCTCCCAGCCGGAATGTATCGAAGCCACCGACACTCAGGCAATCTCTTCACTCCCGAGCATCTCGATACTTTTTCCCTCACGAAGGTTCGGGAAAAAACTCGATGACCTTGCATTACTTTAACGCCAGGTGGCTGAGTGTTCCGGCTGCCATAACGCCAAACAAACTCACAATCTCATACAGTCGGAATGTATCGAAGCCACCGGCGTTCAAGCAATCATTTCACTCCCAGGCACCTCGATACTTTTTCCCTCACGAAGGTTCGGGAAAAAACTCGATGACCTTGCATTTTCAATCAACGCCAGGTGGCTGAGTGTTCCGGCTGACATAATGCAAAACAAACTCACAATCTCTCACAGCCGGAATGTATCGAAGCCACCGGATTTTTGCCACAAAATACCTTTTTAGCAAGTATCGGTAATTTATTAAATTCACCTTTTACAAGTGCTTCTTTTTTCTTATGTGTCCATCTTTGAATTTGTTTTTCACGATAAAAAGCATGTTCTACCTTGTCATAAATTTCATAATAAACCAGTTCCAGAGGAAGTCTTTTTGATGTATAATTGGCTCCAATACCTTGCTGATGTTCTTCCAACCTTCGTTCTAAATTATTAGTACTACCAGTATAAAAGCTTCCATCATTACATTTTAATATGTATAAAAAACCTATATTCATAGAAACATCATTTTCCTCTTTTCCCGGGCATCTCGATACTTTTTCCCTCACTCAAGTTCGGGAAAAAACTCGATGACCTTGCAGTACCTTCGCGCAAGGTGGCTGAGTGTTCCGGCTGCTAAAATGCCAAACAAACTCACAACCTCACACAGCCGGAATGTATCGAAGCCACCGACACTCAAGCAATCTCTTCACTCACGGGCATCTCGATACTTTTTCCCTCACGTAAGTTCGGGAAAAAACTCGATGACCTTGAAATACTTTCGCGCAAGGTGACTGAGTGTTCCCCGCTGTATAAATGCCGAACAAATTCTAACCACTCACTCAGCGGGGAATGTATCGAAGCCACCGACAATGCACAAAAGATTTCTCACCCTGTCGGGCTCAGAAATGACTTTCTCTTTCCGTGCAAATCCGTGTAATCCGTGTCTTCCGCGTTCTATTATTTACGGCTCAGGCGGAGTAACCGGCGGTTCATCATCTTCGCCGCCTGCACCGCCGTTATAATCTATAATTATCCGCTGCTTGCGGTACTCTTCAAAAAACGCGGGATGATCTTTTTTAAGTATGTTCGGATACTTATCTAACCTTTCTTTCAGGTACAGCCTAATGTCCGATACCATTTTTTCAATATCTTCCGTTACAGCAGGGCGTTCTCTCAATGTACTTGTAATCAATCCGTTTACTTCTTCAAACCCGGTCAGTAGTGCATTCGCTTCTGTTATGTCTTCTGCTGTTATACCGTAGTCGGCAAGACTTGCAAGATGCGTTTCAGTAAGCGGTATCCTATTCCTTGCAAACTCCGCAAGTTCGGCATCGTCAAGCTGTATAATGTAGCTCGGCGTTTCATTTGTCTCCTGGTGCAAATCGTGTTTTTCTTCATCCGCAGAGTAGAGCGACAAAGCGCTCGTAAATTTTATTAAAAAATTGGTCAACTCGTCCTCCACGTTTGCCTTGCCTTCGGTCTTATTCGTCGATCTTCCGCCGCGCTGATCTATGCGGGCTTTGAGAGCTGCTAACTTTTCCTTTCCGCTGTTTACTGATCTCCGAAAAGCAGGTAAAGTATCCACAATTACCGGCTGCGCATCGAGAAAAGTAAAAAGTCCCGTAAGCATGCGCATAAAGTTTGCTAATTTTTTCGATACCATAGAACCTCCATTTGTATTTTTTATTGTATATCTATAAATTATTTTTTAATCTTTTTTCTTCATCATAAATGATTTTTAACGATCGGGTACTGATTTATAAAAGAACAATTATTAACTCATGTTACGCAAAATAATATTTTGAATTGCCACGACCTTTAGGTCGTGGAATAATTAGAAAAAAATAGATGGCTTTAGCCAAAATAAATGCGAAAATGTGGCTAAAGCCAGGTTCTTCTTGTTAATTTAATCCCCGACATAAATGTCGGGGCAATACAATTACAACTTCTGCAATAGGTGATTTATTAAATAATAAATTGCATGATTAAGTTGATGCCTTTTCTGTAACTGCTTATGTTTCTATAAGTTAAAGTCGTCTTGACTAAATTTTTTGTAAAAAACGCGTGAATTTTAACACTCGTCGTGTGACGTTTAACCGTGGTCGCGAGCATTTTAACCATCGACGGTGTGATATTTAACCGCGGTCGTGTGATGTTTAACCGTGGTCGGGAGCTGTTTAACGCTCGTCTTGTGACGTTTAACCGCGGTCGCGAGCATTTTAACGGTGGTCGGTGTGATATTTAACCGCAGTCGCATTCGTTTTAACGCTGGTCGTGAGACTAAAATCCGTGGTCGCCAGTCGTTTAACGGTGGTCGTGAGACGTTTAACGCTCGTCGCGAAACAAGGCTCGTTAGCCGCGAAACAAGGATCGTCAGCCGCAAAATGAGAAACATCCGTCCCGGATTAATAATCGAAAGCCGTCAAATCAGAATCGGTAGTCACCACTCAATTATGATTTTTCATATTACCATAATTGCCGTCAGCAATTCTATAATTTTCTGCCGCAAGAATAAAATTTAATGCAGCAAATTAATTTAGAATTCAACCGGCAGACTAATTAACCGTGTCAGTCTTAAAAACATTTCAAAGAACAAAACAAAAGACCCGGCTCCTCGGAAAAACATCCGCGGGCAGATACCTGCAGCCTTTCCGGTTCAGAGATGTTTTGCAAGCATCACCTAAATATTTCCGGGAACCGGGTTTAAACTTTTCCATTTTTCCTCCGGCATCTGCCGGATTCCACTCTTCCTTAAAAGAATTAAGTGAAGAACGAAGTGAACTATTTTTAAATAATTTTTGAAAAAGATTATTTTCTTTGGTAAGGTGGTTATAGTTTGAGGTGTGTTTTGAAAAGTATGGGGTGTGTATAAAATTTATCCCGTCAGCAAGCCCGTTTTTTCCCTTTGCCGGGTAACTGCCGGATTGGAAAAGATCATCTAATTTATTTTTTGTTTCTATCGCGCGGGTTAATTTTTCCCTCGTAACAGGAACGATTCTAAAACGTACAGACACGAACAGCATCCTCCAGATTAGTTGTGAACTGACATTAATAAAAAATTATTACAAAGAATCGAGCTATTATATATAGTTACAAAGCATAATAATGAGGAGATCAAGGAAAAATTCGAACTCTGGTTTTGACTCCTGCCACTTAGACACTGCAAACTTAAATAATTTTTATAGTTAAACGCAAGAGTAACTTTAATTTTTATTAAAATATTTCCACAACGCTGATGACCACACCAAAGGCAGGCAGGCAAAGATTGAATAGATTAGCACCGGTTCCGCGGGATTTTTTTTAGCAACTGTTTTATATTTTATTTAGGAGAGGGGGCAATTAATATATTGGGATAAAATAATGACGCTACATTTTAATTAACTCATTATCAATCAATCGTGTGGCGCCAAATTTTGCAGCAGTAAGAAAATAATATTTCCCCGGTGTATTAAGCTCAACAGCGTCATCAAACGTATCTGCATTAACAATACTGATGTAATCGAAAGAAATGTTTTCAGAAAAATAGTAACGGCTCATTAATTCAATCAGATGAGCAGTATTTGTTTCACCGTTATTAACAGCTTTAACACCCGCCGTTAAAGCTGTATGAAGTACAAGCGCTTTTTTTCTTTCAACATCATTTAAATAAATATTACGCGAACTCATCGCCAAGCCGTCCGCTTCCCTGCTGATAGGACACACAACAACATCAATACTGTACTTTAAGTCTTTAACCATCTGTTTAATTACTGCCGCCTGCTGCGCGTCTTTTTGTCCGAAGAAAGAATAATCAGGCTGTACACAATTAAACAAAATAGAAACAATAGTAGCCACACCCTCAAAGTGTCCGGGTCTTACGGCGCCTTCAAGTTTTTGTGTTATCTTATTTAAGTTTATATAAGTTTGAAAATCATCCGGGTAAATTTCTTTTGCTTCGGGAAGAAAAAGATAATCTGTTCCTTTGGATTCGAGCAATTGTTTATCGCGATCTAAATCTCTCGGATAGCGGCTGAAATCTTCCTTCGGACCAAACTGGGTAGGATTAACAAATATGGAAGCGATTGTTACATCAGCTTTTTTTTTGGATGCATGTACCAGCGATAAATGTCCATCATGCAGATAACCCATAGTTGGAACAAACCCAATACTCTTCCCTTCACTCTTTAACTTTTTTACAAGTGAATGAATTGATGAAACAGTAGTTAGAGTTTGGATGGTTACCTCAATTCATCAAACTTAATAGATTATAAATTGTGTCGCGTAATTCTTTTCGATGGCTAACAATATCAACAAAACCATGTTCGAGTAAAAATTCGCTGCGCTGAAAACCTTCGGGAAGGTCTTTACCTATTGTTTGTTTAATTACTCTCGGACCGGCAAAGCCTATAAGCGCTCTTGGTTCTGCAATATGTATGTCGCCAAGCATTGCGTAACTTGCTGTTGTGCCGCCGGTAGTCGGGTCGGTTAAAACAGAAATATATGGAATTTTTGCTTCGTGAAGCCGCGTAAGACGCGCGGAGGTTTTAGCCATCTGCATCAAAGAAAAAGCGCCTTCCATCATGCGCGCGCCGCCGCTTTGCGAAATAATAATAAGCGGACTGGAGTTTTTTAACGCCTTGTCTATTACACGGGCTAATTTTTCGCCAACTACAGAACCCATACTTCCGCCGATGAACTTAAAATCCATACAGCCGAACGCAACATCCATGCTGTTAATTTTACCGGTACCGGTTCTAACCGCGTCGTTCATACCCAATTTTTTTATGGTAGATTGAATACGGTCAGTATATTTTTTTGTGTCGGTAAACTCAAGCGGATCCGCTGAACGCATTTTTTTATCGAGTTCTTTAAACGAACCATCATCAAGCAATATTTTTATATATTGTTCGCTACCGATCCGAAAATGGTAATCGCATTTTATGCATGTCCATAAGCTGCTTTCTAACTGCTTTTTGTGTACTATCTCACCGCAGTCCGGACACTTTTCCCACAACCCATCAGGCTGTTCTTTTTTTTGTGTATCGGGTGAAATATTTTCACTTTTTCTTGAAAACCATGCCATCAATTAGTCTCTTTTCTAGGCTCTGCAAAAATGGTTAATACTTTATTCGGTTCTTCCGGATCGTTTGAAACAATGGTTATTGTTCTGCTCATACGACCAACACGGTTTTTTGTGTCGAGTTCAACCTTTAAGGTACCATCGCCACCCGGTTTAATTTCTTTTTTACTTATTAACACAGCAGTGCAGCCGCAAGAAGTTTTTATATCGTTTATTACAAGGGTACCTTTACCGGTATTCTTAAATTGAAAAGTATAATCATATGTACCGCCCTCTTTCACAATACCATAATCATGTTGAGTTTCGGTAAATAAAATTCTAGGTTGTGCTGTTTTAGACACAGTTTGTGTTTGAACGATGTTGCCATAAAACTTTAACCTTATCTCCTTCTTATCCGGATCGTTTGTATTCACGTAAACAAATTTTTCCTGATGACCGAATCTGCCGGTAGTATTAAACTTAAAATTAATTTTTGCCGATTCACCCGGATTTAGCAAATCTTTATCCGGTTTGGCGGCAGTGCAACCGCAAGAAGCACGCACGTTCAAAATCTTCAAAATATCGCCGCCATTGTTTGTAACAACAAAATAATTTTCTACTGTTTTGCCCTCCTGAACACTACCGAAATCAAATTCGAGTTGTTGTGTGGCGGCTTTAGGTCCTATTATTTGAGCGCTCAATGTAAATGAAATAAAAACAATAAATAGAAACATTTTGTTAAGCATTTTTCCGCTCCTGAATAATCAAATTTTTTAAGTAATTGGGTTCCAAATAATCAAAATTGTGAAGAATTTTTTCCTGCCCGAAAAACCGGCTCCATTTTGCTATAGAGTAGGAATCGGGGACTGCAATGCCGGGTTTGAAATTATTTTTGTTAAAACCGGTACACGCGCTGCCGAAAACTAAATTGTCGCCGGCTCTGCTTAAAAACTCTTCTTTGTGTATAATCTGTAAATCTTCGGCAAATATATAACTATTACCGGTAACTTTAAACTTTGCAAAATATATCTCTTCAATATTCACTTTATTAGCGATGATAAATTCTACACCGTTTTCTAAATAATCAGAGATATGAAAAGCTAAAGCTTCAAAAGTCGGTACAGGTATAATCGGCAAACCTGCGCCGAATGCCAGCCCTTTAGCGGCGGACATTCCAATACGCAGCCCGGTAAATGAACCCGGTCCTGCTGAAACAGCAATGGCGCTCATATCATTTAATGATAACATCGACTGCTTTACAACATCATCAATACAAGAAAATAACCGCTCGGCATGTATATTTTTTTGATGAACATTTACAGTGTAAAATTGCGCGTCATCAATAAAAACTGAAGCGCCGCACAAACCACCCGAAGTTTCTATAGATAATATTGGTTTTGATAAATCCATTAATTTATTTGTTAATAACAATTTTTATCGGTTTAACTTTGGTTATGGAAAATGCACGCGACAAATTTTCATTTAAAATAATATCCACCTGAAACCTCTCACGCGGAATCATATCCGGGAACAATTCGCCCCACTCAATAAATGTGATGGCGTTGTTATCATTAAGATAATCATCAAAGCCGATGTCAAATAGCTCCGAAGAATTATTTATTCTATAAAAATCGAAATGATATATTTTATGCTTCCCATTGTACTCATTTACAATGGCAAATGTAGGGCTATTTACATTATCAATTCCAAAATTTTTTAAAACATGTTTTACAAAAAAAGTTTTGCCTGCACCAAGGTTTCCGTTCAAAACAATAACATCGCCCGGTTTTATTATCTCCGAAAAACCATCGGTTATTTTAATTGTGTCTTCTTCCGTTCGCACTATTTTTGCAAATGGCAAAAGCATTATTTTGGTTCCATTGTAATAACAGGAAGAATCATTTCTTCCATTGAAATACCCCCATGCTGGAATGTGTCTTTGTAATATGTTAAAAATTTATGATAATCTGTCGGATAAACAAAATAGTAATCTTCTTTTGAAATAATATAGTTGATGGTTACACCCATCTTCGGAAGTTTATATTCATCGGCGTTTTTAACATACACCGCATGTTTGTCATCAACTTTTAAATTACGTCCAAATTTAAAACGTAAATTTGTTGAAGCCTCCCTGTCACCAAGCACTTTTGCGCCTCTCAAAGCTCTAATACTTCCATGATCGGTTGTAATTACAATCTTAATATTTTTAACGTTAGCTAATGCTTTAAAGGTATTTAATAAGGATGAATGTTTAAACCAACTATCCGTCAGCGATCTGTATGCCGCTTCATCGGGAGCAATTTCTTTCAAAATTTCGGAGTCCGATCTTCCGTGTGCAATCATATCAAGAAAATTAACTACAACTGCATTTAGATGAGTATTTTGATAGCTTAATATATTCTGCTCAAAATTTCTTCCAACCTCTGGATCAATAATTTTTGTGTACTTTAATTCGTTGCGCAGTTTTATTCGTTTGCGGTCCAGATAAAGTTGAAGCAATTCTTTTTCGTATTTATTCATGCTGCTTTCATCATTATCTACACGATATATATCGGGATAATAATTTTCGATATCCGATGGGTACAAACCGGCGAATAACGCATTGCGTGAGTACGGCGTTGCGGTTGGCAAAATTGAATAGTAATAATCTTTTTCTATTCTAAAATACTCAAGTAAATGTTTCTCCATAACAAGCCACTGATCGAGACGAAGACAATCAATCACAAAAAAGAATACAATCGATCTTTCATCTTTCACAAATGGTGTGACAAACTTGTCGAATATTTTTGGAGAAAGAACCGGTGAATATGGATCATCCGGATTTTTTATCCAGTTGCGGTAATTTTTTTCTACAAATTTACTAAACTCTTTATTAGCCTCTTTTTTCTGATCGCTGAGTGTTTGGTGTAAACCTATGTTCGGGTGCTGGTCAAGCTCAACATCCCAGTTTGTTAATTTTAAATAAATATCTACCCATTCTTCAAAATCCAGATTGTTGAGGAGCTGCATAGATATTTCGTTAAAGTCCTGGAGATAATCCTTTGCCGCAAATTGACCTGATATTTTTTTCCCTTCAAGAATTTTTTTACATACAAGAAGCACCTGGCTGGGATTAACCGGTTTAGTTAAATAATCGCTTATCTTTCCACCGATCGCTTCATTCATTAATGCTTCTTCTTCACTTTTTGTAATCATAACAACCGGTATGTTAGGATTAAAATCTTTTATTTGACCGAGTGTTTCGAGCCCGCCCATACCTGCCATCATCTCGTCAAGAAAAATCAAATCATAATTTTTTTCTTTCACAGAGTTGATTGCGTCTTCGCCGTTTGTTACTGTATCAACTTCATAACCTTTTTCACTCAAAAATATAATATGCGAGCGAAGCATTTCAATTTCATCATCAACCCATAATATTTTATTAGTTTTCATATGCCTTTACCTTCGTATCAAACAACTGTTCATAAAAATGACATCAAATAATTTCAATTACTTAATTATCTCTTAACATTAGTTCCCCTGGATTGCGATGTGAACATCCAGTCCAGCCTCATTAGTAGTAGTTGGCGGTATCCGGGAAGCGCCTTCGGGAGTTACACTCGATCTTCGATAGAAAATTGAAAGAGTAACTTTTGAGCTTATTGTGTACTTTACTCTGGGCTCAAGCGTCACACGGGTTGTACCATTCTGCGGTTTTCCTTCTTCGCTAAAGTTATTCATATCAAAAATAATTTCGGAGTTCTGAGAGCTTGTGTAGGAAAAGCTAAACTCAATATCATTCTTTAACGAAACACCAAACAACGGAATTTCAAAACCCGATTTTGAAAAACCGGCGGTTACACCAATATCTTTCGAAAATGTTTCCGTGATATTTTTTGTTGAAAGACCCAGATCATAATTTGTACGAACGGTGTATTTTAAGCTGCCTATAATATTTCCACCCCAAAGCTCGCCAAACGTAATATTAATCCCGGCAAGCGGTGAAAACCCGTACTCAATTTTCTGAGTCTGAATTTGTTTTTTCCCATCCGGACTTAAACGCCATCCCTCGGTATAACCTGAAGTATAGGAATGATCGAGTGTAACCTTTTTGGCAACTGATTTAAATATAAAAATCTTTTCTAAACCATCCCATGTTAACCGCCAGTTTGGACGCGGGATATATTTACTTAAGTCTTTGAAGAAACCGATTTTACCGAAAATAGGGAAAGTTTCAAATCCATTAACAAATGCCTCGCTTAAATTAGTCGCTTGGTCAACTGATTCCGGATCGTATAACTCGCTAACCTTTTTTATACCGCTTTTGAATACACTAAATATTAAGGTCGGAGGCAGCGATAAAAATGATCTATTCAATGTACCGCTTGCAGTTTGGTTTTGCACTGTAACATTACCGTCTTTATCGGAAATAAGGGAAGTTGTTTTATTTAACGACCAGCCCACTTTCCAGGTCAAATCAATCTTTGCCCCTTCCCAGAGAGGGCGGGATGTTTTAAAATCAAAACTGTTTTTCTGTGAAAACACATCCTGCAAATTGCCGCCGGGCGCTCTTCGTCCCACATCACTGCTTAATCCTACCATAAATCCACGGGTAGGCCCGTTGTTATCATTAAAACTAATGCCCCAGAAATTTTTTAACCCGGTACCTTCGCCGTACAACCCTGATTTGGATAAGCTGTTATCGGATGAAAAATTGAATGTGAAATTATCGTAATCAAAAAAGATAAATTTCATAGCCGATTTTAAAAACAGCAGCGCGTTTTTTATTGCGCTTTTCTTTGGCGGACCCTCTACCAACGTAGAATCCGAAACTGTTAGTGAATCTGAAAAAACTGTTGAATCGGATTCTGCGATAAGACTGTCAGCCAAATTCGGCGGCAAATTTTGTCGAATTTCATTTTGCTGCTGCCGGTTTTCGAAACCTCGAGTTCTGCCTCTTGTTCTGTTCGGTGTCGTTGTTTCATCCGGTTTAGTTTCTGTTTCATCGGCACTGCTTTCAAAAAGAGGCGCCACCAATGATTTCCACCTGAGAGTTAAACCCATCGTAGCTTTTGAGGAAAATCCTGCGCTTCTGCCAAGCTCAACTTGACGGAAATCATTCTGCCACTGATAACTTGCAGAGTACCCGGCAGTAATACTAAAGTACTTTGTTAAATCCCAAAGAGATGGCAGTCTTGGAGAAGTTCTGAAATCAACTGTTTGCTGATATTGATTATCTCTACCGAAAAAGACACCGCTAAAAATATCTTTCCAGATATCCGACTCAGGTCTTTGTACCGCTCTGCCATCTATGCTATCTACCTCAAGATGCACGAGAGATGAACTTATATTTACGTTGTAGCTTGTTGAAAGATTTAAAAATCCACCTTCCGTAATTCTCCATGCAAAATTAAAACCGCGTGCGGCGGTAAAATCACGATTAGTAATTTCGAGCGACTGAACGTTTCGCTGAGGACGTGTAACTTCCGTACTTCTGTTTCTTTTTGCGCTGGCAGTAAATGAAAATGTCTGCGGTGTAAAATAAATCTTTGCATTGCGATAATCGGAAAATAAAGATATTACAGAACCGATTACAGGAATGTTAGCCGGGTAAAAATAATAATCCGGGCTTAGCGCTAAAGCATAATTCATGTTTGCATTCCATAGCCATTTTTTGTTTGAGAGCCAGGTGGGACTTCGACTGAATGCGCGGTTATAATTAAAACCAAAGGTTAAAGCGTTCCATGTATCGCGAATGAGCCAATAGTTAGAAGGAATTTTTATTTTAATGTTCGAGGCGGACCATGAATCACTTATACTAACCGTTTGCGATTCGGAGATAATCTGTTCACCGGTTTTTGTTATTGTTTGTTTCAACGAATCATTTTTTACCGCTTCATCAACCAAACGCGCAGCTTCAACAACTTTAATATCTGTTCCCGGTCGGTATAGCGGTTTACCAATCGATTCGGTGTGCGAATAATTAACCTTTAAACTGCTTTCGGGCAAATTGATCGGTAATAGTTTTATGACATCTAAATCAGCCGATGTACTCCAATTTCTTGATTCGATTCTACTTCCGAATCTGTCGGAAAGTTTATGGAAGTATGGATTCGTTTGACTCATATTAAAATTGACTGTCAGCAAATCCGCAAGTTTTAGTGAGGTTGCAACACTGTACGCCCATCCGGGTGAATCATCCGCATCTATTACACGTAACTCGTTTACCCATACTTCACCGAAAATTTGATCATCAAGAAGAACCTGACCTCCGTCACCGGTGCGAATATTTTTAATACCAACCATTAAAAATTTAACTGAAGTAAGCGTTGGATTACCTCTTATCTGATAATAGTGCCCGGGTAAACCTTCCACTGCTATTTTATATATACCAGTAGCAGTATCACCCCGTTGCTGTTTTATACTTGTAAGTTTATCAAATACAATACTTATTTCGTTCCATCCCGCACGAACGGGCTGTCTGTATTCGTAGTAGTTTAAAGTATCACCGCCGAACCTGAAATATACTTCGGAGTTTATTTGCTCGTTATAACCGGAAACCGAATTGGGACCTGTATTTTCATCGCCATGAATAAAAAGTTTCATTTCTTTATAATTAAATACGTCAAGAGGTCGGGGTAAATAGCGTACTGCTTCTCTTGAATAACCTGCCGGAATTCCATTAATAATAAGATTGAGCGATTGTTCATTCCGAAGCACTTCCTCGTCTGGTTTCGAACGGTCTCTTTCCTGCTGAACTCCCGGAGGAATTGAATAATATGGGTTATCTTCGAGGTTAACAACGGAAACAGACATCAAAGTATCTTGGCGGCGGACTTTTTCCCACTGACTGCCAACGAGATTAAATTCGGCAAATCTTAAATGAACGGTGTCTTTTGCGCCCGCAAAAAACATTCTAATAAATTCCACATTTGTTAATGTCGGGTTGCCGACTTTATACGTTGTATCTTTTAATGGTATTCTATATAAGTACCAGCCTTGATTATCTCCGCCCCCTTTTATATAAGGATTATGTAATCTATTTGTATCAAGCGGAATTTCATAACGGAAATAGCTGCTGACGAGATCGATATTACCGTTGCGGTTTAAGTCTTCAGTATCGGGCAGCCTGCCTATATCTGTCAACACCGCGTTACCTTCGGTACCGTTTATGTTATAATAATCTGATAACTTTACACTTCCGGAACGGCTGAAAGAAAAGTTATCGTTACTCGGATCAGGGTAACCTGTAGGGGCAGTAATATTTCTATTTATTAGGGTGTCATCTTCCACCGCATTCGGAATACCGTCGAGACCTGTATCTTCTTTCCCATCTGTATCTATAGCATCATTTAAGTCTATATCTTCGGTATCAAGCTTACGGTTAGGGATAACATCTTCGCTTATTCTTCCCAGGTCGAGATATAATTTTGTACTATCAGCGGCATTAGCTATTTGAACCCAGAATTCAACAAACTCAACATTTTCCTCAACCAGATTGCTCGCGGTGGATGACAGCACCTTCATAATGCCTCCCCAGTTATCATTTGCGGACTGGAGATTTTTATAATTAAAACTTCCGCGATCCGCCGGAATGTAAACAAGGTCCATAATAGAAACATCTTGATCCTGTTTGGCTACCGATTTTTTAGGCCAAATATCTTTTACATTTACGCCGGAAGGGGTAATTGAAAACCAAAAACTCTTTGATTTAAAATCCATCATTTCTGCAAATGATCTTGCCCCCATTGATGGGATTTGTTCAGGCGGCGAAATATCTTTCCACTGAGTATAGGAAACACCGACAGGGATTATTTTTTTTGCTCCCTCAAAATCATCTATATAAGCAATGCTTTTCCCTTGATCGGATGCAATAGTACTTTTTTTAGTATTCGGATCAGGATCGATGTAAGCGTATTCGCCGCTTACCGAGAATGAAGACATTTGCCGGGTAGAGATAACGTTATCAAGTAGTTTTGTTAAAAACGGTAAATCTGCCTGTGTGCTGAAGTCGATGCCATAAATTGTATTGCTTAATGGCTCTTCGCCAATTCTAACTTTATCACTTAATGTCTGTTGATTTAAATTAAGAACAGAAAACCCGAGTTTCGTTTTCTTTTAAAAGTCAAACACGCCTCTTGCGCCAAGCAATGTTTTAGAGGCAAGCTGGAATAGGTCATTCTGTTCGAATGTTATTTTTAAATCCGCACCCGGTACAAGCGCGGCGTCATTACGGATAGTTAACTGCCCGATGTTGTAATCGACAACATAGTCGGCTCCGGCTGTAAGTTCGCGGCCGTTCAGTCTAACCTTTACGGAGTTTTCCACAACGTTAAATCCGAGTTGATATGTTGAACTAGCGCTGCCTGAATATTTACCAGTCAGCAGCCACTTATCTTTTGTCTTTTGCTGTTGTGCAAATGTTTTTGAAAGCGTATAAATTGCCGGATAGCCAAGGGAATCACCCGGCGGTAAAGATTGTGGAAGGTTAATTCCGAACGGTTGTAATGTAGGAAAAACAATTTCACCAGTTGTTGTAAAAATGGTTAAAGAGGGACGGTAATCAAATACACCATCGGGTTGAGAATTAGTGCCACCGGCATCCGTTTTATCGAGCCCGAAAGCCGATAAAAATCTTGTGTTCCCCATTTCAATCACAGGGTCCTGACCTTCAACTTCTCGTTTTATCTGGAATTCGAAACCTTCTTGTTTTATATCTCTGCCGCCAAGCGGATAGATATTTTTAAGAAGCAATTTCCATGCTTGTTCATAACTTGGCGACTGTGAAGGAGGCTGCAACCCGGCTGGTTTAACGAGTTTTAAGACAAGTCTCTGCGAATCGGTTTGAGCAGTAGATAAAAATTCACCAAAAGTTTGATCGCTGAGTCCACCCGCCTGTCCGCGTCTGTAAGCTACAGCTATAATATCATCATTAAAGTTAATTTGTGTATTAAACGAAATGAAGCCTGTCTCTTCGTGGATGGTATAATCAACATCCCGTTCTAAAAGCAAAAAGCGCCCGGTTTCTGTCTGCCCCGGTTGCGGGGTAATACTCGAACGATAACTGGCGGCATATTGAGTTCCGGTCGGAACATATGGAAGATCGATGTATGCGTTTGCGTATCTTTCTTTAGAAGGATCGCGGCCAACAGTACTTATCGATTTCCATACTTCGATATCAATTACGCTGAGATCGTAATTAACCAGAGGTGTGGCGTTTGCATAATAATTCTCAAAAATCTTTGATTGATCGGACGCGTAAATGGTATCGAGAAAATAATGCCGGGTCGAGTAATCGTAAGCGCGAATATTAAAATCCTGCGAAGTTGTACCACCGGTTACAGCTACTTCTTTTATCTCGCCTTTTTTCTGGCTCGCGAGTGTTGTTAATGTGAGAGGCCCGAGTTTGAACATCGCTTTAACACCGAATAAAGCTTCGCTGCCGCCGACTAAAGGAGAAGTTTGAAGAGATACGTTTCCGGCTTCGATGCTTTGAATGATTTCATCTTCATACCCGGTGTATTTAATTTTTAATTGATTTTCGTACTCGAATGTGCGCTCTGTATTCCAGTCAGCATTTATCGCAAGTTTATCGCCTATGGTTCCGGCAACATTTATTTGTACCTGTTGCTTAAAATCCGGTTCGTTACGAGTATTACCGAGGCGTGAAGCGGTAACACCTTCGGTTGTTTCATTACGCCATGCGCCGTGTATATCAACCGCGCCACCAATTTTTAAAGTAATCTTCGGTTCGCCGAAAATACTAAGCACACCAACACTCGGCAGCGGGATTTCAAAATCAGTTATATTTTTTATAAGTGAACCAAGATCTTTTTCGGTATTGGTTAATTCATATTGATAACCAAGTTTTTCCCACAGTTCGCGTTCTTTTAATTTCAGCCTTGAGTTGATGTATTCATCAATAGGAATTGTTAAAAGTATTTTGGTTTGCTTGCCTGCAATCAATTCTTTTATCTCTACAAACTTACCTGTTGAATCGATTGTAATAACTCTTTTACGTGAAGTTTCCGGAGGAGCGGCAAAAAACTTTGATTCTTTTTTGCGACCGAGAGTGATGTACGGCTGGTCTACCCGTTGAAATCTAAAATACTTTAAACGTGATGTTGAATCCAACGAGCGTGGATCGAACTTTAAAGAATCTTTTACACCGGTCGAATCACCGGGAATAAAAAGCGAATCAACTTTTTCATTAAAAGTAGAGTCTACCCCTCCCAATAGTGAATCGGGCTCAGCCAAAACATTACTGTTTTGTATAAGTGAGTTCAGCGGAAGTTGGAATTCGGATGTTTTTTCTAACTCTGGTGTTTTTTCGATATCGTTCGGATTGGCATCCGCGTAATAACGAAGCAATACCTGCAGCCAGATGTCCCGGTTGAGTTCTGTTATCTCAGGAGAACTAAATCCTAAATTTACAGCCGCGAAAAAAAGAATAGAGCATACAGAAACAATTCGAATGCTCTCTTTAACTGGGTTTAAATTATTCCGTTTAATATTAACCCTAATATAAATGATTATTAATTATACCGCTGTAGAAATGTGTCGATAGTTCTCCTAAATAAGTTTTTTAATTTGCTCGAAAAAATTAGCTAAAAACTTGAATAATTTCAACAAAACAACGAATCTCTTTTTATTTGCAGTCCGAATTTATTATTTATTTTACAAGGAGTTAAGGTAATTTTTTAGCAACAACTAAAATTCCCCCTATTTTTTTGTATTTATTCTATTTATAAGCAATTTATGTAAGGGGTACTTAATGCTTAATTCTTTTGAATCGGCAAGCGCAAAATCACTAAAATTAAAACCGGGTGCAACTGTACAGCCAATAAGTGCAAATAATTTTTTATCAACTAATTCTGCTCCAAACCAACAACCTGCAGGTATTACACACTGAAACTGTTCTCCGTTTTCTATGCTTCTCCCGAGAGTAATCGTTGACAACTCACCTGTCTCATTCAATATAAATATTTTTATAGCGCTTCCGTCATAAAAATGCCAAAGTTCATCGGAAGCAAGTTTATGAAAGGATGAGGTCTGCTCACCTTCCAATAAAAAATAAATAGAAGTTGAAAAATTTCGACTTCCTTTGTAACGAGCAGGAAGATATGTTTCTAGAATAGATTCCGAAGCGCGATAAATCTCTTTAAAATATCCCCCTTCCGGGTGAGCTGATAAATTTAATTTCTCGATATAAAATTCAGCCTGTGAGTTCATTGTTTCTCTTAATTTATTTCACTCATTAAATTGATTAAAATATACTAATTAATTATTTATAACTCAATTTTACAGAATATTTTGTTATAAGTTAGTAGTTTATTAAGAAATTTTAACTCGTATCTCGTAGTTGTTTTTAAAATAGTTTAAATAGTTATACAGTAATAAAAAATAAAGAAATATTAACCAAAATTAATTTTTTTATTTAATTTTTGATTAATTTAAACCGTAATTAAAAGAAGACATTAGTTGATTAGGTAAAAGTATACGTTGTTTGAAAATTCTTTGAAATTGTCTAATACCTTTACATTCTTGAAAAATGAATATCCTGTTCTATTCAAAATCAAAATAAAATAATACTACTGGAGGTAGCAATGTCAACATTAAAAAAGAAGTTGTTTGAAAAAATTGAAGGATGGAGACCGAGAACAACCCGACTCATCAAGGAGTTTGGGAATGTTAAAATAGGTGAGGTCACTATCGAACAAGCTATCGGAGGCGCGCGGAGCGTAAAATGCCTCACCACAGATATATCTTACCTCGATCCTTACGAAGGAATTCGTTTTCGCGGATATACAATTCCGGAAACACTCGAACGTCTTCCTAAGGTGCCCGGAAGCGATATGCCGTATGTAGAAGGCTTCTTCTATCTTCTCTTAACCGGTGACGTGCCGACTGAAGCAGAAGCAATTGAAGTAGCCGAAGAATTTAAAACACGTCAGCATGTTCCCTCTTACGTATTTGATGTGTTAAAAGCTATGCCGAAGGATTCACATCCGATGGCTATGCTTTCAGCAGCTATAGTTTCAATGCAAAAAGAATCGGAATATGTAAAAAGATACAACGAAGGTATAAGTAAAATGGATTATTGGGACCCTACTTATGAAGACGCTATGAATCTTCTTGCACGGCTTCCAAGAATAGCATCGTTTATCTATCGCTTAAAATATAAAGACGGCGATATTATTGAACCCGACACAAATCTTGATATGGGTGGAAACTTTGCTCATATGATGGGTATAAAAAAGCCATATGATGATGTAGCCCGTCTCTATTTTATTTTGCACAGCGATCACGAAAGCGGAAATGTAAGCGCACATACCGGACACCTTATAGCAAGCGCGCTATCGGATATGTATTATTCAATTTCCGGTATGGTGAATGGCTTAGCAGGTCCACTGCACGGATTAGCAAACCAGGAAGTACTTAGCTGGCTGCAGGGCGTTTCCGACAAAATGGGTGGAAAAATTCCTACTGAAGAGGAGATGCGTCAGTTTGTTTGGGATACATTAAAGAGCGGGCAGGTTATTCCCGGTTTTGGTCATGCGGTATTACGGAAAACCGATCCGCGTTACACCGCACAGCGAGAATTTTGTTTGAAATATCTTCCTAACGACCCGCTGTTCAAATACGTAGATGTTCTTTATAAAGTTACTCCCCCGGTTCTGTTAGAACAAGGAAAAGCTAAAAATCCATGGCCGAATGTCGATGCACAATCCGGTGTAATCCAATGGCATTACGGACTAACTGAATATGATTTCTATACAGTACTGTTTGCCGTAGGCAGAGCACTCGGAGTATGTGCAAACATCGTTTGGGATCGCGCGCTCGGTTACCCGATAGAGAGACCAAAATCAGTAACCACCGATATGCTTGAAGAAATGGCCGGAATAAAAAAAGCATAATTAATTCATAAAAAAATAATTTCAGAAAATTATTTCGGGGCAGCTATTTTAGGCTGCCCTTATTAATTTAAAGCATTTGTTGCAATAAACATGAATGATATGAGAACTAAATGAATTTAGAAAACAGCTTGCTTCAAATACGTGATAAAATACTGGCAGGTAAGGCGTCATTTGAAACTGATGAAGAAAATATTTTATATAATAATTTTGCGTCCGCTTTAAAAACGATAACAGATGATAATCTTTTTTCTGAAACATCTAATTTGTCGAATGTTGTTTTCGAGATTTTTGAAGCAGCAATAAATGCCGGACTTTCAAAAAATTTAATGGCAAGTATGCATGTTGATATCTTCTTTTCATTCGGGGAATATATTAACAAACCAACATCGGTTGTTCAGAAAAATTTAATCCATTCATATTTAGACAATTTCAGGTACTCACAATTCTTAAATAAAATTTACGACGAAAAACGGTGGGCAAAACTTGTTGAAGACCTGATACGTAAAAGCAATTTTAATTTTCGTGTTTTATTTTCGCGGCATACAAAAGAATACCGTGGCAAAACATTATTTAAAATTATTATAGATAAAACTACAACTGACTATTCTTGGAATGAATGCGATAAAATTATAAAAGACTATTCAAACGCTCTTATTAATATATTGACCGAAGTAGATGCGCCTGATGGTTTGGTTTCATTCTTAATGGAAAATGATCTTAACACTGCCCTGCTTGATATAGCTTGTCTAAGATCCGGTATTGTAAATGTTATGATTCCGGGCAACTCGGTATCGCAGCATATAGAATTTATATTAAATCAAACTGAGTCACCTGTGGTGGTGGTTTTCGATGACAAACAACTTGTTAAAATAAAAAGTGTACGAAAGGAACTAAAACACTTAAAGAAAATAATACTTCTAAAAGGCACAAGCACGGATGACATGGTGATTACTTTTAACGAATTTGTTAAAGGCGGTAATAATATTGAGTCCGATATTTTAGAATTATATGAGAATAAAAAGAACATCGATGATCTGGCATCTATAATGTACACATCGGGAACAACAGGAGAGCCAAAGGGAATAATGTTCTCAAACATGAATATTGTATATAAACGTTTCTGCCGTGCGATGGCGATTCCGGAAATAGGCGATGAGGATAAATTTCTTGCATATCTTCCTCTCTATCATACATTCGGCAGATGGTTTGAAATGACCGGTACAATTTTTTGGGGTGCCGAATATGCTTTTATGGAAAATCCTTCGATTGAAACAATGCTGCTTAACATGCAAATGGTTAAACCTTCAATTTTTATCAGCATCCCAAAAAAATGGAACCAAATTTATGATGCGGTAACTAATAGGGTTGATATAGAAGTTGATGATGAACAAAAAATTCATGAATCGGTTTTGGAATTAACCGGGGGGCATCTGCGTTGGGGATTGTCGGCTGCCGGCTTTTTACCTCCGGATGTTTTTCTATTTTTTCAGCGGCATGGTATTGAACTTATGAGCGGTTTCGGTATGACGGAAGCAACAGGTGGAATAACGATGACTCCTCCTAAAAAATATGTTCCGAATTCTCTCGGTAAAGAACTTCCCGGCATCGAAATAAAAATTGCTGATGATGGTGAGTTATGGATTCGAGGCGCATATGTTATGCTCGGTTACTACAAACAAAAACATGAAGAATCGTTTCTTGAAGGGGGCTGGGTTCCCACAGGGGACGTGATGAAAATAGATGGAAAGGGTTTTATAGAAATTATTGATAGAAAAAAAGAGATCTACAAAAATGTTAAGGGTGAAACTATTGCCCCTCAGCGTATTGAAAATTTCTTTAGAGATTTTGAAAATGTAAAACAGGTGTTTCTTGTCGGCGACCACCGTCCTTTTAACACGGTATTAATCTTTCCAAATTTCGAGACTGAAAATAGCTTGTTAAAAAGAATGACTAAAGAACAAAAGCAAAGTTATTTTTCATCACTCATAGTAACTGTTAATAACTTTCTTGCTCCTTTCGAAAGAATTGTTGATTTCAGAATAATCGATAGACCGTTTAGTGAAGAACTCGGAGAACTGACGCCGAAAGGCACTTTTAAAAGAAGGAATATTGAAAAAAACTATGAAGTTCTTATCGAACAGATGTACTCAAAAGATCATACATCACTTTACGCAGAAGGTATCGAAATAAGAATTCCTAATTGGTTTCTCCGCGAACAAGGCTGTTTGAGCGGTGATATAATAAAAGATGAAGAAGGGATAACAATACCAAAACTTGAACGCAACTTGATAGTTTCCATTCAGCAGAATGATAAATCACTCGTATTTATAGGCGACTATATATACAGGATGAAAACTCATTACATCGATTTTCAAACTTTACTAATCAATCCTTTATTCTGGCTTGGAAACAGAGGACTCCTCGAATTCGCTGGAGAAGGTATTTATCAATGGTATCGGCAGCATAGCGGCGAAGAAAAGCTAAACTTCTACGCCCCGACCGGAGAAATAATAAATTCTACAAACGAAAAAGAAAAACTTGCCGGGTTGTTAGAAAAAAAAGAATATTCAATGAACGGATTGAACTTTGCAATTTTATTACTGCAGTCGCAAATGCAGGACGAAACTAAAATTGCCCTTCAGTATCTCCAAATGCTTCTTGAAGTTGAAACTCTCGCAGTTTCAAAAATTGCGCTTAATATTTTGTACCGACCTGCAATGTCCTCCGATATAAATGTTCGTCGTGATATGTTTAATTCCTGCTTGAAGATTGTGCATGGAAACTCTTTTAAAGAATTACTCGAATTATATCTCGCATATGATTATGATTTATTAAATGAGAATGTTATTACCTCAATAGTTGAGGCAAGTAGTGGTTTAGGTAATCTCGATTCAATTGAAAAAATAGTTGCCCGGTTTATAAAAGAATGCGATTATGCAAAAAGAATTTCGCACTCACCTGTTCCGTTTTTATTTAATTTGTTGAGTTATTATGGAATTCATCATCCCGCAGTGTTTAAGAGAATAAGACAAACAGTATTGCATTTTAAAGTAAATGCAGAGTTACATGAACTTTGGATTCTAGCCGATCAGGCACAATTTAAATTACGCGAAGGTTTTAGAAATTGGTTAGGACCCAACCAAACAGTTGCCATTGATTTGGAAACCGGTGAAGAATACCGCTGGAAAGATGTTATAGCTTTTGAACCGGACATTGAAGATGCGGATAAAAAACGAATAAGAGAAGGTATTGTATCGTCACCGCTCTTGCGTGAGGCAGTATTTTTATTCTCGGGCGGAACAATGATTACACTTAATAACATACTCCCTCATGGAGTATGGATCAGCAAATTATTTGAAACATCAACCCGCTCTGTTTTTAGAGTTTCGATTCAAACCCGATTTCAGGGGGCATTTGACATAACATTAAAGATCAACAAATGTTTACCCCGCGAAAATATGATGGAAGAATTCGGGTGGCTAATAGCAGCGGGAGCACAAATTGAAGGTTCCAAAATTGTTGATGACTTTGGCGGTTACTGGGAGGAACATGAAATTTGGACTGAGGAATTTGTACCCGGCGACCATATCGAAAAATTGATTCTGCGCGAAATAAAAAAACGAGGTGTAGAGGATGAATTAAAGGCGCACCATCTATGGCCGTTTTTTGTTTGGAATGCTGCATCGGTCTATTACTCATTTTGGAAAATGACAGGTTATAATTATCAAATTGAAAAACCCAGCCCGGCGGCTATTATTGTACCCGCACACGATTATCAAACCGGAAGCAGGCTAATTTCGATTGAACAAAGGATTCAATCGAAACATCTCGCAGAGTTTATAATCAATTTTAAAAACCATTTTATCTCATATTGCGAAACGCAATATAATTTTAAACAGCTCGATACTATCTGGAATTTTGTATTTGCCGGAATCCTTGAGGTAGAAGGAACTGAAAACGGAATTGAGATATTACGTAAATTGAAAACGGATATTGTGGATTACGATCCGGATAAAAAGCTGCAGACTGAATTGGATATTTTTATAACTCACATTGAAGAAGAAGGATTTGAACCACAGCGGCTATATTTTGCAGTTCGCCGCTTTCATCGTTGGTATCAATTAAATCATGAAGCTGCTCTCAGCGCACAGGCAGAGATGTTATATGAACTTTATGAAACTTATCATATGTACAATCTTGAAGAAAAACAACCTGAAACAAGAACACAATTTTTTCTTGGTACTGCCTTTTTTAATTCGGATAATAACATTAGAAAAGAATTAAAGGATATAATAACAAGACAGCGTAAAAGCGAAATAGGAAAAGATGAACTACTGCGGCATATTTCAAACATTCAAAATGAATTTGAACTTGCAGAGAAAGAAAAGTTTTTCTTAACGCGTTTAAGTTTTCCCCATCTAAAACCATCAGACACGGCGACGTTATTAAAAACAAAATCCGAATCAGCAATGGCGGCGAATCTTGTGGTTCATATGCATGATGATGATGGGAATTCATATCTAATAAGAAACCCTATTACTCCAAAAGAAATATCGAAGCTGCACCAGTTGTTCATTGAAACAAACCTAATTGTAAATTTTAAACCCGAACATCACTTTTTAGTCGCTTTAAGCGAAAGGGGGTATATTATCGGGGGTTTATATTATTATGTTTCCGGTGAAGAGATGGTGCACATGGAAAAAATTGTTGTTTCCAATCGTTACCGGCGTAAAGGTATTAGTGAGGGACTAATGAATGAATTGTTTAACCGTTTACGCGATGAGCATATCAAATATATTACTACAGGTTTTTTCCGCCCTGAATATTTTTATCGATTTAACTTCAAAGTTGAAAGAAAATATTCGGGCCTTGTAAAAGAATTATAAATTATAACCGAATCAATTAAATAATAATTTTCCGGACAATTTAATGAAATCAATTATTCTGTTTATTTTCGTTTTATCAACAAGTTTATTCGCACAATTATCAAAGGACAAATTAGATAATTACAACCTTACAGCCGACAAGATTATTCGCTCAACTTTAACTGAAAGAAAAGCATACGATTGGTTAAAGGAGTTGTGCGCCATAGGCCCGCGTCCTAGCGGCTCGGAGCAATCATTAAAGGCTATTTATTGGGCAAAAGAAAAAATGGAAACTTGTGGTTTCGATAAAGTTTGGCTGCAGCCAGTTATGGTTCCTCATTGGGAGCGCGGTAGTGTGGAAGAAGCCATGATAATAAATGGGAAAAATAAAGGGAAGGAATTAAGCGTTGCATCGCTTGGGGGAAGTATCCAAACACCCGAAGGAGGAGTTATTGCCTGTGTAGTTGAAGTGAAAAATTTTGATGAGTTACAAAGTCTCGGCGATTTGGTAAAAGGGAAAATTGTCTTATTCAACCGCCCTTTGGACGCAGGCATTGTTAATACATTTGCAGGTTACGGCGGTGCGGTAAACCAGCGCGGGTCTGGAGCAATACAAGCTGCAAAGTATGGCGCCGTAGCCGTACTTATTCGTTCGGTAACCACAAAAATGGATGATAATGTTCCGCATGTTGGGGCAATGTATTATGTAGATACAATTCCGAAAATTCCTTCCGCTGCCATTGGTTCCATCGATGCAGACTACTTAAGCGCCGAAATAAAAAAAGACCCGCTATTAAAAGTAAATTTGAAATTAGACTGCCGCACATTACCCGATGCTCAATCATATAACCTAATTGGCGAAATTACTGGGAGTGTATTTCCCGATGATGTAATAGTGATAGGCGGTCATTTTGATAGTTGGGACAAAGGCTGCGGCGCCCACGATGACGGTGCAGGATGTCTTCAATCGATGGAAGTTACCGAGTTATTTAAGCGTCTTGAAATAAAACCCAAACGAACAATACGCTGTGTGCTATTTATAAATGAAGAAAATGGAACCAGGGGCGGTAGAGCTTACGGCGCTTACGCAGATACAGCAAAGGAAAAGCACCTCGCAGCAATAGAATCTGACAGGGGTGCGTTTACACCGCGCGGTTTTTATGTAACTGCAGATTCAAATAAAATTGCAAAAATGCAAACCTGGCTACCGGTACTTAAAAAATTTTTGATTGATTGGATAGAAAAAGGCGGCAGCGGGGTGGATATTTCTTATATAAAAAATGCCGGGGCACTAATCGGTTATGTCCCCGATTTTCAACGTTACATGGATGTACACCACTCAGGCAACGATACATTCGAATCCGTTCACCCGCGGGAGATGGAATTGGGTTCCGCTGCAATCGCAATCCTTACATATTTAATAAGCGAAGAAGGGCTCTAATTTTTTGCAAACAGTCGTTCGAAACCATCATAAGCTCGAAGTGGAATTAAATCGAATTCGATAAATCCATTTTTTACAAGAGGCAGAGATTGTATAACTTTTTCTGCCTCTTCTTTTGATTCGGCTTCAAGCATTAAAACTACAGTGTGCTGATCCTGCCTGAAATACATTTCTCTTATAAACCCATTTTTTAACAATTCCCACGCAAGCAACGATTCTTCTTTTAAGTAAGGGCTCATCTTTTCAAAAGTTAAATCCGAAATTTCTTTTTCAATTGCTAATATTTTCATCTTATTGATTCCTTAGTTTATATTGTTTTCATTTTTTTCTAACACAACAATTCTTCCAAAATGTTTAATGAAAATTTTTATTCTATTATTTCATAATTACCATTTTACGCACAATGCGTGGGATGCCGTCAACATTTAACGAATAAAAATAAACACCGCTCGATAAATTATTTCCGTTGAAAGTGACGGAGTGGCTGCCTGCTAAATCCTGGGCATCATGTAATGTTGCCATTTCTCTTCCAAGTAGATCAAACAATTTAATTGATACAACCGCAGGTTTATTTATGTAATAATTAATTGAAGTGGATGAGTTAAACGGATTCGGAAAGTTTTGACTGAGCTGATATTCACGAACCCGGGGATTTATATTTTCCGGCGTTGATGTAATTAATGCAACATTGTTAAGCGTGATTTGATATGCGGAATCGGCATCGGCTTTTGTTTGTGTAAACAATATTTTTTTATTCCCATCGAAATAAAACCCGAACTCTGATGAACGTAGTTCGGCATAAGAATTTTTTATCGGTAATTTTGATGAATTTAGAAATACACTTTCCGGTATACTCCCTATACAATGAAATTCAGTTAGATAATTACGATGTTGTTGTTTACCCTGATAATTTCCGCTTGCAGTACTGACGGTTAAAATAATTCCAGCGTTTGAATCACTGCCGGAAGTGTGTTGAGTTAGTTCGGTCAGTGTATAATAACCTGCCGTATAATCAAGAGTTTTTCCATCATCTTCATATAGAGTAAAACTGCCTTCGGAATTTAAAGAAGGATAAACAGCAAATATTAAGGTATCATTTACAAATTCATCCACATAATTTTTTATGGGCCATTTCGGAATTATGCTTCCGCTTTTTATAAAAACCGGCATCTCATCAAGAGGTGTCTCCACTAAATTACTTTTACCGCCAATGTAAACTTTATCATTCCAGTAATAAATCCATTCGCCATTGGGAAGATAAATGTTCTGATTTGGAACACCCATATTAATAATAGGCGAAACAATTATATTGCCGCCAAGCATGTACTGCGAGGAAGTGTTATAAAAATTTTCTTCAGGGTATTTAAAGAACAGAGGGCGTACAATTGGCATTCCGGTTTTATAATTTTCGTAAGCCGCGGAATAAAGATACGGTAGTAGTTTGTACCGTTCTTTTATAAACTTTGTAACAACTGCTTCTGCAAAAGCTCCATAACCCCAGGGTTCCTGAGGCTGGTAATCGACTCCATGAGCACGCATAACAGGGGAAAAAGCTCCATGCTGCATCCATCTAATATAAAGTTCCTCTGATGTTACCGAGCAGCAAAACCCGCCTAAATCCGAATGATGATATGCTAACCCTGACATTCCCATATTTAGCATCATCGGTAACTGAACTTGCAGCCCGTTAAACGTTGTGCTTACATCGCCAGACCAGGGGAAAATACCGTAACGTTGTATCCCCGCAAACCCTGAGCGGGTAAGATTAAATATTCGTTCATTCGGCCGGACGGAATTAAATTTATCAAATATGGTTTTAGCCCAAAGTAGATTATAAATATTATGTACTTTTTCTGCACTTCCAAAATTATGAAGCATATCATTAGGGTGCCGTTCCGGCTCGCCTAAATCAGTCCATAAGCCAGCAATATTTTGATTGAACAAATTTTCGTATTTAGCAGCAAGCCAACCGCGTACATTAGTTTTTGTTATGTCAAGCAAGCCCGCATTACAATTGCACGACCACCAATTTGGAAGCATGTAAGGATTTCCGAGAGAATTGGTTGTAAAGTATCCGGAGTTAAAGGCAATTGGATATGTGACCGCATTTTGGGTTATATAGGGCTGCACAATAAGAATTGTTTTCATCCCAAGGGTTAAAAAGTTATCGATCATTTGTTGATGTGTAGCCCAGTTTGAATTATTCCACTGCATATCACCCATCTGATCATACCAATATAAATCTAGAATAACAGCATCGCATGGAATTTGTTTTTGATGGATTGTCTCAACAAAAATGTTTGCCTCCGTTTCGTTCCGATAACCATATTTCGATTGTAAGTACCCAAGCGACCAAAGCGGAGGAAGCGGCTGTCTGCCGGTAAGCCAGGTATAAGCTTCCAGTTGCTCCGGAATTGTCGAACCGGAGATAAAATAATATGTGAGTTCACCTCTTGAAACCGAATAACTAAAACGGTTTGCATTTTCAAAATCAAAAAAACCTTTATATGTATTATCTATAAATAAAGCATAACCTTGTGTAGTTGTAATTAACGGAATATTAATATTCATTACCGGCTCAGCACTAGAGTATCCGAAAACGGTAGTGTTGTAGCTTAAAAACTTTTGTCCTTTTTTATCAAGCGATGTACCCCTTTCACCCGTTCCATAGAAATGATCGTTAGGTTCCGAAACGAAATTAATCATTCTCTCATTTAAAGCGACAGCTAAACCACCTGCGAGGGGCTCCTCCAATGTCCTTTCGCCGGCATGGTTAAAATAGGACACCCTTAAAGGGAATTTTTTACAAACGATTTTTATTTTGGCTGAATTTATCTCGAGAGTTGAATCATTAGCTTCAACAGAAAAAGGTACCAAATTAATTGTATCTTGTACTACTGTAAATGATGAATCAGGCGTAGAAGATTGCGAAGGGAGAAAATCTATTCTAAGTACATCACTTCTGTAAAATGTAAAAACAAGTGTTGTGGCATTAGCCCTAACTTTTATTTTTCTGCCTTCAACAGAATGCGATGTATAATTACCAATAAATGACTGCGGAATTATATTTATCGAAAAAATTAAAAATGCGGCAATCCAATCAATAGTTCGGAATAAACTTTTCATTATTTAGCATATTATTCGTTTGAGAATTAAACACAACTGCAATTTAACTTTTTAAGAATGAGGTGGCAATTAATAAAATATAGTTTCCAAAACTCATTTTTTTCATAGAAATTTATTTAAAAAAAAACAGCGAATGTAATTTATGCATTCGCCGTCAAAAATGTTTTTAATTATTTATTTGGAAATTTTCACCAGGTTATCAAACAAATCTTTTTCTGATTTAAGTTTTTCCTCACTGCCATATACACAATAACTTTTCTGTGTTAAAATATCTTCAACAAATTTTCTCATATTACGAATATCTTCGGCAGTTGTGGAAATCACTGCCTCTCTATCTTTCTGCACCTCATCTAACGATATTTTTTCGAAATAATTGCGTACTGCAACATTACATTTTTGGGAGGCAGTTAAGGGTCTATCGATACCTGAAATTGTACCGAGAATAAACCTAAGCATCTGATTTTCGTCAGCTTCAAATTTTTCAACGAATATCGGGGTTTCGCTAAATTTTGTAAGTGTTTCTTTTAAGTTTGGGTCACGGTAAGAAGCAAAATATGCCTGCCCGCTCTGATCAATATTGCACCAGCCGCCATAAGCACCGCCAATAACTCTTATTTGGGTTTGTAACCAGTCGCTCGATAATATCTGTTCAAGTACTCGAAGTTTTCCATTCCATTTATAACCGAGTTTCTGAAAGTCGTAGCCCTGCACCACATACTGAACTTTTGATGCGGCAAGTAAACCTTCATTTTTCTTTACCGGTTTTAAAACCCAAACCGAATAAACAGTGTTTTCTAAAGTTAATGATTTTACAAATTTCGAAAGCTCAGAATAATAATCTTTCTGTGCAGCTTCATCGCAGGACACAGAAACAATAAGATTATTTTTATTAAATAATAACTCCGCAGTTTGCGATAAGATTTTTGTTATTTCATCAGATTTGTCGTTAAAGTTTTCACTCAAGTCTGTAACAAATTTGTAATATTCATAACCGCCAGTAATCTCATTGAATAACCCTCTTTTACTGAAATAGGATAAACTGCGTTCTGTGGCATAAGTTAAACCGTCACGTTTTATTCTTGAGTCAAGACGCGATTGATGACGTTCTATAACTGCTTTTAATCTTTCTTTATCTACATATTTTGTGTTCGTTACAATTTCGCTCAAAAGCTCAAACATTTTTCCGATTTTATCATTCATCGATTTTGAATCGACAATAAACTTTGGAATTAAACTTTCATCCTCATGATTTTCAAGGTATGTTGTGAGGAAAGTTCCGAATCCGCCGGTGTTAATATTTAATGATTTATCAAGCTCTGCAAATGTATAATTTTTTGTATCGAGACTGCCCATTACTTCAGCAAGCAGCGCGGCGTAAGGAATAAGTTCTTCAGGTAATACCCGCAAATCAAAATACAAGCGCGTATAAAGCACATTGTTTGTAAAGTCATTTCTCTCCAGCACTTTTATTCCGGCTTCGTTTTTTTGTTTTACGTCATACCAATCGGCTTTCGGGTTAATATCGCTTAACTCGAGCATTGGTATTGTGGCGAGTGCTTCAGGTGCATCAGAACGCTGCTGGTACTCTACAAGGTCTTTGGTTTCTTTAACAAGCTGCTTTTTTTGATCATCACTTAAAGAGTTCTTATAATCTTCAAGTTCTTTTTCAATTTTTGTGTTGTTTTCCTTTTCCAAACCGGGTTTTGGTTCAAGCACAAGAAGCAGTGAAAACGGGTTATCAATCATTTCCGTTTTTATTATTGTTTCCAGCATATTTGTGCTAAGTGCAGTTTTAACTTCTGCAAGAGGTTTTTCATACTCAAGAGTTAAAAACGGATTACCTTCAAACAACCATCCTGTCAGGGATGCGAAATTATAACTTAATCCTTTTTGTGCATCATTCCCCTCCCGCAAACGAAATTCCATTCGATTTAATGTACCTTCAACAGCTTCTTTATCAAGACCATTTTTAACAGCTTTTTTTAGCTCATCCATTATTATAGAATAAAATTTATCTTTCTCTTCAGGATTTGCATTTTGAACGTTGATAGTAAAAACGTTTTGCTGAATATTATCATTACCGGCAGAAACTTCTTTACCTATACCTGCTTTTTGAAGAGCAAGCCTCACAGGAGCAGACTCAGAGTTGAATAACACGTCTGCTAAAACCTCAAGCGCCATCACATGAGCTTTATCGGTGTTTTTTCCGCTTACGAATGAGAGAGAAAGATAAGTCTGATCTTTTGTTTCGGAACCTTCGGAAACAGGATAATAACCGCTAACTTCTTTCATTTTATCAAAAGGTTTTTGAAATGGTATTTCCGGGCTTCCGTCACCATTGTCGAATGAAGATAGATATTTTGTGTCAATAAATTCAAGTTCTTTATCAAGATCGGCGTTGCCGTATAAAAAAATGCGGCTATTGGAAGGATGATAATACTTTTTATGAAATGCTATAAAACCCTGATATGTTAAATTCGGTATAGCTGCCGGATAACCGCCTGAAGAAAAAGAATAACAATTTTCGGGGAATAGATTTTTGTATATCTGATAGTTCAATTCTCGAGATGGACTTGAGAATGCACCCTTCATTTCATTATAAACAACACCTTTATATGTTACCTCCCCATTCACATCTTCCATCTCACGATGCCAGCCTTCCTGTTTAAATATTCGGGGATCAGAATAAATTAGAGGGTAAAAAACCGCATCGAGATACACGTGCATTAAATTAAAGTAATCTTTGTCGTTCATACTTGCAATCGGGTACATCGTCCAGTCGCTGCTTGTTAATGCATTAAGAAATGTATTTAACGAACCTTGCGATAAAACATCAAAAGGGCTTTTGACCGGGAAATTTTTTGAACCATTCAAAACAGAATGCTCAATGATATGCGGAGTCCCGTAATCGGAGTTGGGTGGAGTTTTAAATGTTACTGTAAATGTTTTGTTTGCATCATCCGATGCAATCTTAAAAAGATGAGCGCCGCTTTTTTCGTGCATAAAATAAAAACACTCTGTATTTACTTCTTTTACGAACTTCTTTTCTAAGAGTTTGAACCCGTGGTAACTGTTACCAACTTCATAATTGCCGGCGAAAGCTGCCGTAACAAAAAAAACAGATATTAGAAGGAAAGCATAAAGTTTCGAAAACATAATTTTACTCCTCTCAGGTGGTGGACTGATATTTTATAAAATAAGAATAGGTTTTGAGTTTCCCTACACAGTATTAAAAATAGTGACCAACAAAAATATTATCCGCCTGCTTTTTGAACCGAACTATTATTTAGCAGGCGAAATAAAAGGAATTCATGTTATATAGAGTGATAAAAGGTAAAAAGGCGCCGTGTGAATTTTTATTCCATCAATCACCGTTTACGATTGTAACAAAGAAATAACCGGAACAGCTAAATGTAATTCATCACATTTATCAGAATATTATTTGATGCTGTTCCTAAAATTTTAATCTAATTTTATATACTTTGCGGCAAGTGTACCACATATAGGGCAATTTTCCTCCGGTTTTCCGAATTCTATATGTCCACAAACGGGGCAAAGATAAAATTCCTCAACTTCAAGGTCTTTACCTGCTTTAACAGCTTCCAGCGCTAAAGTATAAAGTTTTGCGTGAACAGCTTCTGCTTCGACGGCATAGCCAAACATACGGGCTGCTTTGTGTCCTTCTGCTTTTGCCTGTTCCAGCATCGGTGGGTACATTTGCTCAAATTCATAAGTTTCACCCATGATAGCATCCTGCAAATTATTTGAAGTTGTGTCGATTTTATCCATAGCTTTCAGATGACCTTCGGCATGAATTTTTTCAGCTTCGGCGGTAAGCCGAAATAACTTTGCTATATTTTTAAATCCTTCGGCATCAGCCTTTTTTGCAAATGCGCGATATTTTTGGTTTGCCTGGCTCTCACCGGCAAATGCGTCCTGTAGGTTTTCTTTTGTAGTCGGCATAATTATCCTCGTTAATGATTGGAAATGTATATTACAAAGCAAACAATATTCGTTGATAGAAACAAGTGTGTATGAGCCCCATAAAAAATTATAATTATTATTTTTGGATAATTTGATCATCCTTTATAATTTTTACTTATTAGATTGGATTTATAGTTTTTCCTTCCGGCAAAACCAGGGGTAAAAGAAAATCAGGTAGAAAGACCTGAAAATTCGAATCATTTTTTGAATAATTTCCCCGATAATTATGAGATTTTTACTTTTTTTTTCATTTTAAAGCAAATAAATAAAAAAAAAAGTTATTTTTATCAAAAAAAATTTTTGGTTTATAGAAAAAAATGTTAAATTTGGAGTGTTCGTTTACGGGGTCACCCTGCCCTGTAATGGTAAAGAACAAAAGCCCGCGTAACCCCCACGCGGGCTTCATTTTTTTAAACAACTTATTACATACCAGTGCCAATATCTATATTATCTCCCTGACGGTTTGTTCGCTTAAAATTATTGAAGTTATAACTCAGCATCAAACTTACAACTGGAATCTCCTGCTTTACCAAAATATGCGTTCTATAATTTTTACCACTGTTTGATATGTTGAAGTTTGATGTATTCAAAATGTTTCTTGCCTGCAAAGTAACCGAAAATTGTTTGTTAAAAAAGTCTTGTCTGAGAGAAGCCGTAAGCATACAAAACGGTTTTGATTCGCTCTGTGCATCAATAAATTTGGCGAAGTAGTTTCCGCTTACCTGCAAACGAGTATCCGGTGTTAGGGTTAATGTTGTATTTAACCTGCAATTCCAGTTAAAAAATTCCTTATTTACCTTTTGCCCCGCAACTGTTCCGCTCAATTTGTTGCCGTATAAGTTTACTGCCGGATCGAATCGTAAAATCTGAGCTATGGAAAAACTGGAGGATATTTCAGAACCGTATGTATCCGTCTTTCCGAAATTTCCGAAGGTTGTATAAAGTTTGCCTGCCTGATCTACATAAAAATATTGCTGTGCTGTATTGTTGGAATTTCGAAAGTATGACTGCACCGAGAAATAAATTGAACCGAACATTTTTTGATAATTCAATTCGTAAGAATTTATATACTCGGGTAACAACTTAGGATTTCCCGCGCTGCTTAAATATGAATCTGAATAAAATGGGAACGGGTTTAGTAAATTTTCATTTGGTCTGTTTACTCTGCGACTGTAACTAAATTGCAGCTGATGTTCTTCGATTTTTCTTGAGATATTTATTGACGGGAAATAATCCATTTTTTTATAGCCGTAATTTCCACCTAAAGTCTGCTGTTCAAGCAGTCTATCCATATACTCCCCTCTCAAACCGAACATAAAATTAAAATCGTACAAAGCGCTTGTAAAAGAAATATAAGCCGCATGCACGTTATTTCTGAATTTAAATTTATTTGTTAATCCGACATCAACTACATAACCGGGAATGCTGTAATCATATTTTTTATTTTCGATATTAAAATTTCTGTAAGAATAATTTGTTTGCGTTCCTGCTTCAAAAGAAGTTGTAGAATTTAATTTGTGAGAGTAATTTAATTTTACCCTGCCTTCGTTTCTTTCAGCATCATTTATAAACACCGTATTCAATGGATTTGTATTCCTGTTTTGAAATAACGCATCAACAGAATATTCGTTTGTTTCTTGAACGCTTGGAAGCGAAACATTTGAATATGTTGCTTCTAAGGCAATATCATTTTTATCCGGGTTAAACTTATGTAAAAAATTAAAACTTGAATTAAAATATTTTACCGGTATGTCCATTGTGTTCACATTCTCAGCATATAATATGCTTGCCGGTGTTTCATTTGTTATCTCCGCGTTTAGTGATCGAAGTAACCCGACTTTTCCAGCACTTGAATTCAGCGAAAGAGAATTGAAATCATCAAATGTGTAATCGACACCTACACGTCCGCTATATTGTTGTCTTTTATCCCTTATCGCAAGTTCAGTGTTATTATTAATATTTCCCGAATTTAAGTAAGTAGTCCTATCTATAGCCTGGTTATTAAAATTGGCATTGTCACGATAGTCAACGCCACCACTCAGGTTTAAACCATCAATATTATAATTTGCTGAAGCATCTATATTATATTTATCCCTTGTACCGCCGTTCATGTTAACAATGCCGCTAAGTGTATATTCCTTTGTTTTTTTCAAGTTTATATTGATGATGCCTGAAGTCCCCTCCGCGTCATATTTTGCGGAAGGATTTGTAATCAGCTCAATATTCTCAATGGAGTTTGCCGGTATTTGTTTCAGAGCATCTGAACCTTGCAAAACGCTGGGTCTGCCGTTAATTAGGATTGTAAAACTTGAACTACCGCGGAGGTAAACAGTCCCGTCCGGATCAACTCTAACAGAAGGTTGATTCTGCAAAACTTCTAATGCAGTGTTACCGGCGGCATTCAAATCCTGACTAACATTAATAACCTTTTTATCAAGATGCAGTTCTTCGTTGACTTTTTCACCTACTACACGGGTTTCATCTAATTCAAAAGCGTTTCGTGATAGTTTTATCATTCCGGCATCAAAAGAAACCTTGGATTGCTCAACTTTTATGTTATTTACAAATTTATTTTCATATCCGATGTAACTGACTTTTAGATAATACTCCCCTTCGGTTACATCTGTTAAAATAAATTCACCGGTAATTCCGCTCGATATTCCGTTAATATAGGATGAATCTTTAACCCGGTATAAAAGAATATTTGCATAATTAAGCGGGCTGCCATCTGTTGAGTCTACTATAGTCCCCTTTATTATTCCTTTATTAAAAGTATCTGGCATTAAAGATGTGCCGGCAAAAACCAAATTAGCAAAAAACAAAATTGTAAGTATCAGTAGTTTCTTCATTTTATCCTCCATAAGACAATAATTTTGCCGCAAAGATATTTTTAAAAACCTCAATAGTAGGCAATTTTGTTTTAACCGGCACAATTACTCATTAAGCGGATTTATTTTATTATTAAATAGCAAAAATATTGAGCATAATTTTCACATTTAACCAGTGTATCTAAAGTATCCACAAATATTTACGATTATTTAATATGCATGAATTTATTTGACGGATAACTATGCGCAATTTTAGGATTTTACTTAATGAACATTTTTAAAAATATTTTTGCTGAATTGCATGAGGTTGACTATTTCCAGAATGGAAAAGTTCATTATTTAAATAAAGAATATGAAGAAGCAGTTGATCAGTTTACAAATGCATTGGCATCCAGCCCGGATCATCTTACATCATTGTATGGGCGCGGATTGTCCTATTTAGAATTGAAGAATTTCACAGCAGCCAGGAAAGATTTCGAAAAGATAGAATTAGTATCTCCAAAATTAAAAACAAAAATTGCGTTTTATATCGGTTTAGTTGAGTTTGGAGAAGGACATTACAAAAATTCCGTTACCCATTTTACCCGTTATATAAAAACGAACCCAAGTGATAGCGAGGCATATTTTCATCGTGGTATTTCATATTTTAACTTAGATAAATTAAATGAAGCGCTGAGTGATTTTGATTCTGCGATATTTATTTCACCACGCAATTATTTATATTTTATTTCCCGCAGCGAGGTCAATTTAAAACTCTCAAAATTGAGCCATGCATTAACAGATTCCAACAAAGCAATAGAGCTAAAAGCTAATGACCCGCGAAATTATTTTTTACGCGGAACAGTAAAACTAAAACAAAAAAATTACGAGTCGGCGCAACGAGACTTCGAAACTGTTATAAAATACGAACCCAACAATGGCGAGGCTTATTTTCAATTAGCAAAAATTTATTTTGAACAAAAAAACTTCGGAAAAGCTCTCGAATTTTCATCAAACGCAGTACAACACTCTGCCCTTCATGTTGAAGCATACATAACTCGTGCAGAAATTAAATTTTTCCTGGACGATCCGGATGGCGCGATGGAAGACTACGCAGAAGCTTTACAAATTGAACCAACTAATCCAAATATCTACTTGGAGCGTGGCAAATTAAAAAAATTTTTGATGGACTTTGAAGGAACAAGAGAAGATTATCAAGCAGCCTTAAAAGCAGATCCTAAAAATGCCGAAATTCATTTTTTAAATGCCGCACTCGAAATTGAATTGGAAAATTTCACATCTGCCCTTCCGTATTTAAACACGGCAATTAAACTTTCGCCTAATATGGAAGAAGCCATAAGGTATAGAGGTATAATAAACTATAATCTTGGTAATTATACAGCGTCAATCTCTGACCTGAATAGAGCCGCCGTTATAAATAGTAAACGAGCAGAAATCTTTTTCTATCGTGGAAATGCTAAAGCTAAATTAGGTGATATGGACGGCGCTATCCAGGACCTGACAATTGCAATGATGGACCCGGATTATTATGCCGCATATATAAGTCGTGGAATTTTAAAACTCAATACCGGTGACCCGGAAAGCGGTTTAAGTGATTTTACAAAGGCTGTAAGAATCCATCCTAAAAATCCTGAGGGTTATGTACATAGAGCAAAAGCAAACCGCGCATTAGACAATCTGTCGGAATCATTAAAAGATTTGAATAAAGCCATCGAATTAAATGCACGATTTCATGAAGCTTTTTTTTTCCGCGCGGTTGTTCACTTTAACCTTAAATATTATAAACAGGCAATTGAAGATGCGGAAAAAGCAATTTATTTGAGACAAGACTATGAACCGCTGCTGCAGTATATAATGGATGAGTGTAAAAGTCTGCTCAACTCAAAATGTTTATCATTACTTCAGCCTAAAGATTAGTCAAAAACCAATTGAGGTTTTGTTTCCGAGCGGCTTTTCCGTATCAAAATCTTCTGTCAATTTTGCGAAATTGCGGTCTACGTTTTACTTCGAATTTCAGACATTCCCTACCCGAGGCTTCGTATACTTCCGTGCCGGGCAAAAACTTTGATTTGAATTCCATAATAGCACAACCGTAGGGTTTCTTTGGATCCCATGTAATTTTAAAATATATGCATTGCCGGCAGTTTGTTTTCATACTCAATTATCGAAAAAAAGGAATAACTAGTTTAGAGCTTTTGGGGGACAGCTATTTTTTGTTAAATTTGAGCATATTAAATAGAGATATAAATGCGCCAGATATATTTAAGAAAAGATTATCAATTTGGAATTCGTAAAATAATGATTGACATGTCATCCCTCGTTTCTCATAAAAATATACGTTTACCCAAAGAAAAATTTGAAGACCAACTTTATTTGCCTTACTTGCCGGATGTAAAAAATAAATTAAATATTGAAAAATATTTTCTTTTAAAGGCGAATATGGTTAAGGAAGATGACAATTTTTACTATTTCGAATACAAATTTAAACCCGAACAAGTTGAGGAAACTGCTTACTAAAAACGGGACTTTCTCAAAATAATTATCTGCGAAACATAAACTTTTAGTGTGACTTAAATGCCTCTCTAAAATTAACTTTGCAAAACACTTTTTAAGAAAGTCCCTATTGTTTATTTAAAAATTTACGTTTGAAGAATATTTATATTCTACTTCAACCTCCCACATACTCTGTGCAGGGTCGCCCTGATTTATAACTTTAAACTTTACGTATCCATCATGTGCCTGCACCACCCAAACATCACCATTTGCAAGCGGTGTTGCGCAAACATCCGTCTGCCATTTTGTTTCATCAACCTTTGTAACTGAGGCAAGATCCACATTACCTACACGATAAATTTTGTTGTTAAAAGTTCTAAACCAAATGCCCGTTCCACCACCGGTTCCGGGTTCGCACCATCCTATAGTTTCTCCGTCAACTAAAGTGTAATCTACTTCTGCACCTGTTTTTTGTGTTGACCAGTCTATACCCAAATGAGAAACAGTAATTTTAGAAGTTCCGCTGTTTCCGGGCGTGGAAGGATTTTCATCTTTATTACAGCCACCTGCAAACAAGAATGTTATAAGTACAACAATATTAAGAACGATTTTCATTTTTTCTCCTAATAATTTTAGAAAGGTTTTACATTTTCATCTTTTAATTTACCCGGGTAATTATTACCGCAATATTTGCAAAATTTTGCATATGGGTTATCAATAGTCTTCCCGCAACCGGGACACATATCTATTAGTTTGCTGCCGCATAATGAACAAAACTCATCAGCTTCAGCAGTGTGGCAAAAGTATTTACACTTAGGGCAAATTTTATAATAGCTTGATGATACTTTTTCATTCATGCTTTTCTCTCTTGTGTTGAGTTAAATGCTTTGATAATAATAAAAAATAGTGGCAATTACTGATAAACGTCTACTTTTAAATCATTGCCATGACTTTTACAAAACAATCGTTGTACCAGAGAAAAAAGATGATATTTTCTCAGTATTTTGTTTTAATTAAACAAAATCTTGGTTATTTTTTGGGTGATTGTATCTCTTGAAGGCAACACTGATATATCAACAAGCAACAGATGCTAATAAAATTCTTTATAAAAATAATTTTTGTTTCTTCACTACTTTCAATATTCTCATTTCCACAGAATATTAGAATAAAACTTGAGGAAATAAAAAACCCATCAGACAATGTGATAAGAGTTTTGAGCGGAAATTCACTTAATGATTTTTGGGTGAATGACGCCAATGGTAACCTTTATCATTTTTTTGAGAATCGCTGGAAAAAATTCGACGGTCCCCAGGGATTTATTTCCAATACTTCAATCATCACCCCCGATTCTGATTCTAATTTTTTAATGATGTTGTGGGATAAAGAGTGGCGCACTCATTTTTTTAAGTTCACAGGCAAAAGCTGGTTAAAATTACCTTTTATTCATCCCTACCCAATTCAAAAATTTATTAAGTACAACAATAAGGTCAACTATATTATAGGCAACTTCGGCTCGCTTTTAAAATACGAGCGCGATAGTATTACTATAATAAAAACACCGATTGAGGAACATCTTATCAGTGCGGTTGCCGAATCAAAGGATGTAGTTTGGATTGGAACACAGGGTAACGGGATTTTTAGATACGATGGGAAAAATTTTAAACCGTACAAAATTAAAGATCAGGCAAAAACATGGATTAGTGCAATATGGATTTCAGAAAAAAAGAATATCTATGTTCAAACACATCATAATGAAATATATACTCTCAAAAATGATACATTTATACAAGTGGATAATAGTAATGACAGTATTCCACACCTTCCAGATAAATTCGGTTTCATTTTATATACGAGTAATGATCAAAAATATCCTTCAACTTCATTTTATATTCCAAAAGAAAAGGATATCAGTTCAATATGTCGACTAAAAGATAATACCTATATTTTCAGTTCCACTTCAGGGAAACTTTTTACCGGAAAAGAATGCAATCAATTGTTTTTTTATGACCTGGCTAGTAGTTTTGGTGTTGCCGGCGATGCACGCAACCAGGTTTTAACCGCTGCTTTTCGTGATTTGAACGGGGATAACCAGCCTGAACTATTTATGCTCAATTTCGACTATACAAAAAGTTTGAAAGTTTTTCTGAACGAAAAAGACCATAAGTTTACGGAGATTACTGCATTAACAGGTTTAAATAGTTTAGCAGAAAAATCAGCTTCCTTTTATGTTACAGATATTAATGAAGACGGTAAACTTGATATCGTCTTTGTAAATTTGATAGACGGACGCTGCCAGCTTTTGACAACAGAATTAAAAAATGATTACTTTTTTTCGCTGAAACAAATAATCGATTTTTCTCCAGTGTACAATGTTGTTGCTCCTATTAACATCAGGTTTACAGACTTTGATCTTGACGGCGATCTTGATTTAAACATAGTTCGTTATTATGGTGACGATTTGCTTCACGGAAGTTCTTTCTTTTTAGAAAATAAATCGTGGGGAAATTTTGTTTTAGCGGGTAAAAAATTTAATGATTTAGATTCATGGAATACTCAGTCAATCTTTGCCGATTTTGATGGGAATGGAAAAAACGACTGGTTTGTATCAAATAAATGGCGCAAAGATCAATTGTTGCTGAACCGTAATGGTAGGTGGGCAGCTACAAATTTTTCCAATTTAACTTTCGATACTTTAAAGTACATGAATACAGTCGGCAGCACTACGATAGACTATGATGTGGACGGAGATCTCGATCTTTTGTTGATTACAGAGGAACAAACAATAAGAATATTAAAAAATGACGGGAAAGCAAATTTTTCAGATGTAACTGATTCTTTAATTCCACCGGCAATTTTTGAAGAAGGTATAAAAGCCGAGTTTAAACATATCTTAAATACTGCTGATTTTAACAACGATGGTTACCCCGATATATTTTTAACAATTTTTAATCACAGGCTTTCTCAAAACTTTCTGCTGCTAAACCGTAATGCACTATATTTTGAAGATGTAACTGAGTTCGCCGGAGTAAAACTTCCTTATTCGAGCGGTGTAATTTGCGCGGATGTTGATGACGATGGAGATATAGATATCTTCGGTTTTGGAAACGGACTTAATAACCTATGGATAAACATGACCAACGATAACAATTATTTTAAAATTGTTCCAAAGGGTGTTTATTCAAACAGAACCGGTGTTGGAGTTAAAATTTGGATTTATGATTCAGGCCATTTTAATGACCAGGCTTATCTGCGTGGTTATACTCAAACCGGCACAATCGATTTTGGGAATAATCAGATAAATGATGATGTGGTTCATTTCGGTATTAGCGCAGCAAAAAAATATGATTTGAAAATTCAATTTCAAGGCGGAACTATAAAACGACTTGAGAATATCCGGCCGGGGAAAACCCTCATTGTATCCGAAACCAATGAAATAACCGCATTTATATATTTACTACCCGGAAATATTTTTCGCTATTTACGTCAAGAAGAGGTAATATTTTATATAATCTCTTTTCTACTCGGTATGGGAATAATTTTTGGGGGGATAAAATTCGGATACAAAAAATTTAAATGGGACACCAAACTTACCGTAATGTTAATAGGTGTTAATGTAACAATTTTTTGGATATTAATTCTTCTTTCAAGCGATTCGCTTTTTGTACTTAAATATTTTTTACCGGTTGGTGTTGTTTCCGCCGGTATTCTTTTACCAAATCTCATTTACTTCCGGCTACAAAAAAACGTAAGTAAAAATATTTCGCAGGCTGAACTTCACGATAAACTCTTTCAACTACTTATCAATTTTACGCATGGGGAATGGGCTTTACGAAATTTGAACAGTTTGCAGCTTCTGTGCCAAAATGTTCCGCAGAATACAAATGATGAATCTTTCCTAAAGCAGTTCGAAGAACGAAGAGCAACTTTCAGAAAAATGACATTACCTGCCATTGATAATATACTCGTATACTGCGCTTACATGAATTTGGACAAGGTTTTTACAAGCGAGTTAACGCGAATTCATTCATACCTAAAAAAAATATTTATTGAAGAAAACCTATTAGTTTCTAAAACTGAATATGAAGCAGCCGCAGATAGTATAAAAGAATTAAAACTAAAGCTGAGGGAATTAAAGGTTGGTATTTTTTCAATCTTTTCAAGTGATCCTGTAGAAGTTATTCGATCAGTATGCGACTCGGTTGTAAGAACGTTTGAAGAGAAAAATATAATTATCGAAAAACTGAAACAATATCGAAAAAATATTCCAGTACTGATAAAAGGATACGAACTAGCGGATATAATAGATAACTGCATAAACAACGCAACGAGAGCTATAGATATTTTCCCCGGAAAAATCACAATTTCTCTAATCCAATTTGCGCCAAAGATTTTGATTGAGATTGAGGACAACGGTAAAGGAATAAGCAATGAAAATTTTGAAAAAATTTTTGAACGAGGATACAGTAGTGAAAAAAGTACGGGACATGGTTTGTATCTAGCGCGCGAATCATTAAAAAAATATGGCGGTAGAATTTATCTGAAAGAAAGCCAACCCGGGAAAACAATAATTGTAATTGAACTAAACGAAGGAATTTATAATGAAGCCTCTCCTGTTGTTAATTGATGATGATAATGAATTTATATCCGATTTAGTATTATTATTAAAAAATGATTACAACTGTATTTCGGCAAATACGGGTGAAGAAGGACTAAAATTAATCGAGGAAAAATCACCCGATCTTGTGCTCCTTGATTTAATGCTTGGTGATGGAGTTAACGGACTTCAAGTGTTAAAAAAAATCATCAAAGTAGACGACAATCTTCCGGTAATTATGATAACCGATTATGCTTCAATAGACACTGCAATTGAAGCTATAAAAATTGGGGCATTTGATTATATAAGTAAAGCCCCAAATCTTAAAGAGTTTAAACTACTTGTAGAAAGATCGTTAGAACAAAAAATTGCAAAAGTTCAGGCAAAAACGTTAAGTGAAGAAATTCACAGACCTTATTCAACGATAATCGGTGAAAGCCTTCCGGCAAAAAAATTGAATGAAGAAATTTCACTCTTTGCCGGCAACGACAACACCGTTCTTGTTACAGGTGAAAGCGGCGTTGGGAAAGAACTTGTCGCTCGTCAAATTCATCAGCAGAGCGGCAGAAGGAATAAACCTCTTGTTGCAATCAATTGTGCCGCTATGCCAAAAGACCTTGTTGAGAGTGAATTATTCGGTCATGAGAGAGGGGCTTTCACGGGAGCCTCAACGAAGAAGCTGGGTAAGTTTGAGGTTGCTTCCGGCGGAATAATTTTTCTTGATGAAATAAGCGAGCTCGATTTAAATGCACAAGTAAAACTGCTCCGTGTTCTTCAGGAAAAAGAATTTGAACGGGTTGGTGGAATAACAACTATAAAATCAAATGTGCGTGTAATAGCCGCCACAAACAGAAATTTAAAAGAGCTTACAAAAAAAGGTTTATTCCGTGAAGACCTTTTTTTTAGATTAAACGTTTTGCCGATCAATGTACCATCACTAAAAGACCGCAAAGAGGATATTCCGCTTCTTGCAAACCACTTTATCATTTTAACATGCGGCGACTCGAAAATTGCAATAAAGAAAATTTCGAAAAGGGCAATGGAGTTGCTCGTGAATTACGATTGGCCTGGCAATATTAGGGAACTGCAAAACCACATTATCCGTGCAGTGCTTGTTGCACGAGACGATGATATTTCCGAACTACATCTGGATCCGCAGCTTTTTGATTCTTCCGATATTGAAAATATAACAATTAAAATTCCGGAAACATGGGAAGAGATGGATAAAATACGGAAAGAAGAAGTTGATAAAGCAGGAAGAAAAATTGAAAAACTATTTATAGAAAATTTGCTTAAAATGTTTGATGGAAATATTTCGAAGGCATCCGAGCACATCGGAATTAATCGGACTAATTTTCATAAAATGATGAACAAATGCGGAGCAAAATATATACGGCAACAAAATTAAACTGGTTTACAAATAGATGTTGCAAACATCTCTAAATTGTGTTAAAATCCGAGCAACTATATTTATTGTTCATCGTTGTATGAAATGTATGTAAAAAGCTCGGAATATAAGTATGAGGATGTTTTCGTAGCATGCTAATGAGTAATCATTCAAATAATTTTTTAATACAAATTTTTGCTATTAGTCGTTATAAGTGCAGTTCTACTATATCGCCGTCAAATAAAATATGATCTTTTCCAACGGGTTGTCCCTCGAAAACATTTTTTCCCCAGATACGGGCAGTTTTAAAATTTTCTACAAAATCTTTGTGCACTCTACCGGCAAATTCCTCTACATCGCTCCCCTTTTTTAAAATGAATGGTTTTGTATAATCTGTATGATGACCAGGTGGTTTAGAATACACACGAATAAGCTGTAACTCTGAAATAATAAAATTAAACATCTCATTTATGTTGCGACCACTTTTTACGGATACCGGAATTATTTTCCATTCATCGCGGAGAAGTTCATTAAGTACCTCATAGTCATCGTCGAAACCTTCTTCGTCATCTTTATTCACAGCAATTAAAAACGGAAAACGAACCACCTTTTCCCCGTTAAATTGCTGATTATTGGCTGGCACAATTCGATGCTCGGCGAGGATTTTAATGGAGTCATCAAACTGCTGAATCGGAAAGTCTTGTAAATCTAACATCAATAAAATTAAATCTGCAGTTTTAATAAGTTCAATAAATTCCGGTTCCATATGTTCATCATTAAACGGAGGTGTATCAATTAATTGCAGATGAATATTTTCGAAAACAAACATACCAGGTGTGGGGTGCCAGGTTGAATATGGATTTTCAGAAATTTCCGGGTTTGCATTAGTTAGCAACGAAACGAGTGATGATTTACCTGTGTTCGGCATACCGGCAATAATAATTCTTGCATCACCCTCCTTTACAATTTTATATTCACTTTCGTGTTTTGCGGTTTTCTTATTTTGGTGTGCCTGAGATTTAAACTTTGAGAGTTTTTTCCTGTACTCAGCCCTCAATTTATCAGTTCCCTTATGTTTGGGAATTGTTCCAAGCAGCTCTTCGAGGGCTATAATTTTATCGTCTGCGGTAGAGGCTTCTTTAAATTTTCTTTCAGCCTCAAAATACTCTTGCGGAAGATTTGTCGGCATAATAAACTCACAATTAAAAATTCGCTTGTTTAGAAAATAACAAATCGAAGGGTAAAGGTCAAAATGTCTTTGGTAAGTTCTAATAGATAAACTGTAAGTTAGGAGAAATTGTCACGGGTATGTTGTCAGTAGCAATCATTGAAAAAAAAAATCCGCAATAAAAATGCGAATTTAAATTGTGCCCGAAAGGGGACTCGAACCCCTAAGAGATTGCTCTCACTAGCTCCTGAAACTAGCGCGTATACCAATTCCGCCATCCGGGCATTACTCATTAGAATTAGCGGGGCAAATATAGCAACACCCCGATAAATCTACAATTTAAATTATATTTATTTCAAAACGCTTCGCACTATGGCTACCACCCGCTGTCCCCTCTTTTATCATCGGGTATTATTCTGCCGCGTCCTGTATGCAGTTCGCATTTAGGTGGAATATGTTTTATGTTAACAATATCCGTCACTGTGTTAGGGCAATATTCAGTTGCAACACGCGGATCACCCAAATCCATAGTTTCCTGACAAAACGTCACAGATTTTATACCCTCTGCAAGCTTAAAATATTTTAGCGGCATATCAATTTTTTGGTAAACCTGTTCCATAAATTTACCCCAGATAGGGAGAGCAGCTTTAGCACCCTGTCCGTACCAGTTTGTAAATTTAACACGATGATCATCAAATCCAACCCAAACTCCGGCAACTAATTGAGGAGTATAACCAACAAACCAGGCATCCGAAAAATTTTGTGTGGTGCCGGTTTTACCCGCGGCAGGGCGATGAAAAAATCGTCTAACGCCGCCGCCCGTTCCGTAATTTATAACATCCGACATCATATCCTGCATAATAGTTGCGGTTTGCTGAGAAATGGCTTCAGTGTACTCGGGCATAAACTCGGCAATTAATATTCCATTTTTATCTTCTACACGTACCACAGAAATTGGTTCTACATGTACTCCATTATTTGCAAAAGTTCCGTACGCTGAAGTCATCTCCAACGGTGTTACCGAACTTGTTCCAAGCGCAATTGAAGGGTAAGCGTCAAGTTCTGATTTTATACCCATTCTATGCGCGTATTTAGCAACCTGCGATGGTGGAGCTATTTCGCTTATAGTCATCCTACCGGCTATTACGTTTACCGAAAAGGCGAGCGCACGCCTAAGAGTTATAAACCCGCCATAATTATTCTCGGCATTATCTGGCGACCAACCGTTATAATTAAATTTTTGGTTAAGCAATGTGTAAGCGGGGTAATAACCATTATCTATAGCGGTAGTGTAAGTAAATGGTTTAAAGGAAGAGCCTGGCTGACGTTTTATTCCGGTCACATGATTCAACCCCCTGCCGAAAGCCTGATTGGCACCGCCTACCATCGCTTTTATATGTCCGTTTGTCGGGTCAATAACAACAAAACCAACTTCAACTGTGCTTTCAGATTTTTTAACAGAATCGATAAAGTGAGTGTTGTATTTTAATCTGTTATATACCGAAGCTTTTTCGTCTTGCGAAACGGCAGTTTTGTACAATGTTGAATTTTTTATTGCTTTATCAACCATATTAGTTAGAAGACTTTTATGTTTGTCCCAACTCCAATTTTTATTAAAGAGTTCCTGATACTCTTTAAGATGATCTGAAGCTGCTTTGTTTGCAATTTTTTGCATTCTGTAATCGAGAGTCGTATAAATATTTAATCCATCTCGATAAAGATCGAATCCGTACTTTTCCGAAATCACTGTTAGCTGCTGCCGAATGTATTCCATAAAATGCGGAGCCTCAGTTTGGATATGCCCGATTCTTTCTGTCGCAATTTCAACTGGTATCTTTTTGAGTTCCTCATAACGTTCTTTGCTAAGTTTGTCAGTAACCACCATATTGTGCATTACTAGATTTCGGCGGCGCAAAGAGTTTTCAGGATGTCTAAGCGGGTCATAAACTTCGGGGGACTTTAACAGAGCCACAAATACTGCCGATTCAGGCAAAGTTAATTCGGATGCTTTTTTATCAAAATATACTCTCGATGCTGTTTCTATTCCGTAGGCGCTCCTGCCAAAATAGGAAACGTTAAGATACATTTCCAAAATTTCTTTTTTCGTAAACTGTTTTTCAATTTGAATTGCGGTTATCCATTCCCGAATTTTTCTTACGCCAGTATCAAAATTAGATTCGTTATGAACTTTGAGACTGTACAAATTTTTCGACAACTGCTGGGTTATAGTGCTTGCCCCTTCGCGTGAAAATGTTAATACATTTTTTACCATCGCCTGAACAAATCGGGGAAGATCAACTCCCCAATGGTCATAAAATTTTCTATCTTCAGTTGCAATCAAAGCATCGATAAGAAATTTAGGAAGACTGTCTATGTCTGTTTCTATTCTATTCTCGATAAAAAACTGACCGAGCAATTCCCCGTCTTCGGTAAATACTTTACTTGCTAACTGCGGTTCCGGGTTTTCCAATTCCTCCAATGAAGGCAACCCGCTGAAAATAAAAATAGCAAAAACAGTAAAAACAACTAACACCGCAGCCAGAAACAACCATAAATATTTTTTACTTTTTTTCTTCTTTTTGCTGCTTCCGTTATCTCCTTTTTTACGGTTGCTGGCACTATTAAAATATTCGTCGTATTCCGAATCATTCAGATTCTTTTTTGTCATTTTAATTCCAATTTACTATTTCAAATTTGTCGTTAAATATGCCGTAGCACGGAGTGTCGAGCCACGAACCAAGGTTAATATATGCACTGTTCTTATAATACTCAAAAATTCTTTTATGTAAATGCCCGAACAATACATAATCATAACCTTGGTCAATTTTTAATTTTGCCGCGTCAAACAACCCATCGAGTTCGCCGTAATCTTTTTTTGCAGTATAATCTCTACTTGTTTTGCTGGTATTGCTTGCAAGGGCAACACCAAAATCGGGGTGAATGAGTGAGTATAAATTTTGCAGTAATTTATTACGCATAATTTTTTTTAATATGTTGTACCCGGTGTCGTTTATAACAAGCCCATCGCCATGAGCTATAAAAAATTTTTTACCGTTCAGCACTCTTTCTATTCCGTCATGAAATAACTTGACGCCTATTTCATCTTCAAAAAAATTGCGGTGCATAAAGTCGTGATTACCTATTATATAATTAACCTTAATGCCTGCTTCGGTTAAATCCTGCAGAGCGGTTAAAGTTCTAAAATAACCTTTTTGGTAAACACGCCGGTACTCAAACCAGTAATCAAAAAGATCGCCGACGATAAATAACTCACAACAATTTTCCGCAGCAAAGTTGAGGAGTTTTACTAATTTGCGTTCTTTTACTTTCTCGATTTCTTTTTGCTGCAAACCGAGATGAATATCGGATATAAAAATATATTTATTGTTCACTATAATTTTTTTTTGTACAAATTAAAGTTTGTCATTCTTAAAATAAAAACCAAAATAAATCCGGAATAATTATTCTTCAAACGAGCCTAACAGCCAATTATCCGGATCAGGAATAATTTGTTTTACAGCGCCATTAACTTCAATAGCAAAAGTTTTTTTTCGAGCATCTACAAAAACTGTCTTAAAGAGTTCCTCGCCGTTAACAAACTTAATTTTTAAGTCGAGAGGAAAAAAGTAAGCCTCGTAATTTTCCTGAGTTTGTTCAATATTTATTTTTAATTCGTTATTGCTGCTATTTTCCCAAGCATATTTACAGTTTATAATCCCAATACCATTGTACACCCATTGATTAAAAAATTTGTTAAAACTTTTTCCGCTTATCAATTCGCATGTAGTTTTAAAATCATCGGTAGACGCATTCGAATATTTGTAAGTTTCAAAATATTTGCGCAATATTTTAAAGAACACCGAATCTCCGGTTTCCTTTCGGAGCATGTGCAAGGTCCAGGCTCCTTTGTCATAAACGGTTTTATTAAATAAATCCTTCGGGTTATATAATGTTCCCGGATAATCAGAACTAAATTTTGAGATCATTGTTGACCGCAGCGCTTTTTTACCGGAAAGCGCTTCGTAATACAATGCCTCGCTATAACTTGCGAAACCTTCATTAAGCCAGATATCTTTCCATGTTTTGGGACCAACAGCATCACCAAACCATTGATGAGCCAGTTCGTGAACATAAATATCTTCAAAAAAGTTTTTCCCACTCACAAAGTTCGAACCTATACCTGTAATTGTCTGATGCTCCATTGCACCTAACTGCCACAAAAACTCTGCGACCCCATATTTTTCTTTTAGAAACGGATATTCTCCAAACAATTTTGAAAATATTTCTATCATCCTCCGGTGCCCCCCGAAATCTATTTTTGCTTCTTTTATATGCTTGGGCAAACAGTAATAATCAAGAAGCATGGTGTCTTTATTGGCGGATATGTAATGATCGGTGAAGTTATAGTAGTTTGAAGAATAAATTGAAATTAAATAAGTTGAAATAGGATAACTTGTTCTCCACGAATATGTTTTTCTACCATCTGCGTTATCCGTAATGCCGGTTAAAGTTCCGTTGGAAACTGAAATTTTATCACTGTCGTTTGTAATGTGAATATCCATCATGACTTTATCATCAGGTCTATCGCTGCAGGGAAACCAGGTTGAAGCATAATTTGGCTCATTTAGCGTATACGTTAAACTATGCCCGTTAATTTCGCCGAATACGAATGACGCCAGCCCTGTTCTTTTAGGAGAACCTCTATAATTAACTATTATTTCAAAAGTATCCACCGCTGGAATTTCTAATGGAATTTTTAATAATGTGCCAGACAAATTAAACTTGTTGGATTTACCATTAAATTGAAGTGAGGAAATTTCCATGTTATCATAAAAATTCAAAAAAACTGTGTCTGCCGGGGAACCTATTATCCGTCCTGTAATTATTGTTTTACCTTTTATTTCTCTCTCGTTGGGAAACAAATCAACTGATATATCGTAATGAATAATATCTTGATTATACTGTTGCTCAATAATATAACCCCCGGGTTGGGATACGAACAACCCGCTGCCGGTTGCGCTATTTAATTCTTTTCTGGTTTCTTTTGCATATTTAACTCCACTTATTATCGGTGAGTTTCCAATATTCAAACCTAAAAGAAAAAATATTGAAAATAGGATAACGCCAATTGCAGCACTATTTGATTTCATAATTGATCTTATTTTTTTAAAAACCGGACGAATTTATTCTTCCGGTAGATTCTTTTTTAATTTGCAAATAAATAATAATATGTAGCTGTAAATTAATAATTTCTTAAATTGCCAAACAATTCATAATTGAATATATTAAAGCAGTTGCTTTAATAAAAATGAGGGGCAGATTCGAAAGAAACCTCTTATTAAAGAATTTCATTTCTTTTTGCCTGTTTTCATATTTTTTTAATTAACCGTATTATCCCCGTCGTTTTTTTTTGACGGATAGCAATTATAAAATGAAAAATTAGGATTAGATTATTTTAGGAGATTTATATGACTCTTCCAGGCTCTTCAATTTTACGCGATACAATTACAATGTTATTAGCAGGCGGGCAGGGTGAACGACTTTTTCCTTTGACAAAATACCGCAGTAAACCATCTGTGCCTTTCGGCGGGAAGTATAGAATTATTGACTTTGCATTGTCGAATTGTCTTAATTCCGGTTTACGTCGACTATATGTCTTAACACAATACAAATCCGACTCTCTGAATCAGCATCTTTTTGAAGCGTGGAGCATTTTTAACCCCGAACTCGGTGAGTTTATTTATTCGGTGCCCCCGCAACGGAAAATTAATAACGATTGGTACCTCGGCACATCAAACGCAATTTACCAAAACATGAATCTTTTTTCATCTGACAAAAAAGCAAAGTGGGTGCTTGTACTAAGCGGCGATCATATTTACAAAATGGACTACTTGAGAATGCTTCAGCACCACGTAGATTCTAAGTCTGATTTGACGATTGCATGCATAGATGTACCTAAAGAGGAAGCGCCACGTTTTGGAATTGTGGGAATTGATGATAAATATAATGTTACTTCTTTTTTAGAAAAACCAGCCAATCCTCCGGTAATACCCGATAACCCCAAAAACTCATTTGTTAACATGGGTATTTATGTTTTTAATGCCGGAAAATTAAAAGATATTTTCCACGAAATGGAAGCTCAAAAAATAAAGTCTCACGATTTTGGGCAGCATGTCATCCCTTTTATGGTTAATTCTGGTATGGCAATAAAAGCTTACAAATTTTATGATGAAAACAAAAAAGAAAGACCATATTGGAAAGATATCGGGACAATTGACAGCTATTTTGAAGCAAGCATGAACTTAATAAGTGTAACACCCGATTTTAACTTTTACGATTTTGAATGGCCGATGAGAGCATACCAGCATCAGTTTCCGCCAGCAAAAACAGTATCTCACGAAGGAGAAAGAGTCGGGCGGTCACTTAACTCGCTTATATGCGACGGTTCAATTGTATCCGGCGGTTTAGTAGAACGTTCTCTTTTAGGGCCAGGAGTTAGAGTAAATAGTTTTGCTTATGTAACTGATTCCATTATTATGGACTATTGCAATATTGGCAGGCACGCAAGAATTCGGCGGGCTATAGTTGATAAAAGCGTAACTGTGCCGGAAGGATACGAAATAGGCTTTGATCTTGACGGAGATAAGAAAAAATTTACCGTAACTGAGAGCGGTATTGTTGTAATTTCAAAAGGACAGGTTTTAACGGCTTAGCACAATTATATATTTTTATTTTACTACAAATAGTATAATTTTCAATACGTAAACTTTGTTCAATTTTTTTTGTGATTATAGCATTGAATGAGCTTTTAGATCTTAAATTAAAACATTTACCTTCGAATCCCGGTATTTATCAGTTTAAAAACGATAAGGGGAAAATTATTTATGTTGGTAAGGCAAATAACCTGCGAAGCAGGGTGCGTAGTTATTTTCAAAGTAATGTAACAAACGTAAAAACTGCGGCTCTTGTAAGCAAAATTGTTGATTTAGAGCTTATTGTAACCGATAATGAGATTGAAGCGCTCGTCCTTGAAAATAATCTAATCAAACAATATAAACCCCGCTATAATGTCAATTTAAAAGATGATAAATCCTACCCGTATATAAAAATTACAAAAGAGCCATACCCCCGCATCTATGCTACACGAAGGTTAATTAAAGATGGTTCAAAATATTTTGGGCCGTACACCGATGTAAGAAATATGAAATCAGCTTTGAGAATGATAAACCAGATATTTAGAATAAGAAGCTGCAAGTTAAATATTACACAGGAAAACATTGATAAGAAAAAATTTAAGGTATGTCTCGATTACCATATAAAAAAATGTGATGGACCGTGCGAAGGATTTATTACCGAACTTGAATATAATGAGATGGTTGATGAAGTAGGCAAAACCTTAAAGGGAAAAACCGACGACCTTATAAAAGATTTGAAACGTAAAATGGAAACTAATGCTTCATCCTTAGAGTTCGAGAAAGCGGCTGAAATAAGAGATAGGTTAGAACAGCTTGAATCGTTATCATCAAAACAAAAAATAGTAAGTAATGATTTTTTGGATAGAGATATATTATCTATAGCATATGAAGGGAAGGACTCTGCCTGTTCAATTTTTAATATTCGCGGCGGAAAACTTGTGGGGAAAAAACAACTCCATCTATCAATCGACCAGGATGAAGAAAAAGAGAATATTTACAATGCAGCGATAAAATTTTATTATTCCGAGTACGTCGATATTCCATCCGAGCTTGTAATTGAGAGTGAGCCAGCCGACAAAGATACACTCACCGAATGGCTTGGCGGGAAAGCAAATCATCGCATAAAAATTATTGTGCCTCAGCGAGGTGAATTAAAATCGCTCATAAAAATGTGCACAGAAAATGCGTATCTTCAGTTGAAAGAAATTCAATTACACAAGATGAAAAACCAGGGACATACTCCTTATGCTGTGTCTGCGCTTCAGCGAGATTTACGATTAAAGGAGCTGCCGAAAAAAATTGAGTGCTTCGATATTTCAAACTTGCAGGGGACTGATACGGTAGCAAGTTTGGTTGTTTTTGAAGATGGGAAACCGAAAAAAAGTCTATACAGAAAATTCATAATAAAAGATGTTATCGGTCCGGATGATTTTGAAAGTATGCGCGAGGTAATAAAGCGTCGTTATGGAAGGTTAAAAGAGGAAAACCAACCTCTGCCTGATTTAATAATGGTTGATGGGGGAAAGGGACAATTATCCAGCGCGGTAGAAATTTTAAATGATCTCGGGTTTGAAAATTACAATATCATTGGGTTAGCTAAACGATTGGAGGAAGTTTTTTTCCCCAACCACTCCGAACCCGAATCAATACCGAAAACTTCATCCGGGTTAAAACTTCTTCAGCATGTTCGCGACGAAGCTCACCGTTTTGCAATTACATTTCATCGGTTACGCAGAAGTAAACGAACTATTACAACCGAACTGAATGATATTCAAGGAATTGGTCCATCAACTACACAATTGCTCTTAACAAAAATCGGAAGCTTAGCGGAAATAAAAATATCATCAAAAGAAAAACTTGCTGAAATAATCGGGAAGAAAAAAGCGGAATTAGTTTATAACCATTTTAATAGTATACAATGATTTTAACACTATTTTTTTCTAATCTCAAAAATCAAATAATTGCTTAAACAAACTTTTATCTTACCTCGGCTGCTTCCGGTTTTTTACCAAAGAACAAAATAATCCCGCCAAGGATAATTGAAATTATCACTATCGATAGATATGGTGAAAAACCAAACGCTGTTGGGATATCTCCGATAATCATACAAACAATTGCGGTAAGTATTGCATAGGGTAACTGCGTACGAACATGATCCATATGATCGCATCCCGATGCCATGGAGCTTAAAATTGTCGTGTCGGCAATCGGCGAGCAATGGTCGCCGAAAACAGAACCTGCAAGCACCGAGCTGATTACACCGTATATTATTAATGATGAATCTGTGGCGGAATAGTGGTATAAATTTGTTACATGCCCTGCAAGCGGAATTACTATTGGCATCATAATAGCCATTGTGCCCCAGCTTGTACCGGTTGCAAAACTTGTTAAGGCGCAAACTAAAAATATTATTACAGGTAAATATCTCGGGTCAATTGAATTGCTTATAATGCTTATAATATAATCCGCCGTTTTTAGATCCTGTGTAATTGACCCGATTGCCCAAGCGAGGGTTAAAATTAACTGAGCAAGCAGCATTGAACGCACACCGATAAACCATGCGTCAACAGTTTCGTTCACTGTCATAATTTTCTGCGAAACAATCATTACACCGGCGACAATACATGCGGTAAAACTTGCCCACAAAAGTGAAAGATACGAATTTGAATTGCCGATGATATCTTGAAAACCATAATTAACAACGCCCTGCTGCTGCAACGCACTGATACCTGTATAATACAAACCGAACAGCGTTCCTGAAACAAGAACCACTATAGGAACCACACCGTTGTACCATTTTGCTTTTTCATCATTGCCGAAAATATCGGAAGTCTCGGTTAAATCTTTTGAAGCAATCACACCATCCCGTATTACTTTCCCCTCTCTAACAGCTCTTCTTTCCGCTTTTAGCATCGGGCCAAAATCACGATTAAAATATGTAATCAAAAAAACAAAAATTAGCATAGAAATTGGATAAAACCGGAAAGGGATGGTTTTAATAAATACATCGTAAGCGTTGGCGGTAGATCCGATGCTCTTTAAACCGTCTTGAATTAGTCCGACCTCAAAGCCTATCCATGAACTCACAATTACAATACTTGCAACGGGCGCCGAAGTAGCATCAACTATAAATGCTAATTTTTCTCTTGAAATTTTTAATTTATCGGTAATAGATCTCATCAAATTGCCGACTATCAATGTGTTGGCATAATCATCAAAAAATATCATGAGTCCGGAAGCCCAGGTAGCAATAAGTCCGGAGCGTCTTGTACGAGCGTAACGAGTAACTATGTTTGCTATTCCTCTTGTTCCCCCGCTTTTAGAAATTAACCCCACCACTCCGCCGAACAAAAATGTAAAAACTATAATTTGAATATGAGAGGTTTCGGTTAGAGTGTTTATGATATAGGTATCAACCACTCTTAAAATTCCGGTTAACGGGTTATAATCATATATAAAAATTGCACCCATGTAAATTCCAAGCAGCAGCGATATTATAACCTGACGGAGTAACAATGCGAGCACAATTGCGAGAATTGGAGGGATGATACTTAATAATCCAGGAATCACCCTTATCTTTTTATCAAGAGAAGGAAATCCATCTACTTTTACATTAAAACTTCCAGCGAATCCGAGGCTTATTGTTGTATCTATTTTTCCTTTTGTAACCTTTAGAATTTTTTCATCGAAATCATGATCATTTTTAAAATAAAGACGAACAGAGTTCAGTGTGTCCGGGAGTCCATCGAGTTTTATTTTAAATGAAAGATCTTTGAGAGCAATTTTGGGAACAGTTAAATTTGCCGGTAGCGCGGAAGCAGCAAATAAAAAGAATAAGAATAATAAAAGGGTTTTTCTTTTCAATAGTGTAATTACTCTAATAATAGTTTATGGTAATATTTATAATTAGTTTTAATATCATAAATTTTTTGATTTAGATGGGGGAATATAAAATGAAGATTAAAAAAATCAAAAATTATTCTTATTTTTTGACTGCTTTTATTTCAAAAAGTTAAATATGAAAAAAATACTATTTCCCCTAACAATTGTGATGCTGTTTTTTACCGGATGCTCTTTGCTGGGCAGTAAGGCTAAAACCATTGATGCAAATACACTTCATAAAATTGTTTTTCGCGCTATCACCGGAGACAATTCTGCAAACGACTCACTTGCAGGACTGATAAATCTTTCTCTGCCGGTTTCTAAGTCATTTAATAAGTTTGAAATTGACAGCGTGGTTTTAAATGAGAGTATTTATTATACAGTCCTGCTCGAATTTCCAAATCCTTTGTATAATCGGTTTGCGGTTTATGATAAACTGTTAAACAACTACTTGCTCGATCGTTCATTAAATGGTTATATAAAACTCTCCCCTATTCACATAAACGATATGAAATTCTTCAAAATAGAAGAACAATTTATTTCGAAAGATGTATTCAAATTAGAGCGACTTTCCCTTTATTTTATAAAACCGGCTTCTGTAAATTTATCACTCAGAATCTTTACCCGGTTAGAAACACCGGACGAGGTTTACTTGCAATCAATTTCGGAAATATCTGACGACAGGATTAAAACCGAATTATCAAGTAGCAGGTTTTCGTCTTTATCAAATAAATCGGATATTTATAGTTTTAATAACAAACTGAATGCTTATAAAAGCGATAACGCAATTTTTTACAACTTTATTACCACACAAATTGAAAATTATATTGGCGCCACAACCAAACCGATGCTTACGGTTGAAATGAATTCCAGGGAGGGATTAATAAACGACTCGATGAATGCGGGCGGCGGTGAATTCTCTATTAGTGTGACATCCGAATGGAAAAGAATTGATAATCTTATTATTACAGAAAATTTATCAAAGCAATTGACCGGGATACGCTTTTTGAACGAAAAACTCGGGGCTGCCATATCTATTATCAAATTACCTGAAGGCAGCAGTGCAGAAGATTTTATAACAGCGAAATTAATAAATGAAAACAACGGGTTAAACAAAATCCGGTTTAGCAATAACAACGAAACGGGTAAAGACCTAATTCAATATTTTGAATATCAGTGCGGAACTTTAAAGTATCTTTTTATTGTTAAAGCATCAAAATATACTTACGATAAATATAAGGACCATTACAACAATATTATAAACACGTTTAAGGTTAATTGTTGATGTACAAAGCTTTATTTTTTCTGCACAAGACAAATGAAAAACAGATTGAAGAACACTTTAAAGAATTTACTTTAAAGTATATTGAAGAAATATCCGGTGAAATAATATCTGCGGGTAAAGTTGAGAGCAATATTCTGCTAGAACAAAAATACAATTTGTTCTGCGAAGTTGCAGTTGATTCCAAAGATAAATGGGACAACCTGATGAACTCCCCAGCGGGTAGAAAATTAAACAGAGACATGCACGATTTTCACCAATTTATAACTGTAATTTTTGTTAACTACAACGAATAAATATGAACATATATATAGTACGTCACGCCGACGCGGAGAGAAGTTCGATAAATAAAAAGGATTCGCAACGCGAACTTACCCCCGAAGGAAAAGAAAAACTCAAAAAAGCAATTGATGGATGGAAAAATTTAATCCATAATGTTGATCATATTGTTAGCTCACCCTATATGAGAACAAAACAAACTGCCGAAATTATTGCTATTGGTTTTAAGTTTAACAAAGAAGTTTTATTGGATGACAAATTAAAAAGCGGCGGCTCAACCGAAGACTTGATTATGCTGGCAAACTCATTGGACGGCGAAGACATTATTTTTGTGGGTCACGAACCCGACTGCTCGGAACATCTTTCTAATTTGATTTCATCATCCGGTTTTTTTGTCGACTATAAAAAAGGAATGATTGCAAAGGTATCTTTTAATAATCGAGTACGTGCCGGTAAAGGAGTATTGGAGTTTTTAATACCTACTTCGATTTTTTAGTTTTTTATTACATATCTCATAATTCGGAAATTATTAACTGTCGAATACCGATAGTGAACATCTAACGACTTTTCCTATTCGGCATCTTTTGTATTTGCCTTTAAAAGCGATATGATTGAAATAGTGTTGCGCAAGCGAATAAAACAAGAGGTAATTTCTAAAAACGATTTATATTAAGGAGAAAAATATATTTGGAAGTATTTCAAAAAGAAATAACGCTCCCCAAAAAGCGCCGTGGATTTAATTTAATAACCGGTGAATTAGAAAATTTATGTCCCGAGATAAAGTCTTTCTCAACGGGACTTGTTAACATTTTTATCCAGCATACCTCAGCCTCATTAACAATAAATGAAAATGCTGATCCAAGTGTAAGGGAAGACTTGGAAACACATTTTAACAAACTCTCTCCGGAGAACCTGCCTTATTATCAACACAACTCAGAAGGCAGCGATGATATGCCTGCACATATTAAGGCATCGCTTTTAGGAAACAGTGTATCAATTCCGCTGACAAACGGAAAACTTAATTTGGGAACCTGGCAGGGAGTTTATTTGTGCGAGCACCGAAATTACGGCGGGACAAGAAAACTTGTAGTTACAATTATTGGTGAGAAAAAAAATTAACGAGCCGCTACTCTTTCCCCTATCCTGCGGCTCGTAAAAAATACTGCACGAAATATTAATAATAAAAACGAACTCCAACTCGTGCGATAATTCCACTCATATCAAATACCCTTTCGAAAACTCTGTTGATGCCGGTTTGTGCGTCCTGCACCTCGTACTCCCAGCTTGGGGCAGATGAGTGATATGCGAGTTCACCAAAAACTTCGCTTCTCGGCCCAAGATCGTATGAGGTTCCTACACCCATTCTCCAATTAAAATCGAATGCCCCTTTAAGGTTTGAATCATCAGGGTTCTGAAAATTCCGATAATAAATTAGTAACACCTCGGCGCCAATTCCTCCCATAACATTAACTCGTAGCCGTGGTGCAACCGGAAAATGAGCAGTTAGATTAACCATAAACGGAAAATCGTGAAGATTGGTTTTTGCTCTTAATTCATTTATTGAAGAACCGCCGATTCCATAAACTGAGTTGAAGTCGCTAACCAATTTTTTATCTACATAATTTTTATTGAACCAATCGACACTCCAGCCTATTGTAAAGTTTCTATCAATTTCTTTCCCTCCTTCATAACCAAGAATCAATCCACCATCAGAAGCAGCCGGGCTAAAGAATCCGATTTTAATTGCGGATGTTCCCCACTGCGCTTTTGCAATTGAAGGAAAAACTATTAACAGTAAAACAATAATGTATCGCATATTTACCTCATTTAATTCGAATGTAACACTTTCAACTTGAGTGCCAGTTTAATAATGGGAAAAAATGGACACTTTTAATTTAAAGGAGTGAGTTTTGTCTACTATGAAATACAAAGAGGTTAAAATTGTGGACAGTTTTCATAGGGAATAGATTTGTGGATTGTGAATAAAACTTTCGTTTCTATTTCACATATATTTTGATAAATCAAGAATTGAACTTGTTACCTTTTTGAGAGTGTATCCCTTAAAGCTTTTACACGTTCAAGTCTCTCTTCAAGTTTATTAGTTTGAAATTCGGTAAGTCGCTTATAATTGAGAATTTCATTGCAATAAGAAAGAGCAGTTTTATTATCCCCTATGCGGAAATATTGCTGCGCAATGATGTGTTTTAGTGTAATTTCCTGCACTAAATTATTATCATTTTTATATGATTGTAAAAGCCACTTATATAATTCTATCGATTTTTGAGGATTAACATCTTCGTAAGCGCGGGCATATCCCCACTTGAAAAACCTAGATTCCGGATATTTTTTTATTATATCTTCTGAAATACGAATAGCATTTTTATATTCTCCGCGATCGATGTAAATCCATTGAAGGGTGTACGCCGCCATATAAGAACTGTACAGTGAAGATTGGGTTAATGCTTTCTCGAGTATTTTTATGCCATCCATTCTATCATCATCAAAAAACGGCAGCCAACTCGCTGCTTCTGTTTTTCTTGATTTCCAATATTTGTAGGCGCCTATCGCGGTGTAAGCATCATAAAAGGTTGAATCGAGTCGGATACATTTTTCAAAATCAGAGACTGAACTTAGACCGTTTGAAAATGCAGCCAACCAGTTGCCGTCAAGCCCCTTAAAATAGGCGTAATGCCCTTCGGCTAAAGCCAGCATAAAAACATTCCAAACATTATTTTCGTCTTTGTCAACAAGTTCTTCAGCCTGGTCAATAGCATCATTCAAATTAGTTAAAATGAAATCGGAGTTATATTCAGTAACCTGGTCAAACGACCGGGCAATTTCATTAGCCGCCAAAAAAATTTTCCCTATGGGTTTTTGGGGGAAACGTGTATTTACTTTATCAAAGTACTCTGCCGCCTTATCAAACTTTTGATTGATAAGATTATCGATTCCCCTTTTCATAAGGTTGTTTATTTCAGTCTCAGGATAATCCTGATACTTAAAACCCAAATTGCTGAAAACAAGAATTACAATAAATGAATATAATTTAAAGTGTCCCAAACGTCCTATCTCCTGCATCGCCTAAACCGGGTAAGATATATCCCTTATTGTTTAATTCTCTATCGAGTGCTGCGCCATAAATCATCACATCCGGATGATCTTCAGAAATTTTCCGGATACCTTCAGGAGACGCAACAAGACATGCAAAAACAATATTTTTTGCTCCACGATTTTTTAAAAATTTTATTGCTTCGGAGCCGCTTCCACCGGTAGCAAGCATCGGATCGAGAAGTATAACTTCCGCTTTTTCGATATCGCGGGGTGTTTTGTAATAGTACTCAACAGGCAAGAGTGTTTCCTCATCTCTTTGCAAACCTATATGCCCCACTCGCGCGTATGGCATTAATTCTAAAAATCCGGCAACCATACCCAAACCAGCGCGCAGAACCGGAACGAGCACTACTTGTTGTTTTAGTTTAAACCCTTCGGTTTTTTCGAGGGGAGTATCTACTTCGATTTTCTCCAGTTCAAAATCTTTTGCAATTTCAACCGAAAGCACACTGGAAATTCTTTTAACAACAGCTCTAAACTGTTCCGGCTGAGTATTTTTATCGCGCAGAAGTGTTACATCTCTTTTGATTAGAGGATTATCAATTACAACGAAATTTATTAAATCGTCACTCATCAAAGCTCCATTATGGTATGGTTGTTATTTAATATCAAACCGGCGTTTATTTTTTTACTTTTGCTTGAATGATAAAACAATGGGTACACCTTCAAATCCAAAAGTACGACGCATCATCCTTTCAAGAAAACGCTTGTAATGGTCAACTATTTCTTTGGGATGATTTGAGAAGAATAAAAACAAAGGATATTTTCCGGCAGCTTGTGTAATGTATTTTATTTTAACTTCCTTTCCGGTTCCTGTTGCCGGAGGCGGTGTCTTTTCAATTTCAGGGAGTAAAATATCATTAAGTTCGCTCGTCGGTATAACTTTTTTTCTCTCTCCCTCAACTTGCTTTGCCAAATCGATAAGTTTATAGATTCGCTGTTTTGTTAACGCCGATATAAACATTACCGGGATGTAATCCAGTGAACCGAGTTTTTCTTTTATTGAGAGTTCCAATTGTTTTGCTGTGTTGGTTTCTTTTTCTACAAGGTCCCATTTATTAATCGCTAAAATAATTCCTTTACGGAACTTTACGGCTTCATCAATTATTTTTTGATCTTGTTTTTCGAATCCTTCTTTGGCATCCACCATAACAACCGCAACATCGCATTCGCTTATTGCCTTCACAGTTCTTATTGTGGAATAAAATTCAATACTTTCGTCAACTCTTTTCTTTTTACGCAAACCGGCGGTGTCAATTAATAATATTTCTTCGCCGTAGTATTTTAGAACAGAGTCGAGGCTATCGCGGGTTGTACCGGGGACATCGGTAACAATACTTCTGTCGTAGCCAAGCAGCGCGTTAGTCAGTGATGATTTGCCAACATTCGGTCTTCCAACAATTGCAATTTTAAGACGTGGATCTTCAGGTACTTCTTCAAGTGTTGGAAATTTTGCGGTAATATCGTCGAGCAAGTCGCCGGTTTTTCTTCCGCCGAGGGCAGATATATCATAGACTTTTTCGACACCGAAACTATAAAACTCGGCAGCCTGGGCTTCATATTTTTCTGAATCAACCTTGTTTGCAATTAGAAAAAATGGTTTGCCTGATGTTCTAAGCAATTTTCCAATTTCGATGTCGATTGGTGTAACTCCCGCCCGGGCATCAACCATAAATAAAATAGATTCTGCTTCAGCAACTGCAATCTCAATTTGTTCTCTAATTGCTCGTTCAAATAAGTCGTCGGAACCGGGAACATAACCCCCGGTATCAATCAAACGAAACTTTTTTCCAGCCCATTCAACTTCTCCGTAATTCCGGTCGCGTGTTACGCCGCTAATATTATCAACTATTGCAGAGCGGTTTCCAATCATACGGTTAAAAAAGGTCGATTTACCAACATTGGGTCTACCGACAATAACAATTAAAGGTATTTTCATTTTTCCATTTATCTAATTTTAATTTGCAAAGTTAACCCTTTAATCCACAACCTACAATGTAGAATAAAGTCATAAAGTCCTCTTAAAAGGATGCCATTTATAATAGTTTTTTGATAATAATTGAGTAATGCCGGGTACATATATTTAGACCGGCAAAATTTATGTCTTTATAGTAGACCCATTATTAGGTAAATAGAAATTGAAAATAGTTATAAGACTCTCTTAAAGAATACCGGTTCTAATTCCCCTCACAGAGCGGGTATTCTCCTAACTATTAGGTAAAAGCCTTCAGCAATTAATTTTTCTGAAGGCTTTTTAATTTATATCCTGAATTCTACAAACAGACCGAAAACTGCAATAACCGCAAACTTGTTTTTCTCGGTCATGTAAACGTGTCAGATTAAAGTTTCCTTCTGATATTAATTTTACATAAGAATTTATAGCTTCTATGCAGATATCAATAATTTTTTTGTTTGATGATTCAATTTCTTCAGTTGAAAGCTTGCCCATTTTTTCCGCTGTTTTAACCTGCAATCTTCCGAACAGTTTCTCATTAAACTTTAAAGAATATATCTCGGCGCCGAGTGCATCAGCATCAAAGTTTAACTGAGCTTTTATCAGCTCTTTTGCGGCGAACATATACAGCGGAAGCTGAAGCGAAATTCCGCTGTTCAAATCATCAAAAGAGGGTTTTTTACCGCTGAGTTTATAATCGATTACTTTAAACTTTTTGTCCCCCTCATGCAGATCAATTCTGTCAATTTTTCCTCTTACTTTTGTGTTTCCGGCAATGAGTTCAGTAAGCAGAGAATTTGTGCCGGACACATCTTTTTTTATTCCGCCGAAACTAATTTCAAAAAACCACGGGACAAATCCATCTTCCGATTTTTGTTCTTCCGTTAGAAAAAGATAAAGAAGAGATTTTTTTCTATCCCCATTTACCCCGAGTATTTTTTCTTTTTCAAAAAAGTTTATTGGCGATGATAAATTAGCTTCGCCTATTTGGCGCTCTGCTTCGGCAAATAAAATATTTTCCGCAGAGTGTAAATCCCCTTCCGATGCTCCTGTAAGGATGAGCCCTTTTTCTTGTACCTCCATATAAAATTTGAATAAAATATTGTGCAGCAAGCTGCCAAGTTCAAGTGATTCGATTTCTTCCGAAGGTTCTTCGGACGATTCAAGTTTTAGAATTCGTTCAACAAAATATTTATAAGGGCATTTAGCATAATTTTCCAACTGCGATATCGAAAATTCTCGATCTTTCAATTCATCTAATAATATTTTTTCACCATTGTTTAATTCGCTGCCAATATATCCCGCGAATGGAGATTCAGAATCGGAATTGGTATGCCTTTCTTCATTTACTTTTATTGAGTTAGTTATCGACTCGGCATCAATATTATTTTCAGCAAGTAATTCTTTAATTTCATCTGTTTGGTTTTGCCCGAATATACTTAGCAGTTCATCAACAGAATAGACAAAGTTATCGTACCCTTTTTTTGATTTTGTGCCCGCCTGGAATAGAGAAAGGAACTCGTTTAAATAATTAGACCGCGCTAATTCTTTTTTTGCATCCTGCTGCGGGTATGTTAAATAGAGTCTATTATTCCAGGAGCATAAAGCCTGATAAAAATGATACCTTTCCTCGGTCTGATGTTTCGATTCTTTTCTTGCATACGAACCCGAAAAAAATATTTCCGGTTGATACCGTGTGGGCAAATCACCATCGCACATACCTGCAATAAATAGATAATCAAACTGTAATCCTCTAATCTCATTTAATGTAGTTACCTGAACACCATAACCCGGTTTTTCTTTTATGTTGTAACGGGTGGCAGTTACGGCTGTTCGAAGATAATCGAGATAAAAAGTAAGGGGAAATTGTTTTTCACTACCGTGCTCGATGATAAATAGCTCAAGCATTTCATCTACTGTTTCGAGGAATGATGATATTGCTTTTGTATTTTTTTCTATTGCCCCGCCTCCATTTTTTAAGATATTTAATGGTATACTCAATGAATGGATAAGGTCCCTTAGAGTATGTTGGAACTCTTCGATTGTCAGTTTTTTTGAAAAAGGTTTTAATATTTTGTAAATAGTTTCAACATCGGCAAGAGCTTTTTCATATACCTTTTTTTCAAACCGCTTTACAGAATCATCATCATCACCGGTTTTTAATAATGCGTCTTTTAATTGCATTTTCCAATTGTTAAAACCGGAAATGATTTTAAGATTTACAGATGCTTTGAGCAAATTTGATAAATCAACTGTAGACAATTTTATAAAACCACCGGTTAACGCTCTGAAAATATTTTTATAGTAAAAATCGTTCTCAAGAATTTCTAAAAAATTGATAACGGCAATAACCGTCTGCGAAGTGCTCAGCGAGTACCTATCAGTTAAATTAAATGGTATGCCGTAAACCGGAAACACATCCCTTATTATATTCGAATAGTTTTGGATGAGATTAAATACAACACATATTTTATGAGGCTCAATATTGTTATCTGAAATAAGTTCCTTTATTTCCTTCGCAATAAGTACAACTTCCTCTTCCCGCTTTGCCGCTGGCATAACAGTAATCTTATCAATATGTTCATGATGATTATTTTTTTTATTAAATAATTCTTCGCGAACTGTGCGGTTGAACTCATTTAATACAAAAGGGGAAAGATCCTGGACTTCCTTAAATTCTTTTTTAATTAGCCTGTCATAACAGTCATCGAGATGGGAGAAGATTGAATTGTTGCCTGAATAATAATCAAAACCAATGTACTGGCGGATGGATGGCAGAGCAGAAGTTTTATCAATTATTTCAATTTCAGGCAATGTAAATTCGTCAAAACCATTTATTATTATAAGATTTACAAACGGATATAACACCTTAAACTTTTTTTGAAAATCATCATCATTTAATGAATTAACAGCAGTATAAATATCCCCGGTTTCCATTACTTTTAGTGCATTAATTTTTTTTTGGTAAACCTCAAAAACTGCAGCAATATCTTCAGCTTTTATTTTTTCCGAACCTTCTAATTTTTTCAATTCCTCTCTTAAAAGTCCGGGTGTAATACCATGCTTTTTATATTCATTTATAACATTTTTTATTCGCTCCACAGTTCCGGAGGGCACGCCATTTTTATAGTTAGAAAAATATTTTAACTCCGTAATATCAAACGCTTGCTTCAGCAAAACTGCAGATGCAGCTTCGGTTAATATTTTCCCCCTGGCAGACACATCTTCGAACAAAATTTTTGTTGAATAAGTCCCAATTGTTTCGATATTAATTCTGCCGGAGGTATGCCCGCGTGACGATGAAATGATTTCTTTTTTTATCGCCCTGTTTTTCCGGTTCGTCGGCACTATTAAAAGAAAAGAGTCAATTCCTTTACTTTTTATTCGTTCATTTAAGATAGCATTTAAATCTACAGGGGCTAAACCGGATTTGGTAAGAATCATTTATTTCTCTTTATTAATAAATCGCGGTACGATTTACGTATTTGATTTTTTTCATCAAGTTGAAGATGTTTTACCAAAAAATTGAATCTTTCACGGGCATCTTTTTTCCCGTTTATAAGTTTTGTTTCTAATTCCAAAAACATTCCCAAACCTTTAACTTTATCTAAGTGAATGCGTGTGTTTTTGTACCAGTAAAGTTTTCTTTCTTTTTTCACAGTAACTTCGGTATTAAAAAGTCCTTTTAAAAACTTCCCGGCATTATCGCTGCTTATTTCAAGTATTCTATAATCCGACCATCGGTCTTTAGATTTTTCATCCCTGAAATATTGAATAAGCTGGTTTCTCCCGTTTTCTATTCTAAGTTTTAAAAGTCCTTTTTTAATTTTGTAATAAATATCGGTCTGATAAAGAACTCCAGCAAATTCAGCGTCAATTTCATCAAGCCTTTTTATTATTGCGCTCAAGGATTTTATTGAAACCTTAATTTCTAAATTAAACGACATAATTATTTTACCTTTTTGTAAACGTGCAGTACTTCCCTGCCCGCACGTGGTTTTATTGTTTTTAAATTTTTCGAAAATAATTGAAGTATAAAATATTTAGAAAACAATTTATACGTTTCAATGCTGTCTATCCCGAAAGGAGGACCTCCTTCCCTTTTTTCGACAGGAAATAATATAGCTACAACCTTACCACCCGGTTTTAATAGTTTGTAAAGTTTTTTTATATATTCTTCCCTTCGGGCAGGATTAATAGCGCAATATGTGGTGTAATCATAAATAAAATCGTATTTGCAATTGTATTCATCGGGTAAAAGAAAAATATCGCGAGCCAGAATTTTTAAATTCACATTTTCTTTTTCCGCCAACTGTTTTGCAAAATCCGAAACATTAGTTGAAATATCTAACGCTGTTACAGAAAAACCATTTTTTGCGGCTTCTATGGCGTCGTATCCTTTACCGCTTCCAGCCACCAAAATATCACCTTTATCTTTGCCAAAAACAATAGTATTCTGCAATAGTTCAATAAATGCTGGTGTGGCGCTTTTCATATCCCAGCCAGCTTCATTATTTTTATACTGATTGTCCCAGAAATCTGGGGAGTCTACAAAAGATTGCATAGTTTGTATGATAAATTTAATTGTTGAATTTTAATTTTTGAGAATTAACTTTGTATAAAAAAAAATCAAGATTATGAAAAAAATAATTTTAGCGGCAATATTACTAATTCCGTTTCTAAATGTAAAACCTCAGGGCATTGGCGAACTTGCGCCCGAAAAAGAACCTAATGAATTTCCGGGTCATGCATTCGGTATGGATTTGATGTTTAGCGAAGGCGGTTTCGGTTTCGGCGGATTTTATAGGCATCAATTAGATGATAAATTTACATTTTATACCGATATATCGATAGCCGAATCAAAGGATGAAAAAGAAGTTGAATACGTTGACCCCTATTATCCTTATCAAACATATACTCGGGGAAAACAAAACCGGGTATTTTTGGTACCTCTTACCGCAGGTTTACAATATCGACTTTTTCGAAAAATTATTTATGAAAACCTGCGACCTTATATCACAGCCGGTGTGGGTCCCACGCTTGTTGTTACAACACCGTACGATAGAGAGTTTTTTAACTCATTCGGAAAAGCACAGGCGCATTATGCTATTGGCGGTTATGCCGGTTTCGGAGCAAACTTTGGTCTCGATAAATCGAGTTTGGTTGGTTTAAGTTTTCGTTATTATATAATTAGTTTTTTTAACGACGGGGTTGAAAGTTTAAAAGGCAGGTATCAAAAAACTCTCGGCGGATTTGTAATTGCTTTAAATATCGGTTTGATGTATTAGTAGTATGTTAAAAATGAATGCACCCCTTTCATGCATTCATTTTTAACAATTAATCAATTTTTCCATTTAATTGTGCAGCCGATAGTAAAGGTTTCCGTTACGGAAACTTCTTCATTGTTTAACACTTCCACTATCGCATCTTTAAGATACCGACTTTTAACATTATCCGGTTCCTGCCAATTATCATCAATTTTTCCATGAAATGAGAGCTTCCTTTCTGCGTTAAACAAAAATACTTCCGGAGTATGTGAAGCGTCAAAAACTTTTGCAACCGATTGATCTTCATCGTACAAATAAGGGAAATTGAAATGTTTTTCTGCTGCTCTTTTTGCCATCATCTCAAAAGAATCCTCAGGATATTTTACCGCATCGTTCGAACTTATAGCCATTATAGCTACATCATTGGCATAAATACGCTGAAGCTCAATTATTCTACCTTCGTAAGCCTGAACATAGGGACAATGATTGCAACTGAAAATAACTATCAAAACTTTTTTATCTTCGAACGACTCCGACTTATATGTTTGCCCATCCACAGACTTTAATGAAAACTGTGGAAGTGCTGAACCAATTTTTAACGTTTTTGTTGACACATCTTCTCTCTTTCTTTTGCATTAGTCTTTATAAGTAAATAAATTAACCATCAAAAATAATGGAAGAAAAATGTTAAAATTTTTACCACTTGTATTATTACTTTTAACAGAATTTAGTATGGCGCAAAACTTCGACTTAGCCTCCCGTCTTTATAACGATTATGAATCTTTTAAGGAAAAATCAATAACCCACCGACGTTTTAAGCATGCCGATATTGTTCCGCTAATAGAACAATTAAAAGATAATAAATTATTTAAAGTTGAAAAAGCCGGCGAATCAGTTGAAGGAAGAAATATTTATTTAATTTCTGTCGGTACCGGCTCAAAAAAAATATTTTTATGGTCGCAAATGCACGGGGACGAACCAACCGCTACAATGGCATTATTGGATATTTTTAACTTCTTTAATGCAACTGGTTACGATAACTATAAAAAAACCGTGCTGCAGAATTACACAATTTATTTTATACCAATGGTGAATCCTGATGGGGCAGAAGTTTTTGAGAGAAGAAATGTTTTTGACATCGATATAAACCGGGATGCAACACGCCAGCAAACACCTGAGGCTATTATTTTGCGTTCAACATTTGAAAAATTAAAAGCGGATTTCGGTTTTAATTTGCATGACCAAAGTACAAGAAACAGTGTAGGTAATTCTTTCAAATCTGCTGCTATTTCTTTTCTCGCACCAGCAATTGACTATGACAAATCGGTGAATGATATTCGCGGCAAAGCGATGAAATTAATAAGCGAAATGTATTTGATGCTTTCAAAAATCATCGGTGGGCATATTGCAAAGTACACCGATGAATTTGAGCCGCGGGCATTCGGCGATAATTTTCAAAAGTGCGGGACCAGTACTATTTTGATTGAAACCGGCGGCTGGCAAGGTGATATTGAAAAACAATTTCTCCGCAAACTAAACTTTATTACTCTTCTAACAAGTTTCGAAAGTATAGCCAATGAGAATTACAAAAACTTTTCAACCGCAACCTATGATAAAATTCCATTTAACGACAAATATATAATTGATGTGGCTTTAAGAAATTTAAAGGCTTCACAAAACGGGAAAAATTATTTGATTGATGTAGGAATTAACAATGAGGAACAAAACTACAATAACGCAAAAAATTTTTATTACCGCTCATCCGTTGAAGACCTCGGCGACCTTTCAGTGTTTTACGGCAATACCGATATAAACCTTGATGGTTGTTCAATTGAGCCTGGCAGGGTATTCGAAAAAAGTTTTGATTCAATTGAGGATATTTCAAAAATAGATTTTACCGAACTTTACAGGCAGGGAGTTACTACTATAATTCTTAATGGCAATTTTGATAAACCGTATACAACCTTGCCAATAAATATCTCGCTGTCAACCGTACATAAACAAGCAAATAATATTACTTTCGGTATGCACCCTGACTTTGTAATTAAAAAGGATGACAAGATTAAATATGTTGTTATAAATGGTTTTTTATGGGATGTAGAAAACAAAACCGGTACAATTTTAAACGGTGCAGTTTATAAGTAAAATTGTTTATAGTTTGATAAAAAAAAGAATTTTGGTATAATTAGTTTAAGTAAATTATTAAAAATTATGTCAGTAAACGTTTTAAGTATATGATGTTTCCGATATTTCTGTCTGTTGTTGTTGAACAGAATCAGCTTTATAGAGAATTTGAGCGCGATGCAATTCCGCATATGGATGCTTTATACAATTTTGCCCTCAAAATGACTGGTGACAGCGATGACGCAGACGACCTCGTCCAGGAAACATTTATGCGCGCTTTCAGATTTTGGGATAAATTTGAAAAAGAGACTAATTGTAAAGCGTGGCTGTTTAGAATAATGAAAAATACTTACATCAACGTTTATAGGAAAAAATCAAAATCGCCTGTAAAAATTGATTATGAGGAAGTAGAAAATTTTTATGAAAATATAAAAGCTTCAAATACAGACGATGCACACCTCGAAAAAGATATTTACGATAATCTATTAGACGACGAACTTTCCCACGCAATTTCTTCTTTACCGGAGGATTTTAGAACAGTAATTATTTTATGCGATATTGAAGGCTTTACTTATGAAGAAATTGCAGATTTTGTCGATGCACCTGTAGGAACAGTTCGTTCTAGATTGCATAGAGCAAGAAAAATGTTATTTACAAAACTATACGATTATGCAGTTGATAAAAGATATATTAAAAAGGATTAAAATTAGTTGACCCACAAAGAAGACTACAGCGAATTAATTACTGCTCTTGTTGATGGTGATTTGGATGAGATTGAAACAACGAAGATTAATCGTTTACTCGAATCTGAAGTTGAATTACAGTATGAGTATAAGGTACAATCTTTAATAAAAGATATTGTTCGTGGCTGTGAGTTCAAAAAAACACCCATAGCTGTTAATAGAAAAATAAGAAATAAACTTAACCCGGAAAATAAAAAAAATATTTTTGCTTTTAATTTTTTCCCCTCTTTATTAAATCGCCCGGCATTAGCGATAGGTTCTGCTTTTACGGTAATGATTGCAATGGTATTACTCCTTTTTAACCCTACCCCGCAAACAAATGCCACTGATTTTGTACTGGAACAACTTGGTCAGGACAATATGCTTGTACAGGCACAAGCTAATTTTCATAACATTTTTGCCGGAAAACTTAAACCGCAGTTAACCACAGAAGATGCAGAGCAAATAAAACAATTCTTTCGGGCTGAGGGTGTAAAATATAATACTCTTATTCCGAGATTAGATAATTACAAACTTGTTGGAGCTGTTGTATCTGAAGATAGGGGCGAAAAATTTGCCCATCACGTATATGCTGATGACGAAGGACATCTTGTATATCTTTTCCAGGTAAATGAATCGTATATTGACGAAAACAAAATCTTAAAACTAACAAACGATTTGCATTTGTACCTCGATAACGGCAATTGTTATAGTTACAGCAATAACGGCATTACAACCTTAATGAAAAAAACAGGCCATAATGTATTTGCTGTGGTAGCCAATTTACCGGTTGAAAAATTAGAAAATAAATTCTGTAATATTTGATGAGGTTATAGTATGTTTAAAATAAAGAATATCCTTTTACCAACGGATTTTAGCGAGCTATCTTTAACTGCTGCCAATTATGCTGTTGATCTCGCAATTCAATATGGGGCAAAAGTACACATCCTGCATGTGCTTGAAAAAACACCACCAATTCTGGCTATTCGTTCTCTCGACCTTTCGGAAGATAAAATAAAAAGAAGCATTCTAAATGATGCTAAAAAGAGTATGGAGGAAGCGGTTACTAAAATAAAAAAAAGAAAAGATGTTTTAATTGAACCGATTATAAAAAAAGGTGTCGATTACCAGGAAATAGTCAAATACTCAAAAGATGCGAAAATGGATGTAATTGTTATTGCCACACACGGGCGAACGGGAATTTTGTATACTTTAATAGGCAGTGTGGCGGAAAAAGTTATTCGTTTTGCTAAATGCCCCGTTTTAGTAATTACACCGCCAGAAACAAACAAATAGATAAGGCTTGATAATTCTATCGCTTATATTTATATTTAGTGTCCGTTTATTCGATTTAAAGGAATTTTAGATGGCTCGAACCAAAAATATTGAAGCATTTTGTACGAATTGTAGTTTGACAAGGAAGATGGAGATTACCGGGGAACTATCCGGTGAGGAAAATCAGAATAAACGTTGGGCTAAGTGTAAAAAATGCAAACAGACAATGGTAATCGACCTTGTCGACGATGTAAAAGAGTCTAAACCTTCTTTAGAAGGAATTGAACCCGATGCTTCCGATTATTCGCCGAAAAAAACTTTTTCTGTCGGTGATGCCATTTACCACAAAGAGTGGGATGATTATGGAAAAGTAGTAGCAAAGGAAGTTTTAGCAAACGGAAGAAGTTCTATTGCTGTAGAATTTCAAAAATCGGGATTAAAGAAATTAATTGAATCATTAAACCAATAAACGACCGTAGAGAGAGGTGAATAAATTTGGTTGGTATCAGTGTAGGCGATAACGAATCTATCGACAAAGCTCTTAAAAGATTTAAGAAAAAATACGAAAGATCCGGAGTTCTGAAAGAGTTCAAAAAAAGGACATTTTTTGTAAAGCCTTCCATCAAAAAAAGAATGGAAAAGCTGAAGGCTGTGAGAAGAGCTCATCGCCAGGATCAGAACGATTAGAATTAAAAACCCCTCTTTCGAGGGGTTTTTTGTTATTACTTCATATGAAGTTCGGGAGCAGCTTCTTTTTCATCAATCTTCTTAAGATAATTTTTTTCAAGATGTTCGGTAATTATTTTGTAAGCGTCATCTACATTGTTGCAAAATGAAAAAACCTTCATATCATTCGGACTAATAACCGCATGATCAATCAAAGCCTTGAAGTTAATTACTTTGTTCCAATATTTTTCATCATATAAAACAAGCAAAAGTTTTTTCCTCATTTTTTCAGTTTGGATGAGGGTTAACATTTCGAATAATTCATCCATCGTTCCAAAACCACCAGGGAAGCATATTAAACACTTGGCAAGGTACGCGAACCAAAATTTTCGCATAAAAAAGTAATGAAACTCAAAACTTAAATCGTTTGTTACATATTTGTTTACAAACTGTTCAAAGGGAATACTGATATTTAAACCGACAGAGTAGCCACCCGCTTGTTTTGCACCTTTATTAGCCGCTTCCATAATACCGGGGCCGCCGCCTGTACAAACCATAAAACGGTATCCTTTCGCAGGAAGATTTAATGCCCACTCGGTAAGTTTTTTCGAAAGTTGAACCGCGTCTTCGTAATACTTTGACATTTCGAGATGCTGCTGAGCACCGCGAAGTTCCTCAGCAAAATTGGGGTATTTTTTAGGATCAAGATTTTTAAATTTATTTACTTCAGCCAATGCATCTTTCCGCGATTTTAATCTCGCCGAACCAAAAAACACGACAGTATCCTGTATTTTGTGTTTTTTAAATTTTGCTTTTGGTTCAAGATATTCAGAAAGCATTCTGATGATTCTTGCCTCGGAAGAATTTAAGAATTCAAGATTCTCATAAGCCTTCTGCATTTCTTTTTTCTTTGCCATATAAATCTTTCTTAGGTTATAGGTAAGCCACGGATAGAAGAAGCTGAATTACTGCCCCGTCATAACCTGGCGCTTTTTAAATTAGACCAAATATTTACTTACAAAAATAACAATTAATTGTTTATCTTTTAATCTCGTAAAAAGAAATTTTCATTCCTATTTTTATCAAGATTATTAATGATTAGATTTATTATTGTATCACTACTGCTTTTTTCAAACATTTACGCAACTTCTTTAGAAGAGGTAAAGAACCAACTAAACAAAATAATTAGTTCCCTAAATTCTTCAACCAGAGCAGGTATTTTAATAATTGATCCCCTTACTCAGGATACTATTTACCAGTTAAACCCTTCTGCATCAAGGATTCCAGCTTCTAATACAAAACTTTTTACAACAGCTGCTGCGCTCAATTTGCTTGGCGGCAACTTCCCGATATCAACAAAAATCTTTAGCAGCGATATAAACATAAAAGATGGTATTGTCAACGGTAATTTGTATTTAAAAGGTTTTGGCAACCCCGATTTTTCATCGAGTGATCTTGAAAAAATGGTTGAGGAATTAAAAGCAAAAAATATCAAATTAGTAACCGGAAATATTATTGGTGATGATACTTATTTCGACGACATCTATTCGCGCGATGACTGGATAAAAAATGAAATTGCCAACGTAAAACTCCCCCCCATTTCAGCACTTGTGGTGGATAGAAACCGTACCATTGTGCAAACAAAAAGAGGCAGAAGAATTCGCCGGTCTATTAAATACGTGCAAGATCCGCCTTTGTATGCTGCGCAATTGTTAAAAGAAAAACTTGAAGAAGCAGGCATAAAAGTAGAAGGTACCAATACAAAAGGAATTACACCGGATAATCTTACAATTTTGTGTGAAAATAAAGTTCTTTTAAGAGATTTGATAGCGCTAATAAATAAACACAGCGATAACTTTTATGCCGAAGTTTTATTCAAGACAATCGGGGCAGCTGCCTCCGGAAAACAAGGCAACTCATTTTTTTCAACTCAAGCTGTTTTAAACTTTATTGAAGATAATGCAATTTTTAAAGAGGGCACTTCAGTTGTTGATGGATCTGGAATTTCAAGATTTAACCAGATAACTGCTGGGGCAATTGTCGGTATACTCGAGAAAATGTACTTCGATTTAAAAAACTATGAGGATTTTTATAATTCCTTAAGTATAGCCGGTATCGATGGTACTTTAAGAAATAGAATGATTGGAACAGCCGCAGAAAACAATATGCGGGGCAAAACCGGTACACTTAACGGAGTTTCTTCCCTTTCCGGTTATTTAACTTCCTTAAATGGTGAGGATATTATAGTGAGTATAATTATTGAATACGATAGAGGAAGCGCCAATCATTATAGGGCTATTCAGGATAAAATTGTTGAAACTATTGCGAACTGGGATGAATAAAACAGAATTTTTTTCGAAATTCTCTTTATGAATTTAGACTATTTTTTTTATGTTCGTTTATTACAAAATCCATATCACAAAAAAACCCTTCAATTTGAAGGGTTTTTTATTTTCTATTTCGTTGTGCCTGGAGTGGTTTGCTGCGGCGGCACCTGTTGAGGAGGTAACTGCTGCTGCTGCGGTACACCGCGTCTTCCAGCCTGCTGAATAATACTTTGTCTCTGTTCCTCGGTAGTTTGACCGGGTAAAAAGAAAAGATTAGCCATCAAAGTTAATGCGGTTAAAATACCGGCTAACCACCATGTAGCTTTACTTAAAAAATCTGCTGTTCTTCTGCTGCCGAACATGCTTCCCATCTGGGAGGCACCGCCGAAAGTACCGGCTAAACCGCCGCCTTTGCTTGACTGAAGCAACACAATTACAACCAATAATACTGCAACAATTGTAATAATCGAAACTATTAATAAATACATAAAGTTCTCCTAAATATTGTAGCGGGGGAGGGATTCGAACCCCCGACACGTGGATTATGATTCCACTGCTCTAACCTACTGAGCTACCCCGCCAGGGTTCCATTTTGAGTCAGCAAATATAGCTACTTTCAGCATAAAATTCCAAATAGTTCGGTTATTTTTTGTGTCCCGGATACAATAATTATTCTAATTACTTGTACAAACCCGTTAATTGTTCCAAAAAATTAAAAAAAACCCGGCATAAAACCGGGTTAATGATACTGATTGTGGAAACAGAATTATATTCAGTCACAAGATTACTTGAGCAAAACCATCTTTTTAATTGAACTAAAGTTTGTCCCATCTGCTATAGAATACGCAATCAATTTATAAAAATAAATGCCGGAAGAAAGCCGGCTTAAATCAATGGTAGATCTATAAGCGCCCGCTTGATGAATACCGTTGTTTATTGTCATCATCACTTCACCCACGGTGTTATAAATTTCAATAACAACGGTGCTTTCGACTGACAGTGAATAGTTTATGGAAGTCGAAGGATTGAAAGGATTCGGATAATTTTGGCTGAGACTAAACTCAACAGGAGCATTGTAGTTTACTTCAATAGTTTTTGAATATAGGTAACTACCGTCATAGTCTATTTGTTTTAATCTATAGCTTAAATTATCGTTCACAGGATTTTCATCTACAAATGAATAATTAACCGGGGTTGTACTGCTGCCAGAACCTTTTACAAATCCAATTTTTTCCCATGAAGAATTAACTAATCTTTCAATATCGAATCCTTTGTTATTTGTTTCGGTTGCCGTTTTCCAGATGAGTTCAACTCCGCTTTTGATGATTGACGCTGAAAAACTTACAAACTCTACGGGAATAGGAGTATTTAACACTATTGTAATTCTGCCGGTGTTTGTGTTAACGTAAAAATATACATCCTGGTTTGCTGAAGTGGTTGTAAACTCAACATTCTGTCCATCTTCACTTCTGCCGTCTTTTCCCCATGAATGCCAGGTGCCGGAATCTACAGCTTTACCAATCCAAGAACCGGCAGGTAAATTATTTACGTGATAACAAAAGACACCATCATTCGCAGCCCAATCGCCGTTTTGTCCATTATCATACATTGCGGTTATTGTGCTGTTGTTTACCCAGTCACCGGTTTCCCCGGCTTCACTCTGCCAATCGCCTACTGCTACTAAAGCCGTGGGTTTTGTCTCATTTGTGTTTACAATATTTTGTGCAGGCCACCAAACATCAGTTTGAAGATTTGTATTAAAGGTAAATAACACTGTCTGCGGTGAAGCGGAAGTATTAAACCATGAATTCGCTGCAGGCCAAGTGGTATTCCAGGTACCGTCAGTAACTTTCCAAGCGTGATAATCAGCAGTAGCTATCGAAAATTCGCGTGAAAATATTCCATCGCCAGCCAAGAGATCGCCATTTGTACCGTCATCATACATAGGTGTAGTATTGTTTGACCAACCCTGGAAGTCTCCTGCCAGATAATAAGTTTGTGCATACATCGAGTTTAAACAGAATAATGAGAAAAGAACTAATAACAAGTTTTTCATTGGAACCTCCATGAAGATTATTTAATTAAGGACATTCATTTCGATAAAGATAGTTTAAGAAAATAGCATAAATATATTTTATGTGTTGATTGATGTCTTTAAAATAGAAAATCCGGACACAAAACGGTAATCACTTCATACGGGTTTATATAAATAATATTGTTTTTACAATTCCACTTAAGCTGCATTACAACTTTTATTTTAGGAATATAGTTTTAAGTATATCATTTATTTGTTTACCTAATTTTGTTTTTTATGTTAACGTTGTATTCATCTCTAAATATTCCGTCTCCGTTTACGGTGTAATTTTTTATTTCAATACCCGCCTGTTGAAGTAAATTGTCTACTTCTGAGATTCTGTCAATCGGGTTGGGATGCGTTGATAAAAATGTTTCTATCACGTTAGGTGATGAACTTATTAAATTATCGGCTCTCATTTTTTCGAAGAAAAATTTTACACTGCCCGGATAATAACGTGTATCTTTAAGGTAGCTAAGTGACGTACGGTCGGCTTCAGATTCATCAGAACGGCTGTTTGCAAGAAAAGCAAACCCGACAAATAAGTTGGATGCTATTTCCGCAACCTGCGATGGGTTTTCTCCTAAAACCAAACTTAGTAAAATGGAAACCCCGTACTGAGCAGTTAAACGCTGGGTTGAGTGACGCAATTCGGCATGCGCCATTTCATGACCAAGAATACCTGCGAGAGAGGCTTCCGAGTCGAGATATTTTAATAACCCGGTATAAACATAAATATAACCGCCGGGAAGAGCGAATGCGTTTAAAACACTGTCGTTATTTATAATTTCGAACTGGTAGTTATAAATATTTTTACTTTCGATTTGCGGCGATGCCAGAATGTTCTGGAAAATCCGGCTGTTGATATAGGATTTAACCGAAGCATCACCATTGTAAATGGGATAATGCTGCGGGTCACCCTTTATCTGGTTGCTTATATCAAGCCCGAGTTGTACATCGTCCGATTTTGAAAAAATATTTATATTGCTGTCGCACGAGTTATATACAAACGGCGAAAATAAAATAAGCAGTAGGTATAAAGATTTTGAAAATTTCATAAAATTTTACTCAATTTATTTAAAATATGTATCGTTTTTATTTTTAGTCTAACAATGAATATAATATAACAAGTAATTGTCAGTAATTAGTCGTCAACATGAATAATTTCCCATAGTTTGTCAAGTAACTCCTGTAGCCCGAGATGCGCGGCTGACGATATAATTAGAAACGAAGTCTCGGTTCCACGAATTTTTTTCTTCTTCAATTTTTTTATCTCATTCTCCGGCAGCAAATCGGCTTTGGTTAGCGCAACAACTTTTCGTTTTTCGGCTAATTTAGGACTGTAACTTTTTAACTCATTTAATAGTACTTTGTAATCCTGCTGGTAGTTTTCGGAGGTTACATCAATTAAAAATAAAAGTATTTTTGTCCGCTCTATATGTCTTAAAAATTTGTGCCCGAGCCCTTTACCTTCATGCGCGCCTTCAATGATTCCCGGAATATCGGCAACCGTAAATGTTTGGAATTCTTTATAATTTACAATGCCAAGATTCGGTTCAAGTGTAGTAAAAGGATAGTCGGCAATTTTAGGGCGCGCCGCCGAGATAGTTGAAATTAATGTCGACTTGCCGGCATTTGGAAAACCAACAAGACCAACATCGGCTATTAATTTTAATTCTAAAATTATTTTCCTAAACTCGCCCGGTTTCCCATCTTCTGCAAAACGCGGAGCCTGATTTGTAGGAGTGGCAAAATTACTATTACCTTTTCCTCCCTTTCCACCTTTTGCGGCAAAAAATTCAATCCCGTCTTCATTCAAATCAAATATAAGTTTTCCGGTATCAGCATCTTTTACAATAGTGCCTACCGGTACTTTTATAATAATGTCCTCACCGTTTTTTCCATCCTTTAGCGAGTTTTGCCCTGCCTGACCTTTACCGGCTGCATACTTTTTTTTGTATCTAAAATCTAACAAAGTTGCAAGGTTATGGTGTGCTTGAATTATAACGTTTCCACCATCACCCCCATTACCGCCCGCAGGACCGCCCTTGGGAACGTATTTTTCCCTTCTGAATGCAACTGCACCATCGCCGCCGTTACCTGCACTTATCTCAATTTGCGCATAATCTATAAACATAATTTTTAAGCCTGTTCAAAATAATTTGACACTGCATTTGTTAAAGTAACAGCATCGCGTGAATAAGGATTTACTCTATAAGTAAAAAAGACCCCTTTTAGAATTTCAGTTGCTTCCTCGTACGAACCGCATTCGGTTATTTTTTCCATTGTAGTTGCAAAATCATCCCGGTCTTCGTTAAAGATGTTCTCAACTAACTTATCAATTTCTTTATCGGTCATATAAACAAAAATATCTTTAACTCTCACTGGTGAAGATAGGGGAGAAATTTTTTCGTCGGAAATTTCTTCAAGGTCAAGTCCATCGTTATCATTCCCACCTAATAAATTATCTTTGTTTAACTCATTTTCAAGACCGGTTAGGTTTTCATCAAGATCATTATCATATTCGTCTGGGTTGGCTTCTGCGCCTGAAGAATTATTTACAAGAGATTCTGGTTCTTCTTCGAACTCGTACAATGATTCTAAATGATCCTTATTAGTCAAATCAAATTCGAGTTCTTCGGCATCGGATTGAATATCGATATCGCTTTTTGATAACTCGTCCAATTCTTTGTTGAACAGGTCGAGAAAGTCATCCTTTTTTTCAACTGCATCGTCTTCATGCAGTTCATTTAAAAGCTCCTCGGCAGGGTCTGATAAACTAAATAAATCTTCAGCAGGCGCATCAGGATTGAGTGCTTCATCAATATCAGTTCCCTCCTCTTTTGTATCTTCATCATCCTCAAGCGAATTTAAAACAGTTTCATCATCTTTGTCGTCGAAATAATTCTCGTCAGTAATATCCGTTTGTTCCACGGTTTCTTTTTCTTCCAAACTTACTTCTTCAAGTTCGTCTGTTTCAAACATCCCGCTGCCTATTTCTTGTTCAATTACAAGTTCTTCCCGCTCATCTTCAGGAGGTTCCAGAAAAACACTCTCCTGGAATGGTAAAACAACCTTGTCATCGGGTTGCGATGATGAGTAGAGTACTCTTCTTATTTCATCAACTGTGTATTTTTGTTTCGCCTCTGAAGGCATTGCCCTGCGCAATTTGAACAGGTAATCGATTAGATTTTTTTCTTTTAGAAACATTTCTATCGAACTTACCGGCACAGTCTTTTTATTCAAACCACCTATTGATGTAAAATCGGCGATAGCGTAGAGGGAGTTATCAATTAATTCAGCGGCACGGATAGTAAATAATTCTTTATCAAGTTTTCCGAGCACTAAACTAAAATCGGAAGCGGAAATATTTACAAGTCCCTTTTTCCGAATATAAGCGTTTACTACGTTTCTTATATAATCATAATAATATATATAGCTGAGAATAATGTTTATCTCTTCCGCGGTTCTGAATTCGTCTTTATCAAAGGCAAGTTTTGAAATTGACCAGCGGGGACGAACCGTAAAATTTATATTAAATGAAACAGCCTGCACCACAAGATTTTTTACATCCTGATAAGAAACTTTTTTGCTTTTTTTTATCTCCTGCCCGATTGCCAAAAAATGTTTTGTAATTTCACTGCCGGAATAATCGAAAACCGAATTACCCAGCAGTTTTTGCCTATCCTCGTAAATTAAATAATCGAGCTCAGCGGAAATATACTGAACAATTGCAGGGTGTACATCTGCATTAAACAATTTTTTGAACGTAAAAAACGGACCGAGTTTTTTTATTTTGTTTAATGTAAAGTCGCTTATAAATTGAATTTCCTTCTCAAACATTGCTTATCTCAGTTATTCTTATCGTTAAAATAAAAAAAATCCAGGTCAAAAGTTAATCGGGAATTCCTCCCTGTGTTCCGGTTAAATTTTAGCCTGTTTTAGTCGAACAACTTGCAGCGGAGAGTTAGATTTAGAGCCCCTTTTTTTGAGACTCTTATCCAGGGTAATTAATTAACTCATGTTAGCAGATTAAATAACTTTCGGTACACCGGAAAATTCATCTTTCGCCAGGTGAAAGTTGTTGGCAACCCGCTTAAAAATTTTTAAAGATTTTTCTAATTCTCTTATTTTCGGGGTATGCTCTTTCAATCTTTTTTCGTTTAAGGCACATCCATTCATCTGCCAGCCCTCAACTATCAACCTGCCGTAGTTTCAATCCACGCGCCTGCGTGAGGCGCGACAATCGAGTAGGAGGCAAGTGATTACTTCACTTGCCGTCCTCTCATGCCACCGTACGTGCCGTTCGGCATACGGCGGTTCGTTAAACGTGCCATGATAGATATGTTACACTCATTTCTTTGTACCCTATCTTTCTGAAATAGTCATTGGTAAGCGTATGACATAGTATTCCGGACATAGCTGTTCTGCGGTAACTTTTCCTTGTGTTGGCATTTCGGAGTGCTTTCCATTCTTCCATGCCTAATTTTATTAGCTGTTTTATTCGGTCACATACTTTCTTCCAGCTTTTCCGGATACACATGCGGAGTCGGACTCTTATCATGTTGTCTAACCTTTGAAGCGCTGTCTTGCAGTCGGCTATGGCAAAGAAGATTACCCAACCTTCTGTTACTTTATTCAGCTTTAAGAGACGCCGCACAATGCTGATACTTTGACTTTGCTTTGTTTGGCAAGCTCGTCCGGGTGTATCTGCCTTGTATCTGCTTCCTGTTCGTCAGACCGAGATTTTGCCGCCGACTTCCTTCAGATTCCACCTCGCGGTGGACACCCATGTCTTAAGCTAACACTTCCAACTATCATGGCGTATTCGGGATTTCCACCCTATAGTTATCGCCCATGTCGGGCGAACAAAAAAAAAACCGACAGTAAATTAATACTGCCGGTTTTTGTTAATTACCAGTACGTTTTACTATTTCCTGTTTGATTCTTTTGATCTTCTAAAAACCGAAATTACAAAACCAGCGACCATAATTAATACTCCGCCCCAAACAAGATTAATAAACGGTTTAACACTTGCGGTAATGGTTAAAACTTCCTTGGGTTGAACCGGAAGTGAATCTCCGCCTTCCAATTTTGAAAGGGTTAGCTGAACTTTACCTGAAGCGTCGAGGTTAACTAATTGAACTTTTATCCCCATATCTGTTAATTCATAATTGGTAAAAGTTCTGTTTCCGCTCACGTTTTGCAGGGCAACTTTGAATTCTTCACTTTTATCGCCCGACTTTGCATTTAGAAGTACAGCAATTTCAAAATCGTTACCTGCCATCATTGCATCGCGAGATTCTTGCGAGAAATCGAATTTAGCAAACGTGAGCGTTGTACCGTTATAATCTATTGATTTACCGAGATCGAGAGAAATATCGGTAGCACCGCTTGCGGCATTTCCTTCTTCATAACCAAGCGGCGAAATATAAAAATCTTTTGTAGCCATTGTTAAAACTGCCGGTTCGCGCATCAATCCCTGGTTAAAATCGCTTATATACATTACGGGAGAAACAGTGTAAACGTTATCTCCTTTTTTCAGATCTATATTAAAAGCGTATTTTGTATTGTTATCAAAAGGTGTAAATCCTGTAAACGTTACTTCGTAACCAAATGCTTTTTGCGATTCATTCTTTTTTAAGTCGAGATCAACACTTTCGCTGTAGGCTGACGACCCGACTACACCAAGAATAAAAAGCGCAATGCCAATATGCGCAACATAAGCACCTATCATTTTCCAGTTACCTGTGATTATTTTTATTGCAATTTCGCCGTTTACGAACATTGTAAATGCAGCCGATAAAGTCAGTAATATCATCATAACATTATAAACTCCGCCTAATACAACAACCAGCGCGGTTGTTACGAGCGAAAGTGAGATAGGCAGCATTGATTTTTTTAGGATATCTTTACCATCGGTTTGTTTCCACTTTAACAAAAGACTCAAACCGTTTAGGAAACCGATAATAATTGCAATCGGTATATGCATTTCATTATAAAATGATGTCTCAACAGAGCTGCCGAACAAGGGAGCGCTTGTTCCAACCCATATAACTATTGCGCTGGCGCATAGCACAATTGCGGCTGTAAACAGCGCTAAATCGCGGCTGTATAATGATTCCTCATCCTTAACATGTTCGGATAAAAATTTCCATCTGTAAGCAATTGCACCAAATCCCAGAATGATAAATGACCCGATGAATACAACAAGAAATAAATAAATTAGCATTCCGGGATCAACAAATGAATGAACAGAGGCATCTCCAAGCACACCACTACGTGTTAGAAATGTACTGTATAAAACCAAAACATATGTTAAAATTGCAAGTATTAAATTAATTTTTACAAATTTACCCATACCACCTTTTGCTTGACTCTTTTTCTGCACAAGCAAGGTATGAATTGAGGCAACACCTATGAGCCAGGGGATTAAACTTGAGTTCTCGACAGGATCCCAAGCCCAATAACCTCCCCAGCCGAGCATTTCATAAGCCCAATAACCACCGAGCATAACTCCTAAACCAAGAATTCCCATTCCGGCAAGCACCCACGGCAGTGACTGACGCACCCAATCTGTATAGTCGTTTTTTATTAAAGCAGCTACTGCAAAAGTAAAAGGAACAGTCGCCATCGAAAAACCGAGAAACAAAATAGGGGGGTGAATCTGCATCCAGAAATTAAGCAACTGGGGATTTAATCCCCGCCCGTCAATTATAAAATCTTTTAACGCAATTCCGTTAGCTTGCAAAATTGCATAAAGTTCTGAATTTACTTTTACAAAACTTTGGTTCGACTGGGGATCGTTAAACATAAAGCTTTGAATCCAGGGCTGGCTTAAAAACTTAGAAGCGATATCTTTTACACCAATAAAAATTGGTTCCGCCCAAATTGCTTCGAATGGGTTTTTAAAAAGAGGAGAAACCATAATCAATAAAAACATTACTGAAAACGAAAAAACCGCCATTACCCTCGGTTCCAAATCACCGCGTTTTGAAGAATAAGACTGAAGAAATAAACCAACTATTGAAGTTAGAAGCAGCCATAACATAAAACTACCTTCCTGCCCGGCCCAAAATGTTGCGGCAAGAATTCCTGAAGAAAGTTGGTTTTCGCTATAGCTGTACACATACTTTAAACCATAGTCGTGTGTTAAAATTGAATACAACAAAAATGTGGATGCGAGAATAACAAGCATCGTCATAACATGGTAGGCTATTCTTCCTATATTAAGCGCGTTGTTATAACCACGGTAACTTAATGTGTACATTACCATGGCAATAATACAGCTTACAAGAGCAAGTGTAAGAATTATGCTGCCAATCATCTATACCTCATATTTTCAAAATTATATAATTAATCCATATACGTCCCGGTAAAACACACCGGAACGTAAGTGGATACTAAAAATTAGTTTTATTTTTTTAAGCTGTGAGTTTTTTTTATAAACTGGAGGATTTAACCTGTTCTTGTTCGTATTTACTCGGACACTTGGTTAAAATATCTTTTGCATGAAACGAACCTTTTTCGTATTTACCTGTTACCACCACACTGGTAGCGGTTTCAAAATTGTTAGGAATAGTTCCTTTGTAAATAACTTTCATTTCATTCCCTTTTCCGTCAATCATAAAAAACGAAAAAGTTTTATTTGTTTTATCAACTTCATAATTTTTTTCTTTAACCCACATGCCTGTAGCTTTTACGGTTTTATCTATATTGGCTACGCGTGAAAAATCACTTTCGTACTGAATATTACTTTGAGTGAAAAGATATATCATCAAACCTAAAAATACAGTTACAATTATTCCGCCGAAAATATACTTGTTATTCATTCGTATCTCCATTCATTTCTTTTTCAATATTTTTTAGCCTTATATCTAAATTGAAAAGATAAAGGAATATTCCTGTCCATACAATCAAAACTATTATCATTACTATATAAATAGCATTAGCAGATAAGAAATTAAAAAGTCCGTCCAATTTATCCTCTAATATATTGTTTATTAATTTTTTCTTTTATTAAAATCGAGCGGTAACCGATTTTCCACATCCAAAAATAAAGAATTGTAAAACCGATTAACGAAAGAAAGAAAATGAGCTGCATATTTCCGTTCATTTTAAAATCGACAACCGGACCGGAGTTTGTATCATCGGCGCTTCCCGGATGTAAGCCAGCCATAATTCTTGGCATTACAAAAATAAAAAACGGAACGGTTAAAAATGCAATAATGGAATAAACAGCCGAAAGTGACGCGCGTTTATCTTCCTGCTCAATTGCGGAGCGTAACGCAAACCATGCCCCATAAATAAGCAACAGTGCAAAAATAGATGTTTGACGGGGGTCCCAGTTCCAAAAACTACCCCAAGCAAACTTTGCCCAAACAGCACCGGTAACCGTTGCCAGAATGCAAAATATGATTCCAAGCTGTGCAGCGGCATATGATTTTGCGTCATCGTCAAGGTTTCTTTTTCTTAAATATTTTATGCTAAAAATAGTCGACATTAAAAACGCAATAACCGTAAGCCATGCAGTTGGAACGTGGAAAAAAATAATTTTTGCATTTTCTCCGAGACCCGGTATTAGCGGAAACTGATACCAATTGGTGGGATTCTCAACAATAGGAAACGCAATTCCCGCAACGGATACAAAACTCAACAGTAGGAATAAACCAATTTTCCAGATCATTTAAATTATTCTCTATTTTTTTGTAAAAAAGTACTAATCTTTCCAAATAAAATCGAACAGCATATAAGCCGCCGAAATCATTATTACATCGTAACATGCAATTATTGCTAACTCAAATATAGATTCTGCAAATGATGTGCCATCAATTGAGCCCAAAGTTAAACTTACAGATGTTAAAATTAAAGGCAGTAAGATTGGGAATGACAGCACAGGATAAAGCGTACCTTTGGAACCAGCTTTTGCAATAATAGCGGCTATAATGGTTGACGATACGGCTAATCCGATATTACCCAGCACAAATGTAGCAAGAAATAGTGGAAAGTTTTTAATTACAAAACTTTCGAATAAAGCCGCGTATAAAAGTGAAATTACGGTGTTCATTGCAAAAACAAGAACAAGGTTAAAAATTAGTTTTCCGCTGAAAACCGTTGAAGGAGATGCAATAAGTTGAAGAGTTAAAGCTGTCCCTCTCTCTTCTTCCGACACAAATGCACGCGCCAAACCCGACATTGCCGAAAAAAATATTACAACCCAGAATAGACCGGCAGTTAAATTCTCATTTATTTTTTCGTTGCCGATGGAAAACAGTATTACACTTATTGCAACAATAATAAACATTGCAAGAGAGTTTACCGCGTACCGGGTACGGAGCTCTGAGTGAAGGTCTTTTCTAAATAATGCGTATGCTTTCAAATTCTATTTTCAGTTTTGGTTTTTATAATCTTCAATAGCAAGCGTACTATTGCACAAAGCTAAATCCTGCTTTTCGTTGGAAGCAACGAGTACAATGTTTGTTTTGCCTTCTTCTTCAATAATTTTATAAACCGATTCTTTTCCTTTATCATCAAGGTTTGATGTGGGTTCATCGAGAATAATTAATTGGGGCTGATGCATTAACGCGAATATAAATTTAAGCCGCTGTTTCATTCCCGAAGAATATGTTTTTACTGCATCATTCCGGCGGTTGTATAATAAAAATTCGTTAAGAAGATATTCAACTCTTACAGTATTTAATTTTATCTGCCTGATATCCGCAGTATAACTTAAATTTTCCCACGCGGTAAATTCATCATATAGGAATAAATAGGGAGAGACAAATCCGATATAATCGTGAAGTTTTTCGGGAATAATTTTCTTCCCTTTATTTTGATGAATAATTTTACCATGTGTTGCAGTATTTACGCCGGCAATTATTTTAACCAATGTCGATTTCCCGGAACCGTTAGGGCCCGTTATTCCGAAAATTCCGCTTTCGGAAAAATGGAAATTAAGATTTGTAAAAATTAATCTCCTTCCGAAGGATTTGTTTAAGTTTTCGGCTAAAACCGAATAGTTACTCATTAAAAATTACCAGTTTTCCTTTTTTGATGTCATCGGCTGTTTTTGCAACATAGATATACACTCCTGTTGCAAGTTTTTCGCCGTTGTTATTTTTACCATTCCATTTTACAACAAACCGACCATAAAGCGTAGAAATGTTTTGCCGGGATACGTATACCAAGTTCATACTTGATGTATAAATATTCAAATCAACTTCTGATGAATTACCGGGAATGATGGGTATAAAGATAAAAGAATTTTTATTATAATAAAAAGGAGAAGGGAATGTATAATCAATACTTTCAGCTAAAATATTTCCTTCGCTAACCAACGTATTGTTGTAAATTTCGGAGGCGCTCCAGAAAGCAGGTTTTTGCGCAGAGAATGATGCGAAGTATCTGTCTGTTAATTTATACGTCCCCTCCCTTTCCCCCTCAAATAAATGATACTGAAATGGAAATAGAGAGTTTAGACTATCGATACCGCTTTTATAGTCGCAGTTGGAGACGATTGTATAAAGCGTATCCAAACCGTTTACAAATCTTAAATAATTATTTGCGGTTGGCAAACTGTTCATTTTAACATCGGGCGAAGGAAGCGGTAACGTTGTTATTGGCTTAATAATCGGATATTTTGCTGCTTCTTCAAATGTATAATTATTTGAGGCTTCCGGCAGTGTTGCACGATAACCGGTATAAAAACAACTTATACCAAAATCTCTATATTCTTCACCGAAAGTCGAATTATATTCAAACAGAGAGTTTGCAATTGCATTTAGCGCTCTCATGTTTTTCATCAAATCCCATTGTTTTTTTAGAATATCGAACCCGAATTTATCCGCAAGGAAAATATTCCAGATTGCGATATCGTAACCGCTGTTGCTTGCAAAGGCGCGGTTAGAGAATATGAGATAGTTCTTATTATCTTTCATGTAGGCGTAATAATCGTTAACCGAATCGAAAACAAATTCTTCCATTGCTGTGGAAGTCATCTCGTAATAATATAAATCTTCTTCTCTATAAAGATAATTGCCAACCTGGATTGCATGATGCATTTCATGCGCCACTGTTACACGAGCGCCGTTAATACCGGCAGAGTAATAACCTGTATAATCGTTATCTATCAACATGTAGGAATGGTATCTTCCGCTTCCCGGCGTAATTTCACCTTCAAATTGAGTGTAGCCGTATAATCCGCCGCCAAGGTTTGTAGCATAAATATGATAATATCCGTCAGCATCTTGCGGCGGTGCAGGGTAACCTAAAAAGTTGGTTTCAAAATAAAACGCTGAGTCAACCGCAGTCATTAAATCATTGATGCTGTATTTAAGCATTTGAAACCCGGTTACATCGTAATGAATTTTAAAAAAACCCGATGATGTTACTATACTTGTGTCGGTGAGCGGTCTGTCGAGCATGGTTTTTAAAACCGACTGCTGCTGTGGTGTGAACAACAGCATATTAACAATAACCGAATTTACAACGCCGAATGCGCACTTCACGTGCTCACTATCTGCATGTACAGGTGCGTTTGCATTTTGCTCAGTCTTTATTTTTATAAACTCATTATACATAGCATCGAGTTGAATACGGCTATATTGCTGTGCCTGGGTTGTGGATATAAATGTTAATGATAAGAGAATAAAAATAAAATATCTCACTTGCTAACCTGCTTTACAGAAATAGTATTATGGTTGCCGTTACTATAAACAATATGATAATTTCTGGAGCTCATATTTTTTATAAAATAACTTTTTAATCCGGGTGTTTTGCCAAGAGATGTTGTAATAAAATTTCTTCCGTCTTTTATAAAATCAAACCGATAAAGATTCTGTGTTTCCTCATCATAAACATTTATTTTTTTTACACCGCCTGTTTGCGTCTCTCCAAAAAATATCTGCTCGTTAGAGTTTATCCTAATTGCTTTTCTTGTGTTGGTGCTTTCAATTTTTCTCGCCCAGCTTAAACCGACGAGCTGGGTAAACGATTTTTCATCCTTATAAAAAAAAGCTGCCGTAATATTAGTTTCGCTTCCGGTTAAATCTCCAGTGAACGAATTTACAGAATATTTTTCATTTAAATGCATTTTGAAAATTTTACTTTTTCTTTGTTCGGTTTTACCAATTGAATAATTGGAAAGCGAATAATTTTCACCATCATATTGCCAATAATAAAAAGCCGGGTTAGGTATAAAACTTAAATTCCCGGTAACATAATTTTCGTTAATAACCTTATTGTCATTGGCGATGAACCTAAAATCTTTATACAAATAATATGCTGCCCCGGCAGAACTTTTTCGTTTATATGAAAGATAAAGTATCGCTTCTGTTTTTACCGGTTCTATTTGCAGTTTCAAATCTTCAATGTTACCGGGAGCATAAATTATATTGCTGCTGAATTTATTTGAGTTAAAATCGGCTTTTACAATTTCAATTAATTTTTGATTATAAGAGTAACAATAAAATATTTTTAATCCCGGCATGTTGTTATCCACCGCTATCGAGCTGTAAAGTGAATGTAAATTAAATGAATAAAATTTTTGCGGAATTCCCGCGTTATTACGTGTAATAAAATTTAATGATTTATTAAATTCATCAATGTAAACAACATCATATATTCCATTGTTGTTGTAATCAAAATAATTAAGAGCCGAGGGACGCGGTGAAAACACGAGATCCACACCATCGGAAATACCATTAAGATTAGATATAATTTTTAGCAAACCATTTTTGTTAACTGCCGCAATACCCCTAACAAATCTTGAGTAAAAAGGTATAATATCGGATAAACCTTTTTCTACAATATATATCATTTCGTTACGATAATAAAACTCGCTGGCGGCAAAAATTATTGAGAAAACTCCACTTTCTCTATTTAAATAAGCAATATCAATTAATCCGTCCCGATTAAAATCGCCTTGAATAATTTTATCCGGTTGATACCTGGTTTCAATTTTATTCTGCCCGCGAAACGAAGATATGGAATCGCCATATAAAATATTAATTGTATTTTTCTTTACATAAATTAAATCTTCATAATTATCCAAATTAAGATCGAATGCATCAAATGAAGTTATTGTTTCATCAAGCTGGATTGTGCGGGTTTTATCAAATTTTTTTCCTCCGCTGTTATAAAAAAATTCGATTGTGTTGCGAAGAAGATTAAAAGCAGCCATATCATAGTGTCTATCATTGCTTAAATCTGTAAATACTGCATAAGGGTATATATTATTTTTATCAATATATGATAAATTAAATCGAAAATTACTGCCGGGTGAAAGCAGAGCAAGACCCGAAAAAGCACTGCCGCTTACAGCAATTTCTATATTACCGTTTCTATTTATATCAGCAGCTGCAATATTTTCAGGGTAAGTGTCGAATTTTATTTCTTTTTGAATATAAGGGTAACCTGATTTTCTAAAGTTAAGAATGCCTGCTTTTTTATTTTTTCGGGATGTAAAACCATAACCTATTACCTGGCTGTGCCGGTTGATCATAGGTCTAATTTTGGATAGCTCCAGGGAAAGATTTATTTTTTTTTCTTTGCCGAGAATTATACCACCTTCACCGTTAAAAATTGATGCCTTTTTTTCTGTTGGATTATACAAAAACAAATCAGTGTAAGAGTCGTTATCGTAATTTAAAGCAAGGAGTTCTGTCATTCCGGGTTGGACGGAAAATTCACTGTATTTGCAAAATCCGTTTATTGGAATTTGCGAATAAATTTGCGAAGAAAATAAAACAGCAATTACTAATAATTGTATTTTATTTTGTTCTGTTTTTAAGCCTGTTTTCCCTACGCTGCAAGGCTTCGTCATATCTTCTTTTTTCGTCTTCTGTAGTTGGTATCGATTCTATGGCTTTTATCGGTTTGCCGTCTGAAGTGACTGCTACAAAAGTTAAATATGCTGAGTTTGTATGATAACGTGTGCCTTCGTTAAACGATTCGGCAAAAACTTTTACACCCACCTCCAATGATGAATTAAAAACTCTGTTAACCGATGCAACCAGTGTAACCGCGTTGCCCAGATTTATGGGATGATGAAAATCTATTCTATCAACGGATGCCGTTACACAAATTCGCTTATTATGTTTTGCGGCAGCCAGCGCCGCGCATATGTCTATCCAATGCATCAACTGCCCGCCGAGTAGTTTACCAAGCTGATTAGTATGTTGCGGTAAAACCAATTCGGTCATTGTAATAACTGATTCCGATATCAGTTTACCCGGCGTGTTCATCTAACCGCCGAAAGTTGATTTTTTAATTTTGCTTGTAAATTTTCAACATCACTGTAACGCCCGCTATCCGGAAATTTTTGTAAAAATCTATCAGTTTCCTCAAGCGCTTCAGAGTTTCTATCACGGTCTATTAACAACTTAATTTTGTTATAACTGGCCAAAGGGGCGTATTCGCTGTCGTGATATATATCCAAAACATTTTCATAATATTTTAAAGCTGCTAAGTAATATTCGAGCTTTTCATAAATTACGGCAGTGTTAAATTCTTTATGTGCAAGCTTAGCGTTAAGTTCTGTAATTTTTTGTTCGGCATCTACAGCTTTTTCATTTGAAGGAAAGAAGTCGATGAAAGCCTGAAATTCTTCAATACCTTTTGTAGTGTATTGCTGATCGAGTTGAAAATCTGGTGATAGTTTATAATAACAATCGGCAAGCATGTACTGTGCATCGGATATCGATTCGCTTGCAGGATAATTTTTTATAAGTTTCGAAAATTCGTAGGCTCCAAGAATAAATTCGCCGCGTTTATAGCGGGTCATACCAAGATAATATTGAGCGTTATCAACAACAGCGTTGCCGGGAAACTGTAGTATTATTGCCTGTAATTCGTTTAGGGCTTCCTGATAATCTTCGTTATTATAAAGATCGAGGGCATACTTTAATCTATCTTCCGCGCCCAAATTTACCGTGTCAATAGAGGATGAACATCCCCAAAAATATAGTACAAAAACTGTCAGTATTAAGATATTTCTCATTGTCGAGTTTACTTTTTCTAATTTTAATGGTTACAATTATAAACAAATTTGTAAAGGGGTCAAAGGTAAATATTCCCTACTTACTACGTACCGAAAAGAAAAGATAAATAGCAACCGCGGCGGTACCTATTGCGGCGGCAGGCTCCAATAAACTGCTGAAAAAAGGTTCCGGCGGCATATCCGAAACTGTGAATGCATAAACCGGGTTTTCAATATTTTTAATGTCATCAACTCTTACACTGTCAATGGCAATGAATAAAAATTCTCCCGGTTCAATCTTTGAATTAAAACTGAAATTTCCGCCAAGTTCTACTTTTCTTTTTACCCACATACTTCCGAAAAATGATTTCCGGTGCATATCAGAGTATTTGACTAATGCTCTATCGAAAGAAATTGCAAGTTCGGTATGATCTCTCAAGGAGGAGTTTATCCCGAGCTTTGCAAAGGAAGATTTTAATCTGTTTGCAAAAATCAAATAATCATTTTTGTTTGATGTTATACTTATTTCCCTTTCGGTGGTTGGTAATTGTTTTGCAATTTGCCCGGTTGTTGAGTCAACAAGCGAATAATAAACATCAATATTGGTTTTAGTTTGAGGGAAAGCAGAGCAACCCAACAAAAAAACAATTATCAATAAAAAAAATGTATGCTTACGTTTATTCATTTATTCTATTTTTAATATGAATATAAAATCATGATAATCAAACTAATAAAAAAAGTTCACCGGACAAAAGTGCGTAAAGATTTACCTTCTTCCCTGTGCAATTTCTTCTAATCTTTTTACCCTCTCCTCCATTGGTGGATGAGTGGAAAACAATTTAGAGACTCCGCCTCCGCGCAGCGGATTTACAATAAACATATGCGCGGTTGCCGGTCCGGCGCTATTAACAGGTTTTATTTGATTTGCGTTTTGCAATTTTTTTAGTGCTGAGGCAAGCGATAACGGAGCGCCTGAAATTGCGGCGCCATTCTCATCAGCAGAAAATTCGCGCGACCGCGAAATTGCAAGTTGCAGTAATGTTGCGGCAATTGGTGCAACAATTAATAGTACAAGCGATGATATTCCGTTATCCTTATCATCGTCACCCCGACCAAACATCATTGCCCAGCCTGCCATTTGCGCAACATATGTAATTGTACCAACAACAGTGGCTGCAATAGTACCGATTAAAATATCCCTATGTTTTACGTGAGCTAATTCATGCGACATTACACCTGCAAGTTCATCTTCACTGAGTATCCTGAGAATTCCGGTAGTTGCAGCTACGGCAGCGTTTTCAGGGTTTCTGCCGGTGGCAAATGCATTAGGAGTGGGATCATCAATTACATAAACCCTCGGCATAGGCAGGTTTGCCTGCTGTGCGAGTCTTTGTATCATATCATAAAATCGAGGAGCTTCGTCGCGTTTAATTTCGCGGGCGCGGTACATTTTGAGCACAATTTTATCGGAAAACCAATAAGAACCAAAATTCATTGCTAACGAAAAAATGAGTGCTATCGTCATACCGGTCGATCCCCCGAGGAGGTAACCGACAAGCAGAAAAAGAACCATCAGAAATGTCATTAAAAATACTGTTTTTAGGGTATTCATTTTTTAACCGGATTTTATTTTTGATAAAATGTTTTAATTATACGAGTATTAAGAATAATCTTTAAAATTGTTTCAGTTTTAGAATGTACAAGTGTAAAAATAGTTCCATTAACCGAAAGTTAAAATAAATTATAATTTATCTTGAAAAAAGTCATTCACTTTCCGCAAAATTGGATAGAATCAAGTTTATTGTCTTGCCTTTATTTAAGAATATGCTTAAATAAGCACCGAAAATTTAAGGAGTTATATGGTGCGATTAAAATTATTTCTGGTTTTAATCCTGTTCTCATCCACAGCGATGATTTTTGCACAGAATACTTACGATTTTTTAAGATTAGATATGAGTGCACGGGCGGCAGCATTAGGCGGAACTTTTGTTTCGAATAATGACGATGCTGAAGTTATATTTTACAACCCGGCGGGAATGGAACTGCTTCAGGGCAGTCCGGCATCTTTTTCATTCGTAAAACATCTGTTGGATATCAATTTAGCAAGTCTCGCATTTTCTACCGAGGTGAAGAACATCGGGCGTTTTGGCGCTGCGGTAAAGTACATTAATTACGGCAGTTTTACCGAAGCGGACGAATTTGGTAACAAAACCGGTGAGTTTAATGCAAACGAAGCCGCGTTTTTTATTGGTTATGCAAATAGTATAGATAATAATTTTTATTACGGAGCAAATATAAAGTTTATTTATTCCGGTATAGCAGATAGAAACTCGACTGCTATGGCTGCCGATTTAGGACTTCATTATGTTATACCTTCAGAAGAAATAAATATTGGCTTTTCAATATTAAATGCCGGTAGTCAGTTGTCATCATACTATAGCACAAAGGAAAGTCTTCCACTCGATATGGTTTTCGGGGTTTCAAAAAAACTTTCCCATCTGCCGTTAAAACTTTCGTTCGATTTTCATAAACTTAATGACGGTGACAACGGTTTCGGGGGACGTTTTAAAGCTTTCTCTGCAGGCGCCGAATTTCAACTAAGTAAAGTTTTAAATCTGAGACTTGGTTACAATAATGAAAGACGTTCCGAACTTAAAGTAGGGACAACGGCAGGCATAGCAGGATTTAATGTCGGTATCGGGGCAAACATTTCCGATTACCGTTTCGATTACGGTTATTCCTCGATGGGCTTAATCGGAGAGCTGCACAGAGTAACAATTTCCACAACCTTTTAATAAGAACCAGAAATAATTTTCGCTTTTATTTTGATTAAGGCTGCAAACATATTTATATTTGCAACCTAAAATTTAAAAAGCATTTTCTTTTTAATATTTCGGAGAGTTGGTCCCGCAATCGGGATAAACTGCTTGGTTAAATGCGGCGGTCTTGTTGAGCGAAGCAAAATCCCGCAACAGCGGGAAAAACCAGTATAAAGTTTTGATAGATAAAATATTTCGGAGAGTTGGCAGAGTGGTTGAATGCGGCGGTCTTGAAAACCGTTGAAGGTGCAAGCTTTCCCGGGGTTCGAATCCCTGACTCTCCGCAAGTTGGCAATAAGCCTCAATACATTGTGTTGAGGCTTTTTTATTTAAAACAATTCTTTTATTTCCGGTTAGCCCAAATCTGATGTTAAACTTTCTAATCCTTTTTTCACTACCATCTGCTTATTAACAAACCTAATAAAATCAAGCGGACTTGACCGACGTATTTCTTATTTTTGCCTGAATTAAATTTATTACTGAAAAAATATTATGTCACCTTTATTAATAACATCAACATCACTCATTACTCTTGCGTTGATATTTTATTCTCTTGGCGTTTGGGCTGAGAGAATTGCCAGGTATTTAAAACCCTGGCATGTTGTGGCTTTCTGGGTGGGACTTTTGTTCGATATTTCGGGAACTTACACAATGCACTTATTAGCAAAAGGAGCATTCGATATTTTAGAACCTCACACTCTCACAGGTCAAATAGCTTTATGGTTAATGCTGGTTCATGCAGGCTGGGCTACTCGCGTTATTAAAAAAGGTGATGAACAATTACGTGTTACTTTTCACAGGTTCAGTACAATAGTGTGGCTAATCTGGCTTGTTCCCTACTTTGGCGGAATGTATCTGGGCATGCATTAAATTTTGTTTTCTTTTCGTCTGTAATGGTTTGTGTCCGGTTGTGTGTAATTAAATATTATGATGCGCTACATCTTTTTTGTGTTGGTTTATTTGTATTACAAGTTGAGCGAGGTGTAATTATTCTTTAATTTCAATTAAAATCTATAAACAAAAATGCAAATTATTTAAACGACTGAATTAAACTTAAAGTGTTCTTGTATTTCAATTTATTACCAAAAACCGGTTTGCCTTACAAAATTTTAGCTACCTAAAAATTTTCCCTTTGGAACAATTTCGATTTTAGATTAGTCAAATACACAGTTTTTAATAATCAAGAATCCATCATGGAGGTTCAAATGAAATCGATATTGATGTTAATGGTTTTCTCATTCTTCTCCCTCTCCGTCTTTGCAAACCAGATGATTGAGAAAAATTCTCCCGCCAAAAACACTATTCAACTCGCCTTGCTTTTGGATACAAGCAATAGTATGGACGGTTTGATCGATCAGGCAAAAAGTCAGCTATGGAAAATTGTTAATGAATTGGCAACTACAAAAAAGAATAACCAATCTGTTGAATTATATGTAGCGCTTTATGAATATGGGAAAGACGCAATCCCCGCACAGGAGGGACATTTGCGGAATATTGTTCCGTTCACACAAGATCTGGATAAAATATCTGAAGAACTTTTTAAATTAAATACAAATGGCGGTGAAGAGTTTTGCGGAAGGGTAATCTTAAATGCTGTAAATAATCTTCAGTGGAAAAAATCCGACAAAGATCTTAAAATAATTTTTATTGCAGGCAACGAACCATTCACCCAGGGAAATGTAGATTACAAAGAAGCCTGTAAAAAAGCTATCAAAAAAGGAATAATTGTTAATACAATTTTCTGCGGAAAATATGAAGAAGGAGTTCAAACGATGTGGAAAGACGGGGCAGAGCTCTCCGACGGGAAATATATGAACATCGATCAAAATGCTGAACTTGTTTATATACAAGCTCCACAAGACGACGAAATAATAAAACTTGGACAGGAACTAAATAAAACATATATCGCTTTTGGCAGCAGCGCAGAGGAATCAGCAGCCCGACAGAGTACACAAGATGCAAATTCAATGGGTTTAAGCGCCGAAGTAATGGTAAACAGATCGGTTGCTAAATCAGGCGGGCAGTATAAAAACTCATCGTGGGATTTAGTTGATGCAAAAAAAGAAGGCAAAGTAAAAGTTGAAGAGCTGAAGGACGAGGATCTTCCTGACGTAATGAAAAATATGTCTGTTAAAGAGCGAAAAGACTACATAGAAAAAATGGCAAAAGAGAGAGACAAAATTCAAAATAAGATAAATCAATTAAATGACGAGAGAAGTAAATACATTGCGCAAAAAATGCTTGAGGACAAAAAGGATAACACTCTTGATGCAGTTATGATAAAGACAATTCGTGAGCAGGCAGAGCAAAAAAATTATTCGTTCGGGAAAAAGTATTAATTATTATCATGTTTAGGCGTCTGGCTTCAGCATGACAATTTAAACCTCGACAATGGAAGGAAAATTAAAATGTTAAAAATAATATTATCCTCTTTTATCGCATTAATAATTATCACCAATGCTATTGCTGACGGATTCATCGTAGTGCCGAATCCGCACCCGCTTTCAAGTCCTTTCCCTTTGGAAGTTCTCTATCACAAAGTTGACGTTAAGATTGATGGACAATCGGCAATAACAAAAATTGATCAATCTTTTTACAATCCATCAAATGTTCAGCTTGAGGGGTTTTATATTTTCCCTATTCCGAAGGGGGCGGTAATAAATAATTTTACGATGGTAATAAACGGAAAGGAAACAAAGGCTGAACTGCTTGACGCCGACAAAGCCAGAAAAATTTATGAGGATATCGTAAGGCAGATGCGCGATCCGGCGCTGTTAGAATACAGCGGACAAAATATTTTCAAACTCCGTATTTTCCCTATTGAGCCTAGAAGCGAAAAAATAATTTCGATAAGTTATACCGAAGTTTTACAATCCGACAATAATTTTTTTGAATATATCTATCCGCTTAACACCGAAAAGTTTTCATCAAAACCGCTGAAAGATGTTTCAGTTAAAATAGATCTCAAATCAGATGAAATGATAAAAAGTATTTATTCGCCAACTCACGAAGTTGAAATAATAAATAAAACTGATAATCATTCAATCATATCATATGAAGCGGATAATATAAAACCTGATTCCGATTTTAAATTGTATTTTTCAAAAAATTCCTCTTCAGTCGGATTATCCCTTCTGACTTACAATTCTGAAAATGAAGACAATTACTTTTTATTGAGCGCCTCACCTTCAATTGAGATTGATAAAAATCAGATTGAAAATAAGGATATTATTTTTGTTCTGGATGTTTCCGGAAGTATGAGCGGCGAAAAATTAAAGCAGGCTAAAAAGGCTTTGATGTACTGCATTACCAATTTGAATTCCGGCGATCGGTTTAATATAATCCGGTTTTCAACCGAAGCTTATTCGCTATTTAAAACTTTAGAAAACATTGATAAACAGAATATTAATGAAGCTAAAAAGTTTATTGCCGATCTTCAGGCAATCGGTGGAACAAATATAGAGGAGGCATTTGAGTTAGCCTTTGAAAATTATCAAAAATCATCTCGACCTCATTTTGTGGTTTTCCTAACTGACGGGAAGCCTACTATCGGGGAAACAATTGATGATAAACTTGTAAAAATAATATTGAAAGCCAATAAAAATAATTCGAGAATATTCACATTCGGAATAGGCAGCGAAATAAATACTCATCTTCTTGATAAACTTACCGATGCTACGAAAGCCTGGAGAACTTATGTAAGTGATAAAGAGGATATCGAAATTAAACTATCGAATTTTTATGATAAAATTCAATCTCCGGTACTGAGTGATTTGAAATTGAAATTCGACAATAATGTAAAAGTTTACCAAACTTATCCGAAAGATCTTCCCGATTTGTTTAAAGGATCAAACCTTCTTGTGTTTGGAAGGTATGCCGGGAAACGGGATTTAACAGTAACCTTGAGCGGAAAATTAAACGGACAGGAGAAATTGTTTTCATCGAGCAGCAGCACTGCGGCTGACAACAGCCAATACAATTTTATTCCTTTGCTTTGGGCTTCGCGAAGAGTAGGATATCTGCTCGATTTAATAAGACTGAATGGTGAGAATAAAGAATTAATCGATGAGGTTACAACTTTAGCCCGCCGATATGGAATTATAACACCGTACACAAGTTATTTAATTATGGAAGATGAAGATATTCGGATTAGAGGAAACAGACTTGCCGATGAATTACAGACTCTGCCTCCAAGACCCGAACTAAAAAAGGAAACTGAGAATGATTATTTACGAATGAGGGATAAATCAGGTGCAGGCGGCGTCGTGGTGAGTGAAGAATTTCAAAATTTAAATTCCGCTTCAAACTTTTACCAGACTCAACAGGGAAGCGAAAGATTATCATACACAGATTCGCACGGCAATTTGAAAAATTTAACACAGCAGGTAAAACAAGTATCGGGTAGAGCCATCTACCAATATGACAAATTTTGGATTGACAGCGAATTACAAAATCAAAGTAATGCTAAGAAAGTAAAAATTAAGTTCAACTCCGATGAATATTTTAATCTTCTAAATAAGCAACCAGCGACCGCCCAATTTCTTGCATTGGGACAAAATGTACGATTTTTTTACAACAATGTTTTTTATGAAATACATGAATAATGAAATGGGCTCAAGTTTATGAGCCCATTTTTTTTATAAAAGCAATTATAAAAATGCTCACGACCTAAACTCAAACCAACCCGTTTTCGTAACTAGTATATTGACAATATAATTTTACAACATAGTTATAGTTTTTATATCTTTGCAGAAAAAAAGGCTATAACTATGAAAAGAACCGATATAAAATTAACAGAAAAGGAAGTTATACTTCTGCGAGAATTTAAAAAATCGGATCACCGAAGTGAACGGGAATATAATAGAGCCAATATTTTATTGTTGCTTGATAAAGGGAAGAAAGATTCAGAGATAAAAGATTTTCTGGATGTTGATCGAGCAACGATTTGGCGAACTAAGCAAAGATATTTGAAAGAAGGGCTTGAGAATGCATTGCGTGAGAAGAAACGAAGTGGTCAACCGGAAAAATATGGAGTGAAAGAAAAAGCAGAAATCATAGCGACAGCCTGTAGCCAACCACCTGAAGGAAGAATAAGATGGACACTGGCGTTGTTATCCCAAAATCTAAAAGAAAAGAAAGGATTGGATACAATTAACAGAGAAACTATCAGGTTGACACTAAAAAAAACGAATGTAAGCCTTGGTTAAGAAAGATGTGGTGCATTACTTCCATCACAGAAGAATACAGGCAGAGAATGTATGCGTTGTTAGAATTGTATCAGAAAGATTATGATGAACGATATCCAGTGGTATGTGTGGATGAAAAGAGCAAACAGTTGATAGAAGATGTAAGAGGAATATTACCATTAAAGCCGGGCAGCGTAGCAAAGTATGACTATGAATATAAGCGGAATGGGACAGGTAATATTTTTGTGGCGGTAGAAGCAATGGCCGGCAGACATTTTTTGTCAATTACCGAACGAAGAACAAAACAAGATTTTGCATGTTTTAGAAATATATTGATAGATGAGGTTTATCCAAAAGCAGTGAAGATCAGATTGGTGGCCGATAATCTTAATACTCATTTTGCAAAATCTTTTTACGAAACATTTTCAAAAGCGGAGGCAAAAAGAATATTGAGCCGATTAGAATTTTATTACACACCTAAACATGCAAGCTGGTTAAATATGGCAGAAATAGAAATAAACATATTAGAAGCAGAATGTTTGGACAGAAAAATCGGGTCAATGGATGTGCTGAAAAAAGAAGTGAAAGCATGGGAAGCACAAAAAAATGACCAAAAGAAAAAGATTTATTGGCATTTTCCAAAACAAAAAGCGGATAACAAGAGTGTGTAAAACATTTTGTGTAAATGGCGATTTGTAGAATCATAAAAATGAT